>ONCI01000015.1 GCA_900316255.1 uncultured Eubacteriales bacterium | reverse complement strand
CCCCTGGGGGACCCTGATCGCCGCGGCGGACGAAAAAGAGCAGATCCTGTACGCGGACATCGACTTTGCCCGGGTGGAAGAGGTGCGGCGGCAGCTGCCCACCTTCCTGCACCTGCGGGAGGACGTTTACGAGGTGGCAACATGAGCATTTATGAGGAGATCGCCCGCTACCAGCCTTTTAACGAGCAGGAGATGCGGGACAAGGATGTGATCCTCCGCTTTCTGGAGGAGAACGACGACGCCTTTCTGCGGGAGAATTTGATCGCCCACATGACCGCCTCCGCCTGGGTGGTGAACCCGAAGCGGGACAGGGTGCTGATGGTCTATCACAGGATCTACGACTCCTGGTCCTGGACCGGGGGCCACGCCGACGGGGAAGAGGACCTTCTGGCGGTGGCCCTGCGGGAGGTGACGGAGGAGACCGGCGTCACCCATGTGCGCCCGGTGTCGGAGGACATTTTTTCCCTGGAGACCGTGACCGTGGACGGGCATGAAAAGCGGGGGGAATACGTCTCCAGCCACCTGCATCTGAACGTGACCTACCTGCTGGAGGCGGACGACACCGAGCCTCTGCGCATCTGCGAGGACGAAAACAAGGGCGTGGCCTGGTTCGGGCTGGATGAGGCGCTGGAGGCATCCACCGAGCCCTGGTTCGTGAAGCGGATCTACGGAAAACTCAACGAGAAGCTGAAAACGACGCTGTGATGAAGATCACAGCGTCGTTTTTGGCTTCGAAGTCTTGAGTTTTGAGATTTGAGCTTTGAGAGGACAAGGGGGTTGGTCTCCTTCCCTGCGGACGGTACAGTCGCTGCCTCAAAGCCTTCCCCGCGCACGGGGAAGGTGGCATCCGCCGTCTCCCGCCCTAAAGGACTAGCTTCGCGTCGCAAGGCGGATGACGGATGAGGTCCCCTGATCCCGCAGGGGCGGCATTCGGCCGCCCGCCGGGAAAGCGAAAATCACGAAGAGAGGCGGGGCGGACGACCAATGGTCGTCCCTACGGAGGGGAGGCGGGAGGATGTAGGGACGATTCGTGTGTCCCTTACGGAAGAGGCGGGACGCAGGCGATGAGAGACAGGGCAGCAGCTATTCTCTTTCCCTCTTTCGCAGGGAAAAGAGATAGAGCCCGGCGAACAGGGCGCCAAGGGCAAAGTTGAGGGGGAAAAAGACGTTGAAACCCGTCGGATGCCCGGTGACATAGGCAATCGAAGCGATCTGCTCCACCATATAAGCCAGTTCTGCCGCGGCTGCGCAGAGAGAAAGGAGCAGCGAGGGCCAGCCCCGCAGATACAGGGCGGCGGCAAAGCACAGCGCCGCAAGGATGCTCAGGATCGGCAGAATCACATACTTGCCGGGAATGTACTCCGCGTACTCGATTTTCACCCACGGATTGGTCAGATAGCCGTTCGGCTCCAGATAGCGGGGAATCTCCGGCAGCTCTCGCAATAAAACGGCGGCTGCAGCAAGGGCCATCAGGATTGCGGCGGCTCTGGGTTTGCGAAGAATCAGGAAAAGCCCCGCGAGGCCAGGGAGCAGGTAACGTGTCCAGTCCAGGAAGGTTTCCAGCACAGGCGTGGCAAAAAAACCGAGCATGCAAATCACGGAAATCAGCCCGTAGAGGAGCAGAAAGATGCCGGCCGGGACGGCAAGGGCATATGTTCCTTTGCTGTCGTTCATTTTTGTCCTCCTTCTGCGCGCAGAGACGCAAAGCTCCATGTATGGTACAGGAGACGGTTCCCTGTCCCACCTGAACCGGCACAAATGAAGCATGAATCCGCTTCGTGGGGACCTCATCCGGCCGCTTCGCGGCCACCTTCCCCCTGCGGGGGGAAGGCTTTGCGGCACCCCGAGGGCGAAGTCCTCGGGATGTTTTGATACAGCGAGAGGACTCCTGCCTTGTCATGGCTTCGCGTCAGCGAAGGATCCCGGCGGCACCCGGCTGGTTCTGCCGCAGCAGTGGAAGAAGCAACTTGCTTCCCCCTCGGGGGAAGTGGCCGAAGGCCGATAGGGGGAACAACCATGGGACGGAGGACGAGAGTATAGCACTTCATCCGCCCCGGTGTGACGCCGAGCAATGCTCGGCGCTGCGGGGCACCTTCTCCTCAAGGAGAAGGCTTTTGGGGGGCGGGTCGAGATCCTTCGTCGGTTTCCCCTCCTCAGGATGACACCCCTTCCGGTATCGGACTGCGGGCAGCCCGATACCACCTCCCCCAGAGGGGGAGGCAAGGAGGGGGGCGGCTATCAGTCGCCCCCCTCTGCTCTTACAGCATGAAGATGCTGTCGTCGTTCTCCACCCAGTCGGAGACGGGGATGGTGCGGTACTCCGTGGGGCTCTGGCGGATCACCACCCGGTCGATGCCGGCGTTGATGATCTGCCGCTTGCACATGGAGCAGCTCATGGCGTCGCTCAAGAGTTCCCCGGTTTTGGCGTCCCGCCCCACCAGGTAGATGGTGGCGCCGATCATATCCCGCCGGGGGGCGGAGATGATGGCGTTGGCCTCGGCATGGACGCTGCGGCAGAGCTCATAGCGCTCCCCGGAGGGGATGTGCAGGTTTTCCCGCATGCAGTAGCCCAGGTCTGAGCAGTTGCGGCGGCCCCGGGGCGCGCCGTTGTAGCCGGTGGAGATGATCTCGTCGTTGCGCACGATGATGGCGCCGTACTTCCTTCTCAGGCAGGTGGAGCGCTCCAGAACGGAGTCGGCAATGTCCAGGTAATAATTCTGTTTGCTGGTGCGGCTGTCCATGGCGGGTCCCTCTTTTCTGCAGATTTTCTGCGCCTATCATACCGCATGCGGCCCCCGCCGTCAATCTTTTGATTTTGTTCAATCATTTGTAGCATTTTCTCTTTGTCTATGATATAGTGGGACCATGAATCGCAATTATCAGAAGGAACTGGACCGAATCATCCAGAAACGGGGCCAAAAGGTGCCCCGGGTGCTGCTGCACGCCTGCTGCGGCGTCTGCTCCGGCGCGGTGCTGGAGTATCTGACGGAGTATTTCGACGTGACGGTGCTGTGGTATAACCCCAATCTCTATCCCCAGGCAGAGTTTGACCGCCGCTTCCAGGCCCTGGTGCAGATGATCGAGCGGATGGGCCTTGGAGATAAGGTCAGCGTCCTGGCGGAGCCCTGGAAGCATGAGGACTACGACAGGCGCGTCAAGGGCCTGGAGCAGGAGCCGGAGGGCGGCGCCAGGTGCACCGAGTGCTTCCGTCTCAGACTGCTGGAGACGGCGCGGCTTGCCAGGCACTACGGCTACGACTATTTCTGCACCACCCTGACCCTCTCCCGCCACAAGGACGAAAAGCGCATCAATGCCCTGGGGGAGGAGATCGGCCAGGCCGCCGGGGTGGCCTGGCTCCCCTCGGACTTCAAAAAGCAGGGACGGGAGATGCGCTCTCGGGAGCTTGCCAACGAGCACGGCATCTATCAGCAGCTCTATTGCGGCTGCGAATTCTCTCTCCACAAGAGAGAGGAGAAGGAAGAGCCAAATCTGTAGGGGACGGCGTCCTCGACGTCCCGCGTAGGGGACGGCGTCCTCGACGTCCCGCACCAAGGCTTCCGCGAAAAGGAAACCTGTCATCCTGAGTGAAGGCGAAGCCGGAGCGAAGGATCTCAAAAGAGATTCTTCGTCGCTTGCGCTCCTCAGAATGACAAGGATAAGGTGATACAAGGACGTAGGGGACGGCGTCCTCGACGTCCCGTCCTCTCGCGCCGAGCTTCCGCAAAAGCAGAATGGAGCGCGTTTCTTTTGTATAAAAGCTGGTTTCCACACCCAGCTTTGACCCAACGGTCGAACCAAAAAATGGAGCCGCGCTGTCGGCTTAAGTTTTGTCGGGTTCCTCCGTTGGCAAAATAAAAAATGGAGGTACCCCCCAAACATGAACGAGCAAAACCCCAACAGAGTCTTCCGCCTGGCCGTCATGGCCGTCATCGCCGCCGCCTACGCGGCCCTCACCATCGTGCTGGCCCCCATCAGCTACGGGCCGGTGCAGTTTCGCGTCAGCGAGGCGCTCACCGCCCTGCCCTTCCTGATGCCCGGCGCCGTCTGGGGCATCTTTGCCGGCTGCGTCCTGGCCAACCTCTACACCGGGAGCGTGCTGGACATCGTCTTCGGCTCCCTGGCCACCCTGCTGGCAGGGCTGCTCACCGCCTGGTTCGGCAAAAAGGGCAACACCGTCAAAAACCGTCTCCTGGGCTGCCTGATGCCCGTGCTCTTCAACGCCGTCATCGTGGGCGCGGTGCTCACCTGGGGCTATGGCTTCCAGGAGTTTCCGGACAAACCCCTGGCCTCCTACGGCTTCAACGCCCTCACCGTGGGCCTGGGCGAGGCCGCCGTGCTGTACCTCGTTGGTTATACGCTGCTGCGTCAGCTGCCGAGGATCAAGGCCATCCGCGAGTTTATCGACCGTTTCAACAGGAAATGACCCCCGGACGGGGGTGAAAGGAGATCGACATGCGCGTTCGCAAAGCCATCATCCCCGCTGCGGGCCTGGGGACCCGCCTGCTGCCCAACACCAAGAGCATCCCCAAGGAGATGCTGCCCCTGGTGGACAAGCCCGTGATCCAGTACATCGTGGAGGAAGCCGTGGCCGCCGGCGTGGAGCAGATCCTCATCATCACCAACCGGGGCAAGAATCCCATTGAGGACTACTTTGACTATGCCCCCGACCTGGAGGAGCGCCTGCTCCAGGACGGCAAGAAGGACGAGGCAAATGTGGTCCGCCGGGTGGCCGACATGGCGGACGTGTTCTTCCTCCGCCAGAAGGAGACCAAGGGCCTGGGCCACGCCATCTGGCGGGCCAGGAGCTTTGTGGGCGACGAGCCCTTCGGTGTCCTGCTGGGCGACGACATCATGCTCAGCGAAAAACCGGTGCTCAAGCAGCTTGTGGAGGCTGCCGAGGCCAACTCCTGCAGCGCCATCGCCGTGCGGGAGGTGCCGGACGAGCTGATCGTGAAGTATTCCTCCGTGAAGCTGGAGGAGAAGCTCTCCGATCGGGTCTATCGCATCAGCGACATGAACGAGAAGCCCACCCTGGAAGAGAAGCTGTCCCAGTACGCCATCCTGGGACGCTATGTGCTGACCCCGGGCATCTTCGATATCCTGGAGCACACCGCTCCCGGCCGCAACAACGAGATCCAGCTCACCGACGGCATGAAGGAGCTGGTGCGCCACGAGCCCATGTGCGCCGTGGATTTTGAAGGCCGCCGCTACGACACCGGAAACCTGAAGGGCTATCTGGAGTCCATCATCGACTTTGCCCTGAAGAACGAGGAGGCCGGCCCCTGGCTGCGCCAGTTCATCCTGGACAAGGCCGAGCAGCTGCGGTAAAAGCAAGCCAACAAAAAAGCACCCCACCGGGGTGCTTTTTTCATGCCCGCAAGACCGCAGGGGCGAGCATGGCTCGTCCGCCCGGTTCCCTGGGGCGGCGGTTGGAGCGGACGGCCCGCGCCCCCTTACCGAAAGGGGGCTGTCGCCCTTGGCTCCCCCTCCGGGGGAGCTGTCAGCGAAGCTGACTGAAGGGGTGCGACGGTGACTGGGGGATCAAATCTCTTGCCTTTACCGGAATTGCGTGAAGTCGATGTTCCAGGCAATGGCCTGGAGAGAGTAGAGATCCGGGTGGTTTGGCACGATGAGCACATAGTGCTCCGGCGCCTCATAGAGGATGGCGGCGATATCATAAGGATCCTCTCCCGGCAGGGACAGGCTCACCACCGCGCCGCAGCGGGTCTCGAAGAGCCATTCCTCCCGGCCCTCCGCCGGCCCGGGCAGACGAAGATTGGCAAAGAAGCTGCCCTTTTCCCAGCAGCGCAGCCGGTAATAGGGCGTGTCCAGAGAAAAACCCGTGTCGTAGAGCAGCAGGTCCTGGGGCTCGATGACGTCGAAGGGCGTGAGACCCAGGCGCTGCCAGACCTGCTCCGTGCTGAGCTTCTCCGCATAGGCGTCAAAATCCCGGACGCCGCCGTTATAGCCCCGGGGGTACACACAGCCGTTGTGGATCCAGGACCAGTCTCCGGGATAACGGAGACCATAGTCCGCCGCGATCTTCTCATAGGCCTCCCGCAGGGCGGGCTCCGCCTCCTCCGTGCAGCCCATGGGGCAGCCGTCCCGGGCCATGGGGCTGTCCTTCCGGGAGATATACCAGTCCAGGAAGGCCTGGCTGGCCTTCGCCTCCGGCCGCTCGCAAAAGGCGGAGAGGGTCAGGGAGGGCTTCTCCCCGGCATAGACCCGCTTTTCCAGCAGGAAGTTTTCCTCCGGCGTGCCGTTGCAGGCGGCGGCAAAGGCAAAGGCCTCGGCAAGCTTCTCCGCCTGCTCCCGCCCGCCCGGCACCTGAGAGCTCAGATTGAGGAAGGCGTCCTTCCCGGTGTAGTGGATCAGGACCGCGTGGTAGAGATCCTCTGTCTCCGGGTTCAGGGAGAGGTTCTGCCCCTCCCTGGCATAGTCGATGACCACGGTGTCGCCCCCGGCGGTGGTATAGCTCCACTCCTCAAAGTCCTCCTCATCCCGGATCAGGGTCAGGTAGGCGGGAATGGTGCCGGGCACGTAGCGGCTCAGGCTCCAGATGCATTCCCGATCACCCAGGAATACGCTGCCCTCGGACTTGTAGGCTCCGTCCTCGAACACATAGCCCGGGGAAACCCAGCCCTCGCCCAGAAAGAAGGGCGCGGTGCCGGTGAGGCGGTAAAACTCTGCCTCGGTGGGCGGGAAAACCATGGAGCTGTGGAGCCGGAGACCGTAGCGGTCCCGGATCTCCAGGAGCTTTTCCGCCATGGGCACGTCGGAGGCCAGGTAGATGTCGGACCCCAGCAGCGCCTTGGCCGCAGCGTCGTCGCACCAGTCCCAGGCCCCGCCGCCCGCGGCCACGGAGGCCTTTGTCATCTCCTCCTGATACTGCAGCTGGAAGGAGAACCACTCCGCCGCCGCCTGATACTCGGGGCTGTCCCGGTAGCCGGTGGGCAGCAGGATCACCGCCTCCGCCGGCTCCAGATGGGAGCTGCCGTCCTCTTCGATGACGGCGAGGGTGGTCTCATACCCGGTGTGCACCGTCCGCTCCCGCAGGCCGAACCAGCCGAGGGCGTAGGCCGTCACGGAAAAGAGCGCCGCCAGGGCGGCCGCGATCAGCGCCGTACGCAAAAGCTTTACCGGAACATGCCGCCGCGCCTTTTTGGGCGCCGTGGGCGCCTCCTCCGCAAAGAGAGGCGGCGTGCCGCTGTAGTCCCGGAGAAAGGACTGAAAGGAGCTTTCCACATCCGGAAGCGTATCGGCAGTCCTGGCGGTATAGGCGTCCATCAGGGCCAGCCATTCCTCGCTGTCACAGTCCGGCTCCAGGGCGCGGATCCGCTCTTCCAGCTCCTGCAGACTTTCCTTATCGTACATGTACGCTCCCTCCTTTCTCCCGGGCTGCCAGCTCCTGGCGCAGTCGTTTCTTGCAGCGGTACAGCCGTTTCCGGCAGGCCTCAAAGCTCATGCCGCAGAGCCGGGCAGCCTCTGCAATGGAATAGCCCTCGCAGTACACCGCCCGCAGGAGCTTCCATTCCTCCTGACTCATGTGCTCCCGCAGATCACTGTCTTCCGCCTCCGGCGGCGGGGCAGAGAGCTGCAGCTCCTCCAGGGGCACGGTCCGCCGGGCGATGGCGGCCCGCTCCCGCTGGGCGTGGAGCACGGCGTAGCCCGCCGCCCGGATCAGCCAGCCCTGGGGATTGGGACTATGCCGCAGCTCCTCCAGCTTCTCCTGGGCCAGCACGAACACGTCCTGGGCCAGTTCCTGGGCCAGCTGCTCATCCTGCAGCCGCAGCCGGGCAAAGGTATAGATTTTCGGGTACATCTCCCGATAGATGGTTTCCAAAAAGCTGTCGGTCACAGCGCCACGTCCTTTCGCTTTCGAGGCTACCGCGAAAAATGAATTTCATCATCGTTTACTCGTGTCCCCTTTTCACGCCTCTGATGGTATATGCCATTGGGGACCCCGAAAGGAGACAAAAATGAAGAAAAAAATCAGAAGAATGATAGGTGTATTGCTGTTGGCTGCGTTCTGCCTGCCGCTCTGCGCCTGCAGCCCGGCGCCGAGCCTCACCGCCGGACACTCCGCCCAGGTGGAAATCACCCAAGAGGCAAAAAAGATCGTCGTGAACCGGCTGGCCTCCACCCAGGTGCAGCCGCCGGATAATTGCAATCTGGACTGGCAGAGCGGCCTGGTGCCCTCAAATGGGCGGCTCTACGTCCACGCCCAGGGCATCGACCAGCCCCACCGCATCTGTTCCTATGATCTGGAGGGCGGCGACCTGCGCCTGCTGGAGGCCTATGACGGCGAGACGATCAAGGGCCTGGGCACTTCCGACCGGGGGACGCTCTATGTGCTGAACAATCCCTATAACGAGGCGACCCGCCAGTTTGACTATGTCCTGCGGGAGCTGGATGAAACCGGCGCGGAGCTGCAGCGGCTTTCTCTCGGCGGCGGGGATTACCCGGCGGATTTCTTTCCCTTCTGGCTGCAGGCGGCGGGGGATACCGTCTATTTGCTGGGTAACGGCTGGCTCTCCGTCTTTTCCGCGGAGGGCGGGCTTCGCCACCTCTATGACGTGCAGACGCCCTCCTCCCAGAACATGGCCCTGCTGCCGGACGGACGGCTGGTGCTGGACGGCTGGGAAAACGAGTCCTTTGTGCTCACTTTCTTTGACAGGGAGACCGGGACCTTCGGCGGCAGCATTCCCCTGGAGCATTCCGGCACCCTGCTCTGCGGCGGAGAGCGCCGGGACCTCTATCTCAGTGACGGGATCAGCGTCTTCGGCCTGGATCTGGCAAGCGGACAGCTGGAAAAGCAATTCGAGTGGCTCTCCGTGGGCATCGTGGGCCGGGAACTGCTGGAGGCGCCGGGAGAGGGCTTTTTCGCCGCCGACGGGGAAAACCGCCTTTTCCGCATGCGCATGAGGGAGCTGGAGGCCGACGAGAACGGGGAGCTGGACAGCATGACCCTGGTGGTACCGGACCGGCTCTTCCTCAGCCCCCGGCTGGAGGACGCCATCCTGGACTGGAACCGGGAACACCCGGAATGCGGCATCCTGGTGCGGGACTATTTCACCGGCGAGCACTCCAACGACTGGCAGCAGCAGGAGCAGGCGGAACGGGCGGCGGAGGAGGCCATGGCCCTGGACATCATCACCGGCCAGGTGCGGCCGGACCTCTTCTCTCTGGACAGCCTGAACGCCGCCTCCCTTGCGGTGAACGGGAAGCTGGAGGACCTGTACCCCTACCTGGACGCGGACCCGGAGCTGGGCCGGGAGAGCTTCTATCCCAATGTGCTCCGGGCCCAGGAGATCCGGGGCGGCCTCTATGAGGTGGTGACGAACTATCAGCTTGTCACCGTGACGGGGGAGGCCGGAGCGCTTGCCGGCGCGGAGAATACCTGGGAGGGGCTGCTCCGCCGGGCGGAGGAGCGCGGCTCCCGCCTCTTCACCGCCGAGACCCGGAGTCAAATGGATCTGCTGGATCTGCTGGTGCAGGTCTCCGGCAAAAAGCTCGTGGACTGGGACAGCGGGGAAGCCCATTTTGACACGCCCTATTTCCACGCCGTCCTGGAGGCGGCGCGGCAGCTTCCCGCCCAGGGGGCAGACCCGGCGGAGTACTACGCCCGCCAGCCCGACCGCAGCGAGGGGGAAGGCCTTTTGTACATCGAGGACCTGGGGGATCTGTGGCAGGGGGCCTGCGCCGCGGATGACTACCGCCCGGAGAGCTGCGTGATCACAGGCTTCCCGGAGCTGGGCAGCGCCCTCTATCCCACCAGTGCCACCGGTCCCGCCGCCCTGGGCATGTCCTCATCCTCCGTTCACAAGGCGGAATGCTGGGCCTTCCTGCGGCAATTTTATCTCCACCCCATGGCCTACGGCTTCTCCGGCCTGCAGGGGAGCCTGGAGGAGGAGATCGAGCGGCAGCTGCAGCAGCGGGACCGGGACGGGCTCACCGACCGCTGGCCCCATGCGGAAGAGGATATGCGCCTCTTTGCCGCCGCCTTCACCGGCGCTGCCGTGCTGGCCCGGCAGGACGGCACGGTCCGGGACATCCTCCGCGCCGAGGCGGCGCCCTTCTTCGCCGGGGAACGGAGCGCAGAGGACTGCGCCGCCCGGATCCAGGAGCGGGTGAAGATCTACCTCTCCGAGCAGTGCCCATAAAAAAGTGGGGACCTGACAAAAGCGCTTGAACGGATGTAGGGGCTGCCGCCCTCGGCAGCCCGCATAAACAAATCTCCGACGAATACAGGAAGGAAAAACTCGTATTCGCCGGAGATTCTCTTTATTCTTGGCTTTTTCTGCCGGGACGTCCGGGAGGCCGTCCCCTACAAGCCGGTCTTTCCACGGCTTTCAGGGATTTCTATATCCCCTTGTATTTTACGTATGGAGAGTAAGGCATCAGCCTTCCCGCTTCTCCTTCCAGAGCCTGCCGGTATAGCGGAAGAGCAGGGGATAGACGCCGATGTCCACGAAGACCACCAGCGCGTAGCGGAGGCTTCGGATCAGGTGCGCGGTCAGGTCACCCGCGTCCAGCACTTCCTTGGGGAAGGGCAGCTTCAAAAGCGTGTCCAGCCCGAAGTAGATCGCGGCGCCGCCCAGGGTGCGCAGGACGCAGCGCAGGATATTGTGGGTGCTTTCGAAGCGGACGAACTTCTCCTCAAAGGGCTCCGCCAGGAGAAAGCCCAGCAGCATGCCGAAGGCGGTGTAGTAATCGCTGCTGGTGCAGTAGAAAAAGCCGGGCAGGGCTGTGAGGAGCAGCACGGCGTAGAAGGCGGGGCGGGGAAGGCGGCGGCGCAGCCAGGGCACCAGCAGCACCACGATCAGACCCAGGGCCCAGCCGCAGAGCACGTCGGTAGGGTAGTGGGCGCCCACCACCACCCGGGAAAAGCCCACCAGCAGCGGCAGCAGAACGGCCAGCACCCACAGGAGCCGGCTTTTCTTCTCGTGGGCTGCCAGCGAGCCATAGAGGGACACGGCGTTGGAGGAGTGGCCGCTGGGGAAGGAATAGCCCTGGGCCGCCACGTCCATGATATCGGCGTCCGGCTCGAGCTTGCGAAGAAGCTGGATCTTCTCGCTGGCAAAATAGGGCCGCAGCCGCATGACGATGTTCTTGACCAGCGGGTTCCACACGCTGGCCACCAGCACGTTCACGCCCACATACTTGCCGAATTCCTTGTTCCAGCCCCAGTACAGAAAGCCCATGACCAGCACCAGAAGCAGCTGCTCTCCAAAGGCGGAGAGACTGCTCAAAATCGAGAGCAACGGCCCCTCGCTGCCAACGGCGCTCTGCAGCCACTCCATCAGCCGGATCTCCCAGTCGAAGAAGAAATTGTTGCCCAGAATCTCGGTCATGGAATCATCTCCTTTTTGATATGACGCTATTGTAGCGCCTTTTTTCCGGGGATGCAAGGCTTTCTCTTGCATATAGCCTGTTGATAGGATATGATGAAAAAAACGGCGTGAGGAGGCTTCCGCCATGAAGATCAAGACCAAAGCCCTTTCCTACGAGCAGGTGATGGCCCTGCCCCGTCCGGAGCACAAGCCGCCCCAAAAGCCCTCCCGTGCCCTGGGCGCCCTGATCCGCCTCCTGGGGGCAAAGGACCTGAAGGAGACGGACTTCAGCTGGCGGGTGGAACGGATGGAGGAGCTGGGCCCGGGACCCTACCTGATCCTGATGAACCATTCCAGCTTCATCGATCTGGAGATCGTGAACCGGATCTTCTACCCCAAGCCCTACTGCATCGTCTGCACCTCCGACGGCTTTGTGGGCAAGGAGGGGCTGATGCGCGCCATCGGCTGCATCCCCACCAACAAATTCGTCTCGGACATGAACCTGCTGCTGGACATGGACTGCGCCCTCCGGGAAAAGGGCTGCAGTGTGCTGCTCTATCCTGAGGCCAGCTACAGCTTTGACGGCACTGCCACGCCCCTGCCCCGGGGCATGGGGGTGATGCTTAAGCGCCTGAAGGTGCCGGTGGTGGGCATCCTCACCGAGGGGGCCTTCACCCGGGATCCCCTCTACAACTGCCTGCAGAAGCGGCAGGTCAAGGTCAGCGCCACGGTGCGGGGGCTTCTGACGAAGGAGGAGATCAAGCAGAAGAGCGCCAAAGAGCTGGACGAGCTGCTGGACCGGATGTTCTCCTTCGACGGCTTCGCCTGGCAGCGGGACAAGGAGATCCGCATCCCCGAGCCCTTCCGGGCGGACGGGCTGGAGCGCATCCTTTACAAGTGCCCCCACTGCATGGCTGAGGGGAAGACCCTGGGCAAGGGGACGCGGCTGCGCTGCGAGAGCTGCGGCGCGGAGTACGAGCTGGACGAGCTGGGACAGCTGCACCGCCTGAACGGGGAGACAGCCTTTTCCCACATCCCGGACTGGTACGCCTGGGAGCGCTCGGAGGTCCGGAAGGAGCTGGAGGAGGACCGCTATCTGCTGGACGTGCCCGTTGAGATCGGCATGCTGGTGGATTTCAAGGCCATCTACATGGTGGGCGAAGGCCGCCTGCGCCACGACAGGGAGGGCTTCGTCCTGGAGGGCTGCGAGGGCAAGCTCCATTTTGAACGGCCCGCCCGGCTGAACTACAGCCTCTATGCCGACTACTACTGGTACGAGCTGGGGGACATCATCTGCATCGGGGACCAGGAGACCCAGTACTACTGCTTCCCGCCCAAGGGCACCCCGGTGGCCAAGGCCAGGCTCGCCACGGAGGAGCTCTACAAGCTGCAGAAAAAGAAATAAGCAAAAAGGGACCGGGAAAAAAGCCTTTTTCCCGGCCTCAAGCTGTCGACAAAGTGTCGACAGCTTGAACCGCTTTGGCATAGATTGAACGTGAAGGGGGGCATACCCTCCCCCCTTCACAATCCCCCCATGCGTGTCCAAGCTCTGCCGCATAGGTTTGTCTACAGTCTGACCGGGAAAAAAGCCTTTTTCCCGGTCTCTCTTTCTGCTGCGTTTTGAGAACGCATCGGCCTTGTTTCCTCGAAACTCAAAACTCAAAAATCAGGGGATGTGATCTTTCACATCCCCTGTGCTTTCAGTCTTTTCTCTTCCCGAGGATCTGGAGAATGCGGAGGAAGAGGTTCGCGATGTCCATATAGATGTCCAGCGCGCAGTCCACCGCGTTGTCCACGGTCTTGGGAAACTGCTGGGAGCGGTACACGTCAAAGCCGATGTACAGGCTGAAAAGCGCCGCGGCGACCCAGGCGGTGATGATCTGGTCCCGGCCCAGGATCAGCAGCACGATCTCGCAGAGGACCAGGCCAAACAGCACGCCGAGGAGCGCGCCGCCCAGCTTCTGAAACAGATTGGGGAAGGCCAGGGCCATGCCGGCCATGCCCAGACTGATCACCAGCGTGTACAGGAAAGCATCCGCCACCAGGGAGGAGTAGGGCCCGCCGTAGGCCTCCACCATCGTGGAGATCACCAGCCCGAAGGGGATCACCACCATGTTGTAGCCCAAGAAGCTCACCAGGGGCTTGTCGGACCGGCCGGAAATGAAGATCCCGGCGAAGGCCAGCACCGAGTAGCCGATCAGGAAGGCCACGGGGCTCACATAGCGGTAAACGTCGCCCACGGTGAAGCAGAGCAGGACGTTGACGAGCAGGCCCCAGGCCAGTACGCCCAGCAGGATGCCGTTATAGGCTCTGGCGCCGATGATCTGATCCTGGGAGACATAGGCCTCCAGCCTGGCCTTGCGGGCGGCGGCGCCCAGTACCAGCCCGGTATTGGTCACGGCCTCCAGATCCTGCTCCCGCTGCACGGCGGCGGCGTTCAGCGTGGCGCCGCACTCGGTGCAGAATTTGCTGCCGTCCTTGACCTCGGAATTGCAATAGGGACAACGCATATCCATCACCTCATTCAAGTTGTTTTCAAGCAATTATAGCATCGGCGGCCGCGCTGCGCAAGGCTTATCCGCCGAAGACCTCTCCGATCAGGGCTGCCGTCTCCGCCCACTGCTCCGCCGGGGAGATCAGGGCGGTTCCGTCCCCCTTCTGGGGGCCGTAGCTGCCGAACTGGGCGTGATTCCCGCCGGGGATCACCTGGATCACCGTGCCCGCGGGGAGATATTGGATCCCCGCCTCCAGCTTCTGCCGGTTCAGCACTCCGTCCTCCGAGCCATAGAGCGAAAGCACCGGCAGGGAAGGATCCAGCGTCTTTGTAGGGTAGGCCGCCAGCAACACCAGACCCCGGAGCCCGTCACCGTGCTTTGCCGCAAAGTCCGCCGCCATGGCGCCGCCCAGGGAGTGGCCGCCCACATACCAGTTGGCGTAGGAGCGGGAGGCCATCACGTCCGCTGCCTTGCCCGGGGAGAGCACCGCCAGGCGGAAGGGGACGCTCAGAAGGAACACGTCCATCTGCCCGTCTGCGATCTGACGCAGCAGGGGAGCGTAGGCCGTTTCCTCCACCTTGCCCCCGGGATAAAAGATCAGCGCGTCCGTCTTCGAGGGCCCGTCAAAGAACCAGCCGGTCCCCGTTTGGGTGACGGTCACCGCTCCGTCGGAGCGGAGGGCGGCCAGGGCGGCCTCGTCCGCATGGTAATAGACGCTCACATAGCCGAAAAAGATCCCAATAAGCAGCAGAAACAGAAGAATGATCAGCAGCAGGGCCCGCCGGACCTTTTTCTTCTTTCGCTTTGGCTGCGCTTCCATCTGTCATGCGCCTCCTTTTTCATCTGTCGATCCCGTAGAAAAGCGACGCCGAGGCAGCTTTCTGCGCCGCTCAAGGCTTTGCCGGGTCCAAACGCCAGACGTGGGTCTCCGCCTCGTCAAAAAGTGCGCCGGGGGCTGAAAAGTCAGCCGAGAGCGGGCGCTCTTCCCCGATGAAAACGCCATTCATTTCCGGAAGGATGCACTGGATCATGCCGGGGACGGTGTAGCGGGAGACCACGATGCCCTCTCCGTTCAGGACGGTAAGAATGCTTTGCTTTTCATTTACGCCCAGGATCCGTCCGTCCGGCAGGACGGAGCGGACGTAGACCGGAACCTCCAGCGGGACCTTCCGGACGGTCCCGTCCAGCAGGTCGTGCAGGTAGACGGATCTCATATCATAATATCGCTGCTCCCAGAGCAGGCGGCCGCAGAAGTTGTTCACCCGGAAAAAAGCGTCCCCCTTATAGTTAGGCCAGCGGGCGGTCTCCTCCAGCTCGTCGTTCAGCAGGACCAGGTCTTTTGTGATTCTCTCGCAGTATACAAAGCGCTTCAGATCCTTCGAATACGCCAAATGATGTACTTCATTCCCGTGTGGAATGTTCCGCGTGCGCAGCAGCTTCCCGGTTTCGCCGTCGATCTGCCAGATCTTCGCGCCAGCCACAACACCGCCGTTGATGCCGGAAGCAAACAGTGTGATGACGCCATCGGCGGAGCTGTGGATGTGCGTGAGGCGCTGATCCCCGTGCATCTCCGGTTCAAAGCGCCAGCGCTCAGTCTCGTCCCGCCCCAGGCAAAGGACGCCGCCCCTGCCGCCGCTGACGAACCAGCTGTTCCCTTCCTTCCGCTCGGAGAAGATGTGTAAAAACAGCAGCACCATGTCGCCCTGACGCGTCTGCCAGACGGCCCCACCGGGAATCCCCGGCGGCGTTTTCGGCTCCCAATGCTCCCCGGTCCTGCTGTTGTAGAAAAGGACGCCGTACCGATGCTGTTCAAAATCGATATAAGGATAGGATACCAGATCTCGGGCTCCCGGAACATCAAAAAGGATGTAGTCCATATTGTATAGGAGCGTGCTGAGCTGGTAGGTCCTCCACGCCGGGCGCAGAAGCTTCAGCAGCGCCTCCCGCAGCCGCAGCCGCTCCGGCCATTCCTCCCGGGCAATCTCGGTAAGAATAAATTGCTTGGGACGCTTGCGCAGGGCGGCCTCCCGGGCCTTGATCTCCCGCAGGGTCCTGTCGCTCCGGGGTACCCGGCGGGGCTGCGCTTCCTCCGGAAAGTCGTAGAGCGCCGCGCCAACGCTGTCCTCCAGCAGGCGGACCTGCTCTTCCAAATCGAAGCAGCGGGCGGCGTAGCGGAAGGCCTTGGTGGCAGAAGTGTCGCCAAAGAGTTCGTCCAGCTTCTTTCCCAGCTTGGCCCAGGACTCCTGGCTGAGGCAGCCGGCCTGTTTTCTCCCTTCCCGAAAGAAGCTGCAGAGAAAGCGCTCGTCGTCAAAATAAGAAAACAGAAGGGCAGCGGCCTGGGGCGTTCCCTTGGTCAGGGCCTTGGCCAGCTTTTCAAGCCTCTGGGTCTCCACGTGCTCTGGGTCATAGACCGGCACGAGGCTGAGCCAGGGGGCGTTTTGCTCCCGCAGCAGATCGTCCGCCGTGAGCTTTTTCAAGAGCGCGTCCCGTTCCACGCCATACAGGTGAAGTGTGGTAAAGGTCATTCCCATAAGAGCATTCTCCTTTGACAGGTTTTGGCTCCGGTTTCATCGTCCCCCGTGTTGTTCCAGGGTGTCCCAGAGCCAGAGGCCGGTGTCGGTGAAATCCTCCTCCGCAAAGCCGCTGTGCTTGAGGACGCTGGAGCGCAGGACGGAGCAGGGCTCCGGCGCGGCGGAGAAGGACCAGAGGCACCAGGAGATCTTCTCCCGCTCCAGCAGCGAGATCCATTCGTCGGCTCCCTCCAGATCCCGGGGGAAGCCCCCGTTGGAGGCGGTGACGCCGAACTCGGTCACAAAGATGGGAAGCCCCGCCCGGCTCAGCTCCTCCGTCATGCGGCGAAACTCCTCCCCGTGGCTGGCGGCGTAAAAGTGCAGGGTGTAGAGGATGTTGTCGAATTCCAGAGGATCCGCCGCCACGCTCTTCAGATCCTTCGACCAGTCTGGGTTGCCCACGATGATCACCGCGTCCGGGTCCTTCTCCCGGATCACCGGGATGATGGCCTCGGCATAGCGCTTCACGGCGGGCCAGTCCACGCCGTTGGGCTCGTTGCAGATCTCATATAGGACGCAGGGATCGCCCCGGAAGCGCTCCGCCATCTCGGCGAAGAAGGCCTTGGCCTCTTCCAGATAGTTGTTGGGGTCCCCGTCGCTGAGGATGTGCCAGTCAAGGAGCACGTACAGGTCCGCCTCCCGGGCGCAGTCCACCCCCAGGGCGATGTCCGCCTTGTGACGGTCCTGATCTCCGCCGGTGCAGTAGCCCACCACGCCCACGCCGTAGGTGTACATGGCAAGGCGCACCAGATTCACGCCCCGCTCCTCCGCAAGCTCCCGGAAGAGGGCCGGGTCCAGGTATTTCTCCCCGGTGACCAGACCGTTCAGGCTTACGCCGCGGAGCATGACGGGCTCGCCCTGCCCGCCGCAGAGCTTGCCGTCCTTCACCTGCAGATGCCCGCAGGAGGAGGGGCGGGCCCGCCCATCGGCACAGGTCCAGGAGGCGGCGAGAGCGCCGGCGTCTCCGCAGGCGGAGAGGGCGGATATCAGCAGCAGCGCCGCCAGCAAAAGCAGAGTCAGCTTTTTCATTGGGATCCCTCCAAGTCATGATTTCCCCCGGATTTCTGCCTCCATTGTACAGGAAAAGCGTGCCAGCCGCAAGAGCCTTTGTGGGGCGTCGGGACGGCTTTTCCTTGCAAATCCGGCCCTGCTGTGCTATTCTGTGGGGCGTGATATCGATTGGAAAGGAATACAAAAGAATGGCTGACTACATCATTGCGACCTCTTCCACCTCCGACCTGCCCCGCACCTGGCTGGAGGCGCATCAGATCCCCTTCATCCCCTATACCTACACCGTGGGGGACAAGCTCTTCGAGGACGACTGCCGGGAGGAGAGCCGGGACGCGGTCTATGCCGGCATGCGCAAGGGCGACCGGCTGAAGACCTCCATGATCAACGAATTTGTGTATTACGACTTTTTCAAGGGCCTGCTGGACACCGGCAAGGACGTGATCTTCCTGGACATGTCCCAGAAGATGTCCGTCTCCTTTGTGAACGCCAACAAGGCCGCCGAGGAGATCCGCCTGGAGTACCCGGAGCGGAAGCTCTATGTGATGGACACCCTCTGCATCTCCGGAGGCCTGGGCCTGCTGGTGGAGCATATGGTGGAGCGCATGGAGGCGGGCGCCAGCTTTGATGAGGTCATCGCCTGGGGCGAGGAGAACAAGCTGAAGATCGCCCACCGCTTCACCGTGGACGATCTGAACTATCTGAAGGCCGGCGGCCGGGTTTCCAACGCGGCGGCCCTGGTGGGTTCCATGCTGGCCATCAAGCCCGTGCTTTACGTGCCCGACCGGGGCACCCTGGACGTGGCCAAGAAGGTCCGGGGCCGCAAGGCAGCCGTGAAGGCCATTCTGGACGGGGCGCTCCACGACCTGAGCCAGGTGAAGGACCCCACAGGCCTGAAGGTCCACATTCTACAGGCAGACTGCAGAGCCGATGCCGAGACGGTGCGGGACGGCCTGCGCGCCGCTTATCCCCAGCTGGGGGAGATCAGCATCACGGGCCTGGGCGTGGTCATCGGCGCCCACTGCGGCCCGGGTCTGCTCACCGTGTTTTATCTCTGCAACGGCAGAACGCCGGAATAAAGCAATCTTCGCCGCCTGTCGGCGGATGAAATCCTTCTCCGGGAGCACCTGTCTGCTGCTGTTTTCCCTGGCCTTCTATGCCTGGGGCGAGCCTCGCTATGTCTTTTTGCTGATGTTCATGGCTCTGGCCGACTGGTTCTGCGCCCTGCGGGTGCAGCAAGCGGCGGGGAGCGGGCGGAAGCTCTGGCTGGGTCTGGCCGTGGCGGTGGACCTGGGGCTCATCGGCTTTTTCAAGTACTCCGGTCTGATCTGCTCCATCTTCGGCCCGGTGCCTGATCTGGTGGCCAGGATCGCCCTGCCCATCGGCATTTCCTTCTATACCTTCCAGCTGCTGACCTATGTGATCGATGTGTATCGGGGCAGCTGCACCGCCCGGGAGCGCTACTGGGATGTGCTGCTCTACGCCGCCCTCTTTCACCAGTGCATCGCCGGCCCCATCGTCCGCTACCGGGACATTTCCCACGAGCTCTTTGAGGAACGCTCCGGACGGGAGGAGATCGGCGACGGGATCCTCCGCTTCTCCGCGGGCCTTGCCAAAAAAACCCTGCTGGCCAATCCCTGCGGCGCCGTGGCGGACGCCCTGCTCCTGAAGCCCGAGGTCCTCTCGGACCCCTCGCTCTTTGCCGAGAATCTGGCAAAGCTGCGGGAGCTGAGCGTCCTGGGCGCCTGGCTGGGGGCGGCGGCCTTCATGCTGCAGATCTATCTGGATTTCAGCGCCTATTCGGACATGGCCATCGGCATGGGCAAGATGCTGGGCCTGCACTATCCGGAAAACTTCCGCCACCCCTACATGGCCCGCTCGGTCACGGAGTTCTGGCGGCGCTGGCACATTTCCCTCAGCAGCTTTTTCCGGGACTATCTCTATATCCCCCTGGGCGGCAACCGGGTAAAGCCGGCCCGGCACCTGCTGAACCTGTTCATCGTCTGGGCCCTCACCGGCCTGTGGCACGGGGCCAGCTGGAACTTTGTGCTCTGGGGCCTGTATTATTTCGTGTTTCTGGTGCTGGAAAAAAGCTTTCTGCTGCGCTGGCTGGAAAAGAGCCGGGTGCTCTCTCATGTCTACTGCCTGCTGGCGGCGCTCTTCGGCTGGATCCTCTTCCACTTCACGGATATCCGCCTGGGCTGGACCGTGTTTGCCGATCTCTTCGGCGCTTACGGCAACCCCCTGTCGGACTTTGTGACGGGGACCCTGCTTGGCAACAAGATCTTCCTGCTGCTATTCTCCGCCCTGGCCTGCACCCCGCTGATCAGCTCCCTCGGGAAACGGCTGGATCTCCGCTTCGGCGAGGCAAGAGCCTGGCGGGTCCTGCGGGACTGCCTGGTGCCCGTGGCGCTGCTGCTCCTTTCCACCTGCATGCTGGTGGGGGAGAGCTACAACCCGTTTTTGTATTTCCAGTTCTGAGGGGAGGGCCTTTGTTTGAAAGATTCCCATAAAACAAATCGCGCTCTCAGCAGACAGCAAAAGCGCGCCATTCCCTTTTTCACCGTCCTGGCGCTGCTGACGGTGGTGGCCTTCATCCTGCCCCTGCGGCCCAGCACCTCCATGGCGGAAAAGCGGACGCTTACCGCGTTTCCGGAATTCTCCGCCGAAAGCTTCTGGGACGGCAGCTATTTTGACCAGATCGGCATCTGGTTTTCCGATACCTTCCCCGGACGGGAGTCCTATATCCGGGTGGCCCAGGATCTGGAGGCCGCCCAGGGACTGAACCGGAACGTGGTGGTGATCAAGGAGGATCAGAACGCGGACAACGACCGCCTGGACGAGCTGCTGGCCGAGGCGGAGGCCTCCCCGGCCGTCGCCCAGACCCCCGCGCCCACGCCGGCGGCAAGCCCGGAACCGGAGCCTGCCCTTGTGCCGGAGACGGCAGAGGAAGCGGCTCCTCAGGAGGAGAGCAGCCCCACGCCGGAACCCACGCCGGACGCCTGGGAGGAGGTGGAACACTGGGACGGGCTGGACGCCGAGGACGAGATGCTCCGCGAAGGCACCCTGATCGCCCTGGGGAACATGGTCTTCACCGCCCAGGGCTTTTCCCAGGACGATACCGACAGCTATGCGGCCATCTGCAATGAATTCTGCCGGGAGCTCTCGGAGGAGGGCATCCGCTTCTTCAATCTGCCGGTGCCCACGGCGGTGGGCGTGCTGGTGGCCTCGGACTTTTTGCCCCAGATCAAGTGTGCAGACCAGAGCAAGATGCTGCGCTATCTCTTCTCCCGGGAGGACGAGGCGATCTATAAGGTGAACGTGTTCAACAACCTCCTGGCCCACAAGGATGAGTACATCTATTACCGGGGGGATCACCACTGGACCGCCCTTGGCGCCTACTACGCCTACGAGGTCTTCTGCGGGGAGGCGGGCTTCACCCCGGTGCCCCTCAGCGAATATGAGGAGGTCAACATGGGCCTCTTCCAGGGCACGCTCTACTGGCGGGCCGGCGCCCGGGATCTCTGGGAGGATGAGCTCATCGCCTATGTTCCCCCCGGAGAGGTCACCATGGACATCGTCACCTACCCCTCCCTGAAGGACCCGGTGCAGGACCGGAGCCAAAAGGACCCCAGCAGCAAGTACAACGTCTTCATCGCCGGGGACAACGAAACCACCGTGCTCACCAACCCCGCCCTGCCCGAGGACAGCTGCTGCATCATCGTCAAGGACTCCTTCGGCAATCCTTTCACCATCTACCTGGCCCAGCACTACCGCCGGGTGGTGATCCTGGACTATCGCCACGCGGACCGGACGATCCTGAGCTATGTGAAGGAGTATCAGCCCCAGGATGTGATCCTGCTCAACAGCATCGGCCTGACCCAGCGTCCCGGTTCCCAGAGCATCCTGACCACTTTCCTCAAGGATCCCTGGTGATCCCGCGAAGGCAGCGCCGCACCTACAGTGCTGCATAAAAAACGGATCCCAACGCTTTGCGACGAGGCTGCGTTGGGATCCGTTTTCAGCTTTCCATCTGCTTTCCGAGAAAAAGGGCCACGGTCTGAGCCAGCTTGTATTCCACCTCTGTGCCGGGAATGCTGCCCCGGGGGGTAATGAACAGCACACAGCCCATCACGTCTCCCTCGGTGAGCACCGGCGCCGCCACCGAGAGGCAAAACTGCTCGTCCTCACCGCTCACCGGGAGGCTGCTGCCGCCGCTCTGGTGTCGGTAGGTCCGCCGCCCTTCCATGATCTCCCGCAGTTGGGGACTGAGAGGCTTTTCCAGCAGCTCCTTCTTCGCCCCGCCCGCCACCGCGATCACGCTGTCCCGGTCGCAGACCGCGGCGATGCCGTCGGTGACCTTGCGCAGGCTGTCGCAGATCTGGGCGGCAAAGTCCGAGAGCTCCCCGATGGGAGAGTATTTCTTGAAGATCAGCTCCCCGTCCTTGTCCGTGAAGATCTCCAGCGGGTCACCCTCGCGGATGCGCATGGTGCGGCGGATCTCCTTGGGGATGACCACCCTTCCCAGGTCGTCGATCCGCCGCACGATACCGGTTGCTTTCATATGGCAAAATCCTCCTGCGTTTCTATCTCATGTCAGGGATAGTATTTGCAGGAGGATTTTTCTTATGCGAAGAAGTGCACGCTGCGCATGAACGGCCACAGGATAGGATCAGTCAGTCACGGCAGCGATATCCGCCAGGAACTCTTTCAGGAGAAAGGAGTCGTCCTTCTTCGCGATATATGCGGAGGAAGCGAGGATATTCTCCCGGCACAGCTGTTGCCTCTGTCCCGGCGTCGCTCTACAGAAGGCATCCCAGTCGATCCGCAGCCGAAGATCCGCATAGCGCTTTTTCAGCGAGACATATCTCCTCTCCGGAACTGTCGGATCGGAAACACAGAGTGGGATGATCGCAATGCTGTCGAGCTTGGAGGAATAGCGCTTGTCCATCTTGTTCAGCGCGGCCTGGATCGGGTTCAGGATCTCCATGATCTTTACCGCGGCGGCACCCTCACCTTCCGTCGAGAGAAAAACAAAGAACTGCCTCCTGGCAAGCTCTATCCCTGGCGCAAGACTGATCTTCACAGGCTTACCGCCGCGCCAAAAGTTACGGACCTCAATGGTCGTGCCCCTTGCCTCATCAAGGCGGCAAATGTTCAGGTTGGAACGGCTGAGAACATATTCCAACTGGGGAAGGAGGTCCAAACGGATCCCGTCCTCATCCGAGTCGGTCTCCTCATAGTCCAGTACCAGGAGTTTCAGCGATTTCGCTGCGTAGAGCGCTGCCATGCCAGCCGGATCCGGGATGCCCCCGGTCAGATACAGCGCCTCTGTGGCGGGGAACAGGGGCAACTTGTCCAGATGCGACAGCGAAAGGCATACATGCTTCTCCTGAGCGCAGTTTTCGGGCAGGCTTCCCCGCTCGTCGGGCTCAAGGGCTTCCAGGTTCAGAAAGCAAAAGTTCCGGCCGTTAATGGTTTTCTCAAGATGTTCCATGCGCAGACTCCGTATTTGTCAGCCCCAGCTTCTCCAGCCTCGCGCGGATCGCGGCGCGGGTGCGCTTGAGCTCGGCGGACATGTCTCTGACCTCCACGCCGGACGAAACAGCCCTGCGCAGATAATCGTCCTCCTCCGGGGACCAGGGCTTGCCCTGGTTTTCATGCAGAGGCTCGGCGTTGAGAGCAATGATGGCGTCCAAATTGTCCAGAATAAACTGCTGGGCTTGCCGGTCATAGACCACCGTTGTGTATTCGCCGTTCTGCCCCATGCGCTGGGCGGTGGAGATGCCCAGCTTCCAGCCGGCTTCAGTGGGGCGCTTGTTTCGGTTTCCGCTGGACCCGACTTCCTCAAAAAGCAGCCCTGACTGCAGCAGGAACTTTGTGATGCTGGTGGTTTTCAGCCGCTGTATCGCCTCCAGATCCACCAGGTCATTGAGCCGCTGGGCGATCTGACTTGCGCTGAGGGGCCATTCCCCGAAGGAATAGCGGCTGCGATCCTCCAGGGACAAGGCGAAGGCCGCCTTCCCTCCGGCCCTTACCGGCTGCACGGGCCGGACCCCGCCGTTTTCGATCACCTGCCGCAGCACATCCGAGACGTAGCTGAGACAGCGGGAGATGCGGACATTGTTGATGATGTCATTTTCCGGCACCTCGCGGCCCGTGAGTGGGTCGATGCCTTTTGCAAGCTTATCCAGATAGTCCTTCGCGTGCTGCATGATTTCCAGCTCTGTCATGCAGATCGCCTCCCTTCCGGTCTTGATGCACCGGGAAACGTATAGTACGCTTCATCCGGCATGGCGTTGCTCGCGCCAGATCCAAGAACAGTATCGGTCTTCAACGGAGAAAAGTCAAACAGAAATTCAAACGGACCCGGAATCGGGGGATGCCCGTTGGCGGGGAAGACGAAAAACAGCAGTGGGATTTCCCACTGCTGTTTTTTCGCTGGGTTTATCGTTTTGAGCCGCCTGCGAAAGCCCTGTCCGCGGCGGGTCAGGCGGTGCCCCGGGAGATCTGGCGGCTCCAGCTGCGGCAGAGGAGCAGGGCGATGACGGTGGAGATCAGGGTGGTGACCGCGTTGGAGAAGATGATCCCGTCCAGGGCGAAGAGACGCTCCATCAGCAGCAGCACCGGCAGGAAAATGAGGCCCTTCTGCATGAGGGAGGTCAGGGTGGCGTAGCTCACCTTGCCGGTGGCCTGCAGATAGGTGGAGCACATGTGGTAAACCCCCTCCACGGGGACGGCCAGCAGGGTGCCCAGCATCATGTAGCGGCCCAGGGAGATGATCTCCGGGTCCGGGCTGAAGGCCGCCACGAACTGCTCCCGGAAGAGGAAGAAGGCGGCGGACATCAGCGCCGCCACGCCGACGCACACGGCGCCCACGCCCAGAACGATCTTCCGCAGCCGCTCCCGGTCCCGGCAGCCGTAGACATAGGAGATGGCGGGCTGCACCCCCATGCAGAGTCCCATCACGATCATGGGGATCAGCATGGCGCTCTTGCCGGCCACGCTCCGGGCGGCCACGGCCACGTTGCCGTAGGAGACGGTGAGGCGGTTGGAGATGGCGGAGGAAAAGCTCATCAGCAGGGTGCTTGCCGCCATGGGCAGGCCCAGGCCCAGCACCCGCAGGGAGATCTCCCGGCGAAAGCTGAGATCCCTGGGGGAGAGGGAGAAGGCGGGCTTCCTGGAAACCGCGCGCAGGAGCAGCAGGAGGCTTACCACGTTGCCGATGACGGTGGCCAGGGCGGCGCCGGCGCAGCCCCAGCGGAAGACGGCGATGAAAAGCGGGTCCAGGGCGACGTTCAGCAGCGTTCCGGTCATGGAGGCCAGCATGGCCTGCTTCACGTCCCCGTCGGCCCGGACGGTGTTGCCCAGGGCGCCGCTTGCAATCAGGAAGGGTGCGCCCAGGGCCAGGATGCGCAGATACTCCGCGGTATAGGGGGCGGTCTCCCCGTCGGTGCCCAGAAGGCCCAGCAAAAGCTCCATGCAGCCCAGAATCAGCGCGCCCAGAAGGACGCCCACGATCAGGGCGGCATAGAAGGCAAAGGCGCTGTATTTGCGCACCAGCTCTTTCCGACCCTCACCCAGGGCGATGGAGCAGGCGGTGCAGCTGCCGAAGCCGATGAGGGTGTTGAAGGCGGAGACGGTGGAGAAGACCGGACCCGCCAGGGAGATGGCGGCCAGCTGGAAGCGGTCCCCGAAGCGGCCGATGAAAAAGACGTCGGCCAGGTTGTAGAGCACGGTGACCATCATCACCAGGATCACCGGGAGGCTCATCTTCAGCAGCAGCGCGCCGATGCTGCCCTCCCGCATCAGTTTTTCGTTTTTCATATCGGAACTCCCTCGAATAACCGGACACTTGTTTTCTTAATTCGACTATAGTATACTGCAGGGGAGAGCAGGGCGCAAGCGATAATATTCGGATAAGTGTCGGGATAATGGAGGAAAACCCATGAATGTGAAGAACAACCGGCTGAACCGGGAGACGGACGAGAAGATCATCCGCGCGGTCTATGCCATGATGACCCAGGAGCACCGCCCCATCGGCAAAATCACCGTGCGGGAGATCTGCGAGCAGACGGGGATCCACCGCTCCACCTTCTATGCCCATTATCGGGACGTGTTCGACCTGGTGGAGAAGGTGGAGCGGGGCATGTCCCGCCAGCTTACGGAGACCTTTTTCCGGAAGCTGGATGAAAAGGCCCCCGCCCGGGACTGCTTTGCCGAGATCTTTGCCTTCATCCGGGAGCACCGGGAGTTCTACCTCTACTATCTCGCGGAAAGCAGGCAGTACGGCATCCTGCAGCTGGCCTGGGAGACGGTCCGGGACAGGGCTGCCGCGGTGGGCGCGGGGCCGCAGAAGTTCGGCGCGCAGACCGCGGAGGAAATGGAGTATCACGGCGTGTTCTTCCTGGTGGGGATGACGGCCCTGGTGCGGATGTGGCTGCAAAAGGGCTGCCGGGAGGAGCCGGCCGCCCTCTACGATCTCATCCGGCGGCAGGGAGCCGTACAGGAGGCCATGACAAGCTGGTAAATGCAGCTCCTTCGGCGGGGATGCGAAAGCGATCGCTGCCGGGCCTGCGGGGACAGGAATAAGCAAAAAGGTTTGGCGATACCGGAAAGCGCGCGGGATCGCCAAACCTTTTTTGCGTTTGAGAGGGGACTTCCTTTCCCCGGCAGAGGAGCGGAGGACGGGCGGCCTGCCCCGGATCATTCATATTCCACGGTGGAGGGCGGCTTGGAGGTGATGTCGTAGAGCACCCGGTTGACGCCCTTGACCTCGTTGACGATGCGGACCGAGACCCGGTCCAGCAGCTCCCAGGGCAGGCGGGTGAAGTCGGCGGTCATGAAGTCCGAGGTCTGGACGCTGCGCAGGGCGATGGCGTAGTCATAGCTGCGCCCGTCGCCCATGACGCCGACGGTGCGGAGATTGGTGAGCACCGCGAAATACTGGCTGGCCGACCGGTCCAGACCGGCCCGGGCCATCTCCTGGCGGAAAATGGCGTCCGCCTCCCGCAGGAGCCGGAGCTTTTCCTCCGTCACCTCCCCGATCACCCGGATGGCAAGGCCGGGGCCGGGGAAGGGCTGGCGCGCCACCAGGCTTTCCGGCAGGCCCAGCTCCCGGCCCAGCTGCCGTACCTCGTCCTTGAAGAGCAGGCGCAGCGGCTCCAGGATCTCCTTGAAATCCACAAAGTCCGGCAGACCGCCCACGTTGTGATGGCTCTTGATGACGGCGGACTGGCCAAGGCCGGATTCGATCACGTCCGGGTAGATGGTCCCCTGGGCCAGATAGTCCACCTTGCCGATGGTCCTGGCCTCCGTTTCAAAGACGCGGATGAACTCCTCCCCGATGATGTGGCGCTTTTCCTCCGGATCCGTCACGCCCTGCAGCCGCCGGAGAAAGCGGGCGCCGGCGTCCACGCGGCGGAAATCCAGGGAGCGGCCGGCGAAGGCGGCCTCCACCTGGTCTCCCTCGTTCTTGCGGAGCAGGCCGTGGTCCACAAAGACGCAGCTGAGCTGCCTGCCCACGGCCTCGCTCAGCAGCGCGGCCAGCACCGAGGAGTCCACGCCGCCGGAGAGGGCCAGCAGCACCCGGCCGCTGCCCACCCGCTGCCGCAGCGCGTCCACACTGCGGCGCTTGAAGTCCGCCATGGTCCAGTCGCCCCTTGCGCCGCAGACCGCATAGAGGAAGCGGCGCAGCATCTCCCCGCCGAAGGCGGTGTGCCGGACCTCCGGGTGAAACTGCACGCCGTAGAAGCGGCGCTCTTCGTCGCAGATGGCGGCGGTGGGGCAGGCCGCGGAATGGGCGGCGATCCGGAAGCCCTCCGGCACCCGGGCCAGATAGTCCCCGTGGCTCATCCAGGTGACGCTCTCTTCGGGCAGGTCCCGGAACAGGGAACAGGAGGGGTCAAAGACCGTGTCGGTCTTGCCGTATTCCCGGGCGGAGGCGTCCTGGGCGGCGGTGACCAGCCCGCCCAGAGACTGGGCCAGCAGCTGGCAGCCGTAGCAGATGCCCAGGATCGGCACCCCCAAAGAGAAGACCCCGGGGTCCGGCCTGGGGGAATCCGGCAGATAGACGCTGTGAGGCCCGCCGGTAAAGATGATGCCGATGGGGTCGAAGCGGCGGATCTCTTCCAGGGTCATGGTGTGGGGCCGCAGCTCGCAGTAGACCTGCAGCTCGCGAACGCGGCGGGCGATCAGCTGGTTATACTGGCCGCCGAAATCCAGGATCAGGATCTTTTGCATGTTTCTTCCTCCAGAGAAGCGGAGATGAGCCCCACAAACAGGGGGTGGGGATGGTTGGGGCGGCTCTTGAATTCCGGATGGAACTGCACGCCCACAAAGAAGCGCTTTTCGCTGAGCTCCACGGCCTCCACGATGGCGCCGTCCGGAGACTTGCCGCAGAGGCAGAGCCCCTTGTCCTGCAAAAGGGCGCGGTAGTCGTTGTTGAACTCGTAACGGTGGCGGTGCCGCTCCCGGATCTCCGGGACGCCGTAGCAGCGGCGCATGACGGAACCCTCCGCGATCCGGCAGGGGTAGGCGCCCAGGCGCAGCGTACCGCCCTTGCTGACAGTTTCGTCCTGATCGGGCAAAAAGTCAATGACTTTGTGAGGCGATTCCGGGGCAAATTCCCCGGAATTGGCGTCCGCAAGGCCGCAGACGCTGCGGGCAAACTCGATCACCGCCACCTGCATGCCGAGACAGATGCCCAGATAGGGAATGTCGTTCTCCCGGGCATAGCGCGCCGTCTCGACCATGCCCTCCACGCCCCGGTCCCCGAAGCCGCCGGGGACGATGAGCCCGTCGCAGCCGGCAAGGGTCTCCGCCGCGGTTGCCTCGGTGACGCCTTCGCTGTCGATCCAGCGGATCTCCACCCGGGCATTGCAGGCGTAACCGGCGTGGCGCAGGGCCTCGGCCACGGAGAGATAGGCGTCGTGCAGCTGCACATATTTGCCCACAAGCCCGATGGTCACCTGGCGCTGCAGCGATTTGATCCGCGCGACCATGGCCCGCCACTCCTCCAGCTGGGGCGCCCGGGTCCAGAGCCCCAGCTCCCGGCAGACGATGAGGGAAAAATCCTCGTCCTCCAGCATCAGCGGCGCCTCGTAGAGGATGGGCAGGGTGCGGTTTTCGATCACACAGTCGGGCTTGACGTTGCAGAACATGGCGATCTTGCGGAAGATCTCCTTCTCCAGGGGCTCGTCGCAGCGCAGCACGATGATATTGGGCGAGATGCCCATGCCCTGCAGTTCCTTCACCGAGTGCTGGGTGGGCTTGGTCTTGTGCTCGTCGCTGCCGCGCAGGAAGGGGACCAGGGTCACGTGGATGAAGAGGGTGTTCTCCCGGCCCTGCTCCAGGCTCACCTGCCGGGCGGCCTCCAGGAAGGGCTGGCTTTCGATGTCGCCGGTGGTGCCGCCGATCTCGGTGATGACCACGTCGGCCCCGGTCTCCGCGCCCACCCGGTAAATGAAGTCCTTGATCTCCTGGGTGATGTGGGGGATGATCTGCACGGTCTGGCCCAGATACTCCCCCCGGCGCTCCTTGTTCAGCACGTTCCAGTAGACCTTGCCGGTGGTGAGATTGGACCAGCGGTTCAGATCCTCGTTGATAAAGCGCTCGTAGTGGCCCAGGTCCAGGTCCGTCTCGCTGCCGTCCTCGGTGACGTAGACCTCGCCGTGCTGATAGGGGCTCATGGTGCCGGGATCCACGTTGATATAGGGGTCCAGCTTCTGGGCCGCCACCTTCAGGCCCCGGGCCTTCAGCAGTCTGCCGAGAGACGCCGCCGTGATCCCCTTGCCCAGGCCCGACACCACGCCGCCGGTCACGAATACATATTTCGTCATCCTGAAAACCTCCCGAAAAAAAGATTCTTCGATGCCTTAAGGGGGCACTTGGCCCCTGGCATCGAAGAATTTCTTTTTTGCGTCCCGATTCAATACGGGAGAATCTTAACACAGCGGCAAAAGCGCTGTCAAGACCGGGCTTTTCCGGCAATAGGGATCCCGTATGAAGCGGCATATAAAGGGCGTATGGCAGCCTTACAGATACTTGGTATCTTCCGGCGGGAAGTATTCCCGCTCCGGCATCCGGTAGGACTGGGTGCCGAGGCGCTCCGCCTCCATGCAGTCCTGCACATAGTTGATGAATTCCTGCCGGAGGTCGTGGGGGCGGTCGCTGCGCTTCCAGACCAGAGCGTATTCCACCTGCCGTGCGCTCTCGGTGATGATCTTCGTGACGATCAGGTCGCTGACGTTATAGGTCGTCATCGGGTAGATGCAGATCCCGGCGTTCTGCTCGGATAGGGCCACGGCGTCAATGTAGTTGGAAAGGTCGCCGGCAATGGAGGGCTCCTCGCCGATCTCCGCAAACCAGGCGCGGATGGCCTCCGCCCGGGAGCGCCGGTTGGGGATGAAGAGCGGCTGCCCCACCAGCTTTTGCAGGGGGAGGAACTGCCCTTCCTCCGCGGCCAGGGGATGTTCCCGGGACATCATGGCGATCCAGGGCTCCCGCCCCACGGGAAAGCCCTCCAGCTGCTCGGCATTGTAGGGCGTGGCCACCAGGGCAAGATCCGCAAGACCCCGCAGCACCCGCTCGCTGACCTCGTCGCCGCTGCCGTTCCAGAGATGGACCGCCACACGGGGGAACTCGGAACGGAAGCCCGCGATCCAGCGGGAGAGCAGATAGGGAGCGCGGCCCTCCACCAGACTGATGTTCAGATCCCCGGAGAGACCCTCGATGGACTGCAGCTCCTGCCGGGTCTGGGCGGAGAGCTCCAGGATCTGCCGGGCCCGGCGGTACAGCAGCAGCCCCGCCTCGGTGATGGTCAGGTGCCGTTTGCCCCGGATGAAAAGCTGCACGCCAAGCTCCTCCTCCAGTCCCTTGATCTGGCTGGAGAGCGGCGGCTGACTCATGTTCAATCGCTCGGCCGCACGGGTGATATTCAGCTCCTCCGCCACAACGACGAAATAGTGTAAAGATCGCAGATCCATTCCCATCGCCCTTTCTCTGTCTCGTTACAAAAAGAAAGTATACAGAAAGTGAGCCCGGACTGCAAGGGGTATCTCTTAGATCCCGCTTTTTCCGTAGTTGGAGAGCACTCTTGCGGAGGGATCGTCCACTTTGCAGCCCTCCCACTCCGGGTTCGGCATCCAAAAGCCGGCGATCATCTCCGCCTGCCCCGGGTAGTACTTCTCGAAGAGCTCCCGGTACAACAGGCTCTCCTTGGTAAAGGGCGGGCAGTAGTCAAATTTCCGGCAGCGGTCCCGAAATTCCCCGTCGGGATAGCGCGTTTCGGCATAGGCCTTCAGATCGTCCACCAGGGAGTGGCCCACGGCGTCGGAGAAGGCCGCCTTCTGCCGCCAGAGGATCTCATCCGGCAGGATGCCGTCCTTCTCAAAGGCGTGACGCAGCAGATACTTCCCCATGCCGTAGCGGTTGCGCTTCAGCTCCGGGTCGATCTGCATGACATAGCGCACAAAGTCCAGGTCGCCAAAGGGGACGCGGGCCTCCAGGGAGTTGACGGAAATGCAGCGGTCCGCCCGCAGCACATCGTACATGTGCAGCTCGTCGATCCGCTTTTTGCTCTCGGCCTGGAAGGCCTCGGCGGAGGGGGCAAAGTCCGTATACTTGTAGCCGAAGAGCTCGTCGGAGATCTCGCCTGTCATCAGGACGCGCACGTCCGTGGTCTCGTGGATGGCCTTGCAGCACAGGTACATGCCCAGGCTTGCGCGGATCGTGGTGATGTCCCAGGTCCCCAGCAGCCGGATCACGTCCTCCAGGGCGGCCAGAACCTCCTCCCGGGTCATGGTAAAGGCGGTGTGCTCCGCGCCCAGGTAGTCCGCTGCGCGCTGGGCGTAGTGCAGGTCGATGGGGTCCAGATCCATGCCGATGGCAAAGGTTCGGATCTTTCGCACACCAGGCTGGAATCCAGCCCGCCGGAGAGCAGGAAGCCCAGGGGCGCGTCCGCGTCCAGGCGTTTTTCCACCCCGGCGATCAGCTTTTCCCGGATCGTTTTGCAGACTGTCTCCAGATCGTCGGTGGAATAAGCAGAGACCGTGGTCAGATCGGCATAGCGGAGAAAGCGCTCGCCGTCGTAATAGTGTCCCGGTGGGAAAGGCAGGATGTGCGCGCAGAGCCCCTCCAGGTTCTGCGCCTCGCTGGCAAAGGCGATGCTGCCGTCGGCAAAATAGCCGTAGTACAGCGGGCGGATGCCGATGGGATCCCGGGCTGCGATCAGCCGGCCGTTCTCCCCGTCGTAGAGGATCAGGGCAAACTCCGCATCCAGCTTTTCAAACATGCCGAGCCCGTATTCCCGGTACAGCGGCAGCAGCAGCTCGCAGTCGGAATCGCCCGCGAAGGAATAGCCCTTCGCCTCCAGCTCCCGGCGCTGGGCCCGCCAGCCGTAGAGCTCGCCGTTGCAGACCAGCTTGTTCTTCCCGCGGGAGAAGGGCTGCATGCCCCGCTCGTCCAGGCCCATGATGGAGAGGCGGTGAAAACAGAGCAGTCCCGTGCCCGCCGGCTCGATCCGGGTGGCGTCCGGCCCCCGGGATCTGGTGCGGTCAAAAAACGGACGGATCTGCTCAGGAGTGTACAGATCTGACAAAAAACCCATGATACAGCACATAAAAAGCACCTCCGGATAGTAGTCGCAGCCTGTCCCAACAAAAGGACGGACAGCTGCGCATCCGTGGTGCCACCTTTTTTACCGCCGAAGCGATCACTCGTCGGAGCCAATCAGCTCCCCGCTCTTTAACGCAGAGTGTACGGCTTCCCTACTTTTTCTTCCTGTTCAGGTCGCGGCTCCGAAGTGTTACCTGCCAAAGACGCCTGCACCGGGCTCACACCCTCCCCGGCTCGCTGCGGCAGCATTTTCTTTGCGGCCTGTCTTCTTCTCAGCCATTCTGACGGGAGAGCCCTCTGTGCGCGGAGGGATCCCCAGTCATGATTCACTTTTTCCGGATCCGAAATGCGGCGGCGTGAGAGGAGCTCTCGGAATAGCTTTCACCGGCTCTTCCGGCTTCCCCCCCGGGTTCCGCGCCTCGGATCGTGCTCAGTTTCCTGTGGATGGATGAAGCATAACACAAGAACCGGGGAAATTATAATACATAGAACATTCCGTTTACGATATGAAAAACGCATGATAGCTTCGGCCCGCCGTGGGTGCGGGACCATTTTCCCGTTTTCTTTTTTCCGATGAGAGCGGCAGATCGGCTCCCTTGCCCCGGAAATCACGGGGGCAGGCCCTGTCCGCATCTGCGGCATGAGAAGAAAGAAATCAGCGCCGTTCCGGCCAGATTTGCCTGCCTTTTCCGGCATGATAGGGAAAGGTTTTCCTGCATCATATCTTTCGTGAATAGTACGGCGTTAAGCGATACATTTTTACTTGCTTTTCGGACTTTGCGAGGGTAAAATATGCGCGTAATGAGAGGCCGGGGGCCTCTCTTATCCATTTTTCAGGAGGGATTGCGTATGCGCACAGTACCGGAACTGTTCGGCTGCATGGTATTTGACGACAAGGTGATGCGTGCCCGCCTCACCAGCGAGGTCTACCACAGTCTGAAGGAGACCATTCGCAGGGGCAAAAAGCTGGATCTCTCCGTGGCCAACGCCGTGGCGGACGCCATGTGCGCCTGGGCCGTGGAGAACGGGGCCACCCACTTTACCCACTGGTTCCAGCCGCTGACCGGCATCACCGCGGAAAAGCATGAGAGCTTCCTCTCTCCCGCGCCGGACAGCCATGTGATCATGAAGTTTTCCGGCAAGGAGTTGATCCAGGGCGAGCCGGACGCCTCCAGCTTCCCCTCCGGCGGGCTGCGGGCCACCTTTGAGGCCCGGGGCTACACCGCCTGGGACCCCACCTCCTATGCCTTCATCAAGGAAAAGACCCTGTGCATCCCCACGGCCTTCTGCTCCTACGGCGGCGAGGCTCTGGACAAGAAGACCCCGCTGCTGCGCTCCATGGAGGCGCTGAACCGGGAGGCCCTGCGGGTGCTGCGTCTCTTCGGGAACCGGGAAGTGCAGCGTGTGGTGACAAACGTGGGACCGGAGCAGGAGTATTTCCTGGTGGACCGGGACATGTATCTCAAGCGGAAGGACCTGATCTACACCGGGCGCACCCTCTTCGGCGCAAAGCCTCCCAAGGGCCAGGAGCTGGACGACCACTACTTCGGCGCCATCAAGCCCCGGGTCAAGGCCTTCATGGAGGAGCTGAACGAGGAGCTCTGGAAGCTGGGCATCTACGCCAAGACGGAGCACAACGAGGTGGCCCCCTGCCAGCATGAGCTGGCGCCGGTCTACACCGTGACCAATATCGCGGCTGACCACAACCAGCTCACCATGGAGATCATGAAAAAGGTGGCCCGCAGGCACGGTCTCATGTGCCTGCTGCACGAGAAGCCCTTTGCCGGCGTCAACGGCAGCGGCAAGCACAACAACTGGTCCATGGCCACGGACACCGGGGTCAATCTCCTGAGCCCCGGTGATACGCCCTATGAAAACGCGCAGTTTCTGCTTTTCCTGGTGGCGGTCATCAAGGCGGTGGACGAGTATCAGGGTCTGCTGCGGCTGAGCGTGGCCTCCGCCGGCAACGACCACCGGCTGGGTGCCAACGAGGCGCCGCCCGCGGTCATCTCCATCTTCTTGGGCGATGAGCTCAGCGCCGTGCTGGACGCCATCGAGACCGACAGCCCCTATGCCGGCGCGGAGAGGAAAAGGATCCGCCTGGGCTCCGACGTGCTGCCCCACTTCAACCGGGACGCCACGGACCGGAACCGCACCTCGCCCTTTGCCTTTACGGGCAACAAATTCGAGTTTCGCATGGTGGGCTCCAACGACTCCATCTCCTGCGCGAATATCATGATCAACGCCGCCGTGGCGGAGGCCCTGCGGCAGTTTGCGGATGCCCTGGAGGGCTGCACGGAGGACTTTGACGCCTGCCTGCACGAGCTGATCCGGGAGAACATCAAAGCCCACCGGCGGATCCTCTTCAACGGCAACGGCTACGACGAGAGCTGGATCCGGGAGGCGACGGAGGTCCGGGGCCTTCTGAATCTGCGCACCACGCCGGACGCGCTGCAGACGGTGCTGGAGCCGGAGAACATGGAGATGCTGCAGCGGCATGGGATCTTCTCCGCGGCGGAGATCCTCTCCCGCTACGAGATCAGCATGGAAAACTACGTCCGCACCGTGCGCATCGAGGCCCTGACCATGGCGGACATGGCAAAGAAGGAGATCCTCCCGGCCGTCCTGGGCTATACGGATCGGCTGGCGGCAGGGCTCAATGAAAAGGAAAAGGCCTCGGCCGCCCTGGGCTTCCGGGCGGAGCGCAGGCGGCTGGAGAAGCTCTCCCTTCTCTCGGACGACATCGACGTTGCCATTGAGGATCTGGAGGAGAGCGTGGACGGCAGGGACGGAGAGGACGCCACCGCCCAGGCCTTCTATATCCGGGACGTGCTGCTGGAGAAGATGGCGGCGCTCCGCAGGCTCTGCGACGAGGCGGAGGGTCTGACGCCGGCGGACTGCTGGCCCTTCCCCACCTACGGCGAGCTGCTTTTCGGCGTGTAAAAGGAGGAACGGAACATGTGCGGGATCGTGGGATTTACAGGAGAACAGAACGCCGCGCCCATTCTGCTGAAGGGGCTGCGGCAGCTGGAATACCGGGGCTATGATTCGGCGGGCATCGCCGTGATGGACGCCGATAGGATCCGGGTGGAGAAGGTGAGCGGACGGATCGCCAGGCTCTGTGAGAAGACGGAAAACGGCGCGGCGGTCCCGGGACGGATCGGCATCGGGCACACCCGCTGGGCCACCCACGGGGCGCCCACGGACGTCAACGCCCATCCCCATCTCTCCAACGACGGGCGCTTTGCCATCGTGCACAACGGCATCATCGAGAACTATCTCTCCCTGCGACGGGAGCTGATGGGGGAGGGCTACGTGTTCCGGAGTGAGACGGACACGGAGACCATCGTCCATCTGCTGGAGAAATACTACGACGGGGATATCAAGGCCGCGGTGATGAAGACGGCGGCAAGGCTGGAGGGCTCCTACGCCCTGGGTATCCTCTGCGCCGACGCGCCGGATACGCTCTACGCCGTGCGGGAATCCAGCCCCCTGATCCTGGGCATCGGCGTGGGGGAAAACTACTTTGCCTCCGACGTCACCGCCCTGGTGGCCCACACGAAAAACGTGATCTATCTGGAGGACGGGGAGATCGCGAGACTCAGCCCGAAGTCCATCGAGGTCTTCGACTGCACCGGCCAGCGCCTGCAAAAGCCCATCAACCGGGTCACCTGGAGCGTGGAGGCGGCGGAAAAGGGCGGCTATGAGCACTTCATGCTCAAGGAGATCATGGAGCAGCCCGCCGCTGTCAAGGCGGCCCTGGCCCCGCGGCTCCACGAGGGGGAGGTCCGGCTGGACGATTTTGAGCTTTCGGAAGAGAAGCTGCGCAGCGTCAGCAAGATCGTCATCACCGCCTGCGGCTCGGCCTACTATGCCGGCTGCTCCGGGCGCTATGCCATCGAGAAGCTCTGCCGCATCCCGGTACAGGTGGAGCTGGCCAGCGAGCTGCGCTACAGCGATCCCATGGTGGATGAAAACACCCTGGTGCTGGTGATCTCCCAGTCCGGCGAGACCGCGGACACCATCGCGGCCCTGAAGGAGTGCCGCGCCCGCGGGGCCACCGTCATCGGCATCGTGAACGTGGTGGGCAGCACCATCGCGAAGCTGGCCGACTACACGCTCTACACCTGGGCGGGGCCGGAGATCGCCGTGGCCACCACCAAGGGCTTCACCACCCAGCTGGCGGTGCTCTATCTCTTCGCGCTCTATGCGGGAAAGAAGCTGGGGCGGGTGGAGAAGGAGGAATACGCCGCGCTGCTGCGCTCACTGAAGCTGCTGCCGAAGCGGCTGCAGGAGACCATCGACATGAACTACCAGATCCCCGCCCTGGCGGGGCGCTACGCGAGCCAGTCCCTCTTCTTCATCGGGCGCAACACCGACTACGCCGTGGCCCTGGAGGGCGCGCTGAAGATGAAGGAGATCTCCTATCTCCACGCGGAATCCTACGCCGCCGGAGAGCTCAAGCACGGCACCATCGCCCTCATCGACGAGGGGCAGCCGGTGATCGCCGTCTGCTGCAACGAGGCCCTCTGCGACAAGACCCTGAGTAACATCGTGGAGGTCAAGGCCCGCGGCGCCAAAGTGCTGGCGCTGGCCTTCCGCGGGAACAAAAAGATCGTCTCCCAGGCGGACGACGTGATCTTCATCCCGCGGATCGAGACGGTCTTCTCCGCGGCCCTGGCCGTGGTGCCGCTGCAGCTGCTGGCCTATTACGCGGCAAAGGAGAAGGGCTGCGACATCGACAAGCCCAAGAATCTGGCCAAATCCGTCACCGTGGAGTGAAAAACAGCAACTTCCGCATCAGGTCCGGCGATTTCAGATCGCCGGGCCTTTTTGCGCCCCGGGGCGGGGTTTTTCCTTGACTTCATCCGCGGGCAGTCGTAAACTAAACTCGAATCCGTATATCCTTGCGCGGTATCACGCGCAATTGCTTTTCCGGCTTGAGGTCCCGGCTTATCCTGGCAGTTCCTTTCCCTGTTTGACTTGGTAAACCCATTCCGGCTCAATATAATAAGAGAGGACGATCAGCCATGAGCGAAGAAAAGAAAGAGCGCAAAAAAGAAGAAGCCGCCCAGTTAAAGGCGGAAATCAAGGAGATGCGCGAGCATCTGATGGGCCTGCAGCAGACCATCCGCGCCAAGGGCCTGCCGATCATCGTGCTGGTGGAGGGCTGGGCCGCCGCGGGAAAGGGCAGCCTGATCAATGAGCTGATCAGCGAGCTGGACCCCCGCTTTTACAACGTGGTCTCCCCGGTCATCACCCCGGAAAGCGAGTCCCGCTATCCCTTCCTCTATCCCTATGCCAAGGCCATCCCGGAAAACGGGAAGATCATGTTCTATGACTCCGGCTGGATGGAGGACTGCGTGCGCAAGTACATGCACCGGGAGATCACCCGGGAGGAGTACAAGAAGCGCATCGGCGCGGTGAACGAGTTCGAGCGCCAGCTGCGGGACGGCGGCTATCTGCTGCTGAAGCTCTTTGTGGACATCGACGGGGAGGAGCAGCGCAAGCGCATGCGCGCCCTGCGGGAGAACTTTGAGACCGAGTGGCGGGTGACCCGGGAGGATCTGTGGCAGCAGCGGGAATACAAGCTCTTCCGGGAATGCTACGAGACCTTCATGGAAAAGACCGGCAAGCTGATCCCCTGGCATGTGCTGGACGGCAAAAAGAAGAACCAGGCCGCCCGGGACGCCCTGAAGCTGCTGACAAAACAGGTGGACAAGGCCCTGGAGGAGGGCCGCTATGTGGGCAAGCCCTTTGAGGAGGACTTCCCCCTCATCAAGATGCCGAAGCTGGCCTCCGTGGACCTCTCCCCGGCGCTGACGGACGAGGAGTACAAGAAGGAACTCAAGAAGCTGCAAAAGCGCCTGGGCGAGCTGCACAACATCATCTACCGCAAGAAGATCCCCGTGATCCTCTGCTATGAGGGCTGGGACGCCGCCGGCAAGGGCGGCAACATCCGCCGCATTGCCCGGCCCCTGGACCCCCGGGGCTTTGACGTGATGCCCATCGCCTCTCCCGAGCCCCACGAGCTGGCAAGGCAGTATCTCTGGCGCTTCTGGACAAGGCTGCCCCGCAGCGGCCACATCTGCATCTTCGACCGCACCTGGTACGGCCGGGTGATGGTGGAGCGGCTGGAGGGCTTCTGCAGCGAGGACGATTGGAAGCGCGCCTTCAACGAGATCAACGAGTTTGAGCGCCAGCTCACCGACTGGGGCGCTGTGGTGCTGAAGTTCTGGATCCACATCGACCAGGACACCCAGCTGGCCCGCTTCAACGACCGGCAGAACACCCCGGAGAAGCAGTGGAAGCTCACCGAAGAGGACTGGCGCAACCGGGAGAAGTGGCCCCAGTACGAGGCCGCCATCGACGAGATGCTGGAGAAGACCAGCACCGAGAACGCCCCCTGGTTCGTCATCGAGTCCAACGACAAGAAATACGCCCGCATCAAGACCCTGAAGATCGTCATCGACGCGCTGGAAAAGGCCTGCGAGGCCCAGCTTGCGTAAGCAGAAAAGAGAATCCTCCCGGGGGAGCGGCGCTTCCCCGGGAAGTATAAGGACGGACCTGACTATGGCTTCCAACAAGAAAAAGAGCAAAGAAACGGAGATCACCGCCCCGGAGAGCATCTATGTGAACCGGGAGCTGAGCTGGCTGGCCTTCAACGAGCGGGTGCTGCTGGAGGCGGCCGACCCCTCGGTACCGCTGCTGGAGCGGCTCAAATTCCTGATGATCTATCAGTCCAACCTGGCGGAGTTCTACCGGGTGCGCATCGGCATCCTGACCCACCGGGCCCTGCTGACCCCGGACAAGGCCGATCCTCTCTCCGGCCTGCTGCCGGAGGCGCAGATCAACGAGGTGCTGCGCATCACCCGGGAGCAGCAGGCGCTGATGGAGAGCGTCTGGAAGGAGATCCGGGAGGAACTGCGGGCCAATCGAGTGGACGTGCTGGACTTCAAGAAGATCAGCAAGGTGGACGAGCTGATGAGCAAAAAGCTCTTCGGCGACATCCGGGACCTGCTGTTTCCCAAGATCATCAGCATCGACCAGGCCCTGCCCTTCCTGTGGAGCGGGGAGGAGAACATCATCGCCTTCCTGGGCCGGGGCACCGAGCAGAAGCTCTGCATCATCCCCCTGCACCGGATCCCCGCCTACCTGAGCTTTGAGATCGACGGCTGCCAGAAGATCGTGCTCACCGCCCAGCTGGTGCGGCACTTCCTGCCTCTGCTGCTGAAGAAGGAGACGGTGGCGCAGTCCGCCGTGGTGGAGGTCACGCGCAACGCCGACGTGTTCCTGGAGGACGTGGAGGACCGGGCGGACGACGATCTGCGCCACAAAGTCTCCACCATGCTCACCAAGCGCCGCCGGGAGGTGCCGGTGCGGGTGCGCCTCTACGGCAAGCTCACAGACCAGGCGAGAGCCCTGCTCATCAAAAAGCTGCGGGTGCCGGAGAGCCGGGTCTTTACCCAGAACGTGCCCTTCGACCTGTCCTTCCGCTCCTGCATCGGGGGCCCTGCCTCCTTCCGCTATGAGGAGCGCCGCCCCGCCCGGGATATCGGGCTGAAGAAGGGGGAATACTTCGCCTATATCGAAAAGCGGGATCTGCTGATGAGCTTCCCCTTCCAGAGCATGCTGTCCTTCGTGGACCTGATCTATGAGGCGGCGGACGATCCGGAGGTGCTCTCCATCAAGATCACCCTCTACCGCATGTCCAGCAGCAGCAAGATCGCCGCGGCTCTGGCCTATGCCGCCGACCGGGGCAAGGACGTGCTGTGCCTGCTGGAGCTGCGGGCCCGCTTTGACGAGCAGAACAACATCGACTATTCCGAGATGCTGGAGGACGCGGGCTGCCGGGTGATCTACGGCCTGCCGGACCACAAGGTCCACAGCAAGCTCTGCGTCATCACCCGGCGGCACGAGGGCGGCATCATGCGCATCACCCAGGTGGGCACCGGCAACTACAACGAGGTCACCGGCGAGCAGTACACCGACCTCTCCCTCATCACCGCCCGGGAGGAAGCCGGCCGGGACGCGGAAGCCGCCTTTGCCGCCCTTGCGGAAGGGGAGCTGCCCCCGGAGGCCCAGTGCCTCTGGATCGCCCCGCTGAGCTTCAAGAGCCGGGTGCTGGAGCTGCTGGATCGGGAGATCGAAAAGGGCGAGCAGGGACGGGTGGCCATCAAGGTCAACTCCCTGAATAACCTGGACCTGATGGAAAAGCTGATCGAGTGCTCCCAGGCCGGGGTGAAGGTGGAGCTTTTCATACGCGGCATCTGCTGCCTGCGCCCCGGCGTGCCCGGCTGGACGGACCATGTGACCGTGAGCAGCGTGGTGGGCCGCTGGCTGGAGCATTCCCGGATCTACAGCTTCGGAGAAGGGGAGGAGCAGCGGCTCTTCATCGGCTCCGGCGACCTGCTCAACCGCAATCTGGAGCGGCGGGTGGAGGCCTTTGCCGAGGCCGTGACCCCCGACACCCGGGAGCAGTTGAACACGGTGCTGGACGCCCTGCGCAATGACCGGGAGAAGGCCAGCGTCATGCAGCCGGACGGCAGCTACATCCGCGCCGGAAACGAGCCGGGGACCAGCTCCCAGGAGGCGCTCTACCGCTATTTCAGCGCCCGCAAGGTGAGCCTTGCGGAACCGGAACCGGAGCCGGAGCTTCGGACGGCACCGGCTGACAAGACGGAAAAAACCGAGACCGGGACCGGATTCCGGGCCTGGTTCAAAAGGATATTTGGGAAGGAATGAAGGAGGAAGACGCAATGGCGGAACGCTATAACATTTGTCTGGACGTGGGCGGCACCAAGGTGCTGGGCGCCATCTTCAACGAGAAGGACGAGATCATCTACCGGCTGAAAAAGCGCTCCAAGGGCAGCGGCGAGGGCTCGGCTGACGTGGAGCAGGTCATTGTGGACGTGGTGGAGGAGATGATCCGCGAATCCGGCATCGACCGCAGCAAGCTCAATGCCATCGCCTCCTGCGCCCCCGGCGTCATCGACCAGGACAAGGGCATCGTGCTCTTCACCCCGAACCTGCCCTGGAAGGACTACGACATGGCCGGCGCCATGCGCAAGAAGTTCGGCGTGCCCTTCTATGTGGGCAACGACGTGAACCTGGGCGTGCTGGGCGAATATCACTTCGGCGCGGCCAAAGGCTACAAGAACATCGTGGGCTTTTTCGTGGGTACCGGCCTTGGGGGCGGCCTGATCCTCAACGGCTCCCTCTTCACCGGCAACCAGTTCAAGGCCGCCGAGTACGGCCACATGATCCTGGACCCGGAGGGACCCCTCTGCAACTGCGGCCAGCGGGGCTGCCTGGAGACCTTCTCCAGCAAGATGGGCATGACCAGCTACATCCGCCAGCAGGTGAACCGCGGCCGGGAGAGCCTGATGGCGGAGGCCATCCAGGATGGCGTCTTCCGCTCCAAGAAGCTGAAGCGGGCCCTGGCCGCCGGGGACAAGGTGGCCATGGAGGCCGTGGACCGCTCCTGCCACTATCTGGCCGTGGCCACCGGCAACCTGATCAATACCCTGTCTCCGGACCTGGTGCTCTACGGCGGCGGCGTCATCGAGGCGGTGGGAGATCTCTATCTGGAGAAGATCCTGGCCGAGGTGGACCGCTACTGCATGCCCCAGATCCGCAACACCGTGGAACTGAAGATCGCCTCCCTGGGGGACGACTCCATCCTCTACGGCGACCTTGCCATGATCAAGGGCCTGTGACCGGAGCGACCGGGCCAAAAGCATAAGAATCCAGAAAAAGCCGTTTTCAGCGGGCCTGCTGAAAACGGCTTTTTCGGCCCCGGGCGGAGAGGCTTCCAGCGTTGTAATTCGCCCTCCGCTGTGCTACAATAAAGTATCAAAGACCCGGGAGGGAGAGAAGGATGAACGAGAAACTGAAACTGCTGCTCGCGCAGCTTTCCTCTGTGATCTTCGGCAAGGAACGGGAATGCCGCCTGACGGTCTGCGCGCTGCTGGCCCGGGGAGACCTTCTGATCGAGGATGTGCCGGGGGTGGGGAAGACGACCCTGGCGGTGGCCCTGGCGAAGAGCCTGGATCTGAGCTTCGGGCGGATCCAGTTCACGCCGGACACCCTGCCCGGCGACGTGACCGGCTACAGCACCGTTGACCTGCGCACAGGGGAGCTCCGCTTCCACGAGGGCCCGGTGATGCACAACATCGTTCTGGCCGACGAGATCAACCGCACCTCCCCGAAAACCCAGGCGAGTCTGCTGGAGGTCATGGCGGAGCGGCAGGTCACCGTCGAGGGAAAGACCATCCCCCTGCCCCGGCCCTTCATGGTGATCGCCACGGAAAACCCCATCGAGTTTGCCGGGACCTATCACCTGCCCGAGGCGCAGCTGGACCGCTTCCTGATGCGGATCTCCCTGGGCTACCCCGGGGACGCGGATGAGATGAACATGCTGCGCGCCAGGCTTGCCGGCAGGGAGGAGACGGAGCTGAAGCCGGTCCTCGCCGCTCCGGAGCTGCTCCGGCTGCAGGAGGCGGCGGAGGAAGTCTCCGTCACGGAAAAGATCCTGAACTATATCGTCCGCATCGTTGCGGAAACACGCAAAAACAAGAACCTGACCCTGGGCGCGAGCCCCCGTGCCAGCATCGCGCTTGCCCGCTGCGCCCGGGCCTGGGCGCTGCTGGAGGGGCGGGATTTCGTCACGCCCCAGGATGTCCAGGCCGTGGCGCCTTCTGTGCTGACGCACCGGCTGGTCCTGTCCCTGGACGCCGGCATGCGTTCCCTCACCGCGGCGGAGGTCCTGCAGGAATGCATCAGCCGCGTGGCGGCGCCGCCTGTGTTCCGGCCATGAGCGTCTGGAGGAAAGCAGGGGAGCGCAGGAAAAAAAAGAGACTTTCCCGTCAGCGGAGACGGCCGCTTTTCCTGTCCCGGCTGCTGATGCTGCTGGCCGTTGCGGGCGCCGGCGTGCTGATCGGCTTTCACGGCGGCACCGCCAGCTATCTGCTGTTTTGGGCGACGCTGCTGCCGCCCCTGTACGCCCTGCTCTGGCGGCTGACGGCGGGGCGGCGGCTCCGGGCCGTGCTGCGCCCGGACGCCTCCTCCGCCCTGCGGGGAGAGCGCCTGGGCTGCACCCTGCTGCTGCACAACGATTCCCCGCTGCCGATCCCGGAGATCTCCCTCCGGATGGGGGGCAGCCGGGTCCGCTTCGAGGAGACCGGGGAGCAGCTGTCCCTGGCGCCGGGCGAACTGCGGGAGCTGCGCTTCACGGCCCTCTGCGCCCATTGCGGGAGAGCGGAGCTGGGCGCCGCCGAGCTGCGGCTCAGCGATCCCTTCGGCCTTTTGGAGCGGCGCCTTTCCGCCATGGAGGCGCTGCATATAAACCCGCGGGTGCTGCACCTGCCCAGGCTCCTGGTGGCAGTCCAGGAGAAAAGCGAACAGCGCCCCGGCCCCCGCATGTACCTGGGGGAGCGCGCCCCCAGCGGCGAGCTGCGGGCCTATCAGCCCGGGGACGACGTAAGGCTGATCCACTGGAAGGTCAGCGCGCTGCAGGGACGGCCCATGCTCCGCGTCACCGAGCCGGAGACCCGGGACGAGCTGGTCCTGCTGCCCGATCTGCGGGACTGCCTGCCCGCGGGAGAGGCCGGATATCTGGCGGAGGACAGCGTCCGGGAGGGCACCCTGGCCCTGGCGGACTGGTTCCTCCGCCGGGGCGTCCCCCTGCGGGTGCTGCCGGATGAGAGACGGGAGGATACCGTGCGCGGCGGGGAGGATCTGCTGCGCCTGCGGGAGCGGATGAGCGGAGACTGCTTCAACGGCATCCGCCGGACGGATGAGATGATGGAGCGGGACCTGGCGAAGGGCCGGTCGGTGCTCCGCTATATCCTGCTGACCTGGGAAGTGGATGAGCTGCTCTTTCGGCGGGCGGCCCGCTGCATCGCCCTGGGCGCGGAGGTCACGCTGCTCTGTATCGGCGGCGGAGAAGAACTGCGGGCCCAGGCGGAGGCGGTGAACCGGCTGGAATTTCACCAGATCAACGCCCGGCGGGAGGTCTATGCCGTGCTGAGCGGGGGAGAGGAGGGAGCGCTGTGAAGCTTTCTCTGGGAGAAAAGCTCCCCCGCTGGCTGCTGAGCGGGCTGCTCTGCTTCGCCCTGGATCTGTCTCTGGCGGCGCTGCTGCGGGTGGAACTGCGCTGGTGGCTGGCGGCCGCGGTGCTGCTGCTCTGGTGCGGCCTGCTTGCCCTGGCGGAACACTTCGGGCGCTTTTGGGGGAGCATGGCGCTCTGGGCCGCGGCCCTCGGGCTCTGCCTGCTGCTGAGCGACCGGGAAGCCCTTGCCGGGGCCTGGACGGAGCTTTTGTCCCGCGGGGCCGGAGCCGCGGGCAGCGGGGAGCTGCTGTTGCTGCTGCTCTGCGCCGCTGCCGCCCTGCCCCTTGCGGCCCTGCTGCGCGCTTACTGGGCGCGGGCGGCGCTGAGCCTGGCCGCGGCGGCGCTCTGGCTTCTCGCGGCCCTGCGGGAGTGGCCCCTTCCCCGGCTGATCCCGGCGGCGCTGCTGCCCCTGCTGCTGCTGACGCTGAGCGACACCCTTCGCCGTCTGCGGCGGGGACCGGAGGCGAAGGGCTCCCTGCGGGCGGCGCTGCTGCTGAGCCTGCTGCCCCTGGCGCTGCTGCCCCTGCTGCTGCCCGCCCCGGCGGAGCCCTACGGATACCCGCTGCTCCACGCCGCGGCGAAGAAGGTGGAGCAGATCTGGCATGACGCGGAGAGCGCGCTGCGCTACCGGCAAAAGGGCGACCGGGAATTCGGCGTGAGCTTCAACGGCTTTTCCGACGCGGCTGCCCTGGGCGAGAATGCCGAGGAGGAGAGCCCCGGCGTGCTCTATGTCAAGCCCTGGAAGGAGCCCGTCGGGCCGGTGTATCTCTTCGGCAACGCCTGGGACCGCTTTGACGGGCGGGGCTGGCGCTCCACACTGAAGCAGGAGGACGCGGCGCTGCTCAACTGGAACCTGGATACGGCGGAGCATGTCTACGCCCTCTGGCGTACCCTGGGCGAGCAGGAGCGGGAGGCCCGGTTCGCGGACTATTTCCGCACCAACAGCGTCTACCTGAACTGCCGGGGGATCCAGCTGCGGACCATGTTTACCCCGATGAACGCGACCCATATCTTCACCGATGTGCAGCGTTTTCCCTATGCCGACGGCCCTACGGGAAGCCTGTTTGACTATCTCCAGGCGGAGGAGGTCTGGTATCGGGTCTATTACCTGGACGCGAACCCCGGCACCCGGGAGGCGCTGATCTCCGCCGCGGAGGGCTGGGTCTACAACCCGGACGCCCGCCGGCCCCTCTGGTCCCGGGTGGCGGACGATTTCGGCAGAAGCTTCTTCACGGATCTGGGGGAGGATGTGAACCTGGAGCAGAGCTTTGCCCGGCGGGAGGCGCTGATCCGCAGCGTGTATCTGGACCGCACCGGCCTGTCGGAGCGGGCCGCCGCCCTGGCGGGGGAGATCACCGCGGACTGCGGCGGCGACTATGAAAAAGCACTTGCCATCGCCGCCTATCTGCAGGAGCACTACCGCTATTCCCTGAGCCCCTCCCCGGCGCCGGAACAGGAGAATTTCCTGGACTGGCTTCTGTTTGAGGGACAGGAGGGCTACTGCACCTGGTATGCCACCGCCGCCGTGCTGCTCTGCCGCAGCGAAGGCATCCCCGCCCGCTACGTTCAGGGCTACCGCTGTGAGCCCCAGGCGGAGCGCTTCACCGTGCTGCGCTCCGGAAACGCCCACGCCTGGTGCGAGTGCTACCTCTCCGGCTACGGCTGGCTGTGCCTGGAGGCCACCCCGGGCTTTCCCGGCGAGGGCGCGGGCTGGGAGACCGCGGACGCGGCCGGGACCCAGGGGCCTGCCGCCGCCCAGGCCGCGGCCACTCCCCAGGAGGGGCAGAACAGCGCCGATGTGAAGGAGAACGACCGTGTCCAGCCTGCAGCCCCGGCCCCCGATGCCGAAGCGGAAGCCTTCGGCGCCCCCGGCGGGGCGGGGGAGGCGCTTCCGGCGCGATTCCCCTGGCAGCTGACCGGGATCGCCGCTGCGCTGCCGGCGGCTGTTGCGGCGGTGTGGCTCTGGCTGCGTGCCCGGCGAAAGCGGCGCTATGACAGGGCGGAGCCCGCCCAGCGGCTTCTGATGGATCTGGAGCGGCTGCTGCGCGACCTGCGCGGCAAGGGCTATCCCCGCCGGCCGGAGGAAGCCCTGGGACAGTATTTTGCCCGCCTGCCCTGGCACTATCTCCTGACGGAGGAGGCCGAGGCCGGGGAGATGGCGGCACTCTATGACCGAAGCTTTTTCGGCGGGATTGAGCCCAGCGAGGCGGAGCTGGAAAAGCACCGCGCCTTCGCCGCCCGCTTCCGCCCCAGGAGCCTGCGGCAGTGGATGATCTGGCTCTATCTGAAATGACGCCGCGCCGCCCCGCCCCTGCGGGGAGATCGCCATACCGCGGTTTTATGAGGATCCGAAAAAACCCTGAGCGGATCGCAGACCTTGTTCTGCGCTCCGTTCAGGGTTTTTGGCTTGTCGGTGGGACAGTGGACGGTTCTCTGCGAGACAGGGCTTGGTTTTTGCGGCCTTTTTCAGGGTCTGTCCCTTCCTTTTTTCGCATGAACCGTCCCACTTGTATCCATCCCAAAAGCTACGTCCCACTTGTCTTCATCACTTGCTTTTCCTTGTTTCTCGGGCCGACTGTTTCTTTTTTCGCTTTTGCTCCTCATAACGCTGCCAGTCTGGCCATGGGCACTGGGGAGGGCTCTGCGGATCCCGGTTGGGGTTCCAATCATACGAGTACTTTCTCATGCTCCAATCGTAGATATTTGTGTCCTTTTTCAAGATCTCTTTCAATTGCCGGTTTCTGTTTTCGGTATACCGAATCGAAATCATTTTTCGGCGCAAAAAGAAACAGTCTGATAGATTCCTGCAGTATCGTTTCACGGTTTTTGGAGAAGAAAGAATAAAGAAAAAATAGGGGGTGATATTGCTGTTCGTGAATAGCGAGATGGCGAATATGCCATACTCTTCCATTCGATCCCACGGATATAATTCTTGCTTCCAAAAACGTTGTATGATAATACCTTCTTCAGAAAAACCAACTCGTCGAAGGATCCAAAACAGATACTTGCTATCATACAGCAGTAAAATGATAGGCATCGGGAGGAATAGGCCCAGCAAGCCTGTTTCTCTGCGAAGGTACATCCCAACGAGAAAAGCAAGGCACACAACTGGCGCTACTATTAGCAATACAGCAGCAATATACAAGACAGGAGCAACGATTTTGCTGTTAGTGTTTTCATCAAAGTGAGCAAAAAACATTCTCTTACTTCTCCATTAATACCATCTTCACCATTGATGCAGATCGCACAGACACTGGGACACTGGGACAGGGGACGGTTCCTTGTCCCATCATCTTTGGGAAAAAATCTCGGCCTTTTTGAAATCTATATAGAAATTGTACCACAGAGTCGGGAAAATGGAAAGAGCGGGACGAGGGGATTGAGACTTGTCAGGCCTCCCGGGCAGTGGTATAATACTATAGAATGGAAGAAAATACCTGCCCGGGAGTGCCCGGTGAATAAAGGAGAAATGAGCATGGAACGTGCGCATCTGTACCGTGAGTCGAGTCTGGACCGGATCCAGTCCCCGGAGCAGCTGAACGACTATCTCCGCGTCACGAACCCCAGCGTCTGGGTGCTGCTGACAGCGGTGATCCTGCTGCTGGCGGGGCTGCTGGTCTGGGGCTCCATGACCTATATCGACAGCGTGGCCTACGGCAAGGCGGAAGTGAGCGAGGGCAGCATGCTGGTCCGCTTCGACGAGGAGCGGGCGGCGGAAAACGTGGATGTGGGCATGTCCGTCACCGTGGGGGAGAGCCAGTCGGTGATCCGAAGCATGGGCTGGGACGAGCAGGGCATGTTCGCCCTTGCCGAGACTACCCTTGCCGACGGGGAGTATGACGCCGCCGTCCACTATAAGCAGACCCAGGTGCTGAAGCTGCTGTTTCGCTGAGGAGGCGGGCCATGTGGAAGGATCGTGTGAAAAAGCCCATCCGCAAGGGTGTGGCCAAGGTGCCGGTGATCATGCAGATGGAGGCGCTGGAATGCGGCGCCGCCTGCCTTGCCATGATCCTGGCCTATTACGGCAAGTGGGTGCCCCTGGAGCAGGTGCGCCTGGACTGCGGCGTGTCCCGCGACGGCTCCAACGCCAGAAATATCCTGCTGGCCGCCCGGAACTACGGCATGGAGGCAACGGGCTACCGCTGCGAGCCGGAGTCTCTCCGGGAGGAGCTGGCGCTGCCCTGCATCATCCATTGGAACTTCAACCACTTTGTGGTGCTCCGGGGCTTCCGGGGCAAGCAGGTGCTGCTCAACGACCCCGCCCGGGGCGAGGTGAAGGTCAGCGCGGAGGAATTTGACCGCTGCTTCACCGGCGTCTGCCTGCAGATCCAGCCGGGGCCGGACTTTCAGCCCGGCGGCAGACGCAAGAGCACCCTGGCCTTCGCCCGCAAAAGACTGGTGGGCGCGGAGGCCGCGGTGGCCTTTGTCATGCTCTCCACCGCCATCGGCGCCCTCTTCGGCATCGTGAACCCGGTGTTTTCCAACTTCTTTATGGACCGGCTGCTCACCGGGGAGAACCGGGAGCTGCTGACGCCCTTCCTGGGCCTGCTGGCCCTTCTGGGGGCGGCCCAGCTGCTCACGGCTTGGGTCCAGGCGGTCTACTCCCTGAAGATCAACGGCAAAATGGCCCTGGTGGGCAGCTCCTCCTTCCTGTGGAAGCTGCTGAAGATGCCCATGGGCTTCTTCTCCCAGCGCCTGGCAGGCGATATCCTGCAGCGCATGAACGCCAACGCCTCCATTGCCGGCACCCTGGTGGACACCTTTGCCCCGCTGCTGCTGAACACGGGGATGATGGTCTTTTATCTGGTGGTCATGCTGCGCTACAGCGTGCTGCTCACGATTGTGGGCCTCGCCACCATCGTGCTGAATCTGCTGGTGTCCCAGATCATCTCCGCGAAGCGGGTGAACATCACCCGCACCCAGATGCGGGACAGCGGCAAGCTTGCCTCCGCCACCGTCTCCGGCATCCAGATGGTGGAGACCATCAAGGCCAGCGGCGCGGAAAACGGCTATTTTGAAAAGTGGGCGGGCTATCAGGCCGCGGTGAACGCCTCGGCGGTCCGCTTTGCCAGGCTCAACCAGTACCTGGGCATGATCCCCGCGCTGCTGAGCTCCCTGGCGGGGGCGGCGGTGCTGATCCTGGGCGTGGGTCAGGTGATGGAGGGCCGCTTCACCATCGGCTCCATCCTGAGCTTCCAGGGCTTTTTGAGCGCTTTCATGGCCCCGGCCATGCTGCTCATTTCCGCGGGCCAGTCCATCCAGGAGATGCGCACCGAGATGGAGCGGGTGAACGACGTGATGGAATATCCCGACGATCCCAGCTTCTCCGACGAGCCCCTCTCCGATACGGCGGACTATTCCAAGCTCTCCGGCGAGGTGGAGCTCAAAAACGTGAGCTTCGGCTATTCTCCCCTGGCTCCCGCCCTGATCCGGGACTTTTCCCTCCATGTGAAGCCCGGCACCCGGGTGGCCCTGGTGGGCTTTTCCGGCAGCGGCAAGAGCACCCTCTCCAAGCTGATCTCCGGGCTTTACCAGCCCTGGAGCGGGGAGATCCTCTTTGACGGCAAGCCCATCTCCCAGATCGACCGGGGCGTCTTCACCGGCTCTGTGGCCGTGGTGGACCAGGAGATCGTCCTCTTCGGGGACAGCATTGCCAACAACATCAAGATGTGGGACAGCTCCATCGAGGACTTCGAGATGATCCTGGCCGCCCGGGACGCCCAGATCTACGACGATATCATGGCGAGAGAGGGCGGCTTCTCCGGCAAGCTCACCGAGGGCGGGCAGGATCTCTCCGGCGGCCAGCGGCAGCGGCTGGAGATCGCCCGGGTGCTGGCCCAGGACCCCACCCTCATCATCCTGGACGAGGCCACCTCGGCCCTGGACGCGCTGACCGAGTATCAGCTGGTCCAGGCCATCAAGGACCGGGGCATCACCTGCATCGTGATCGCCCACCGGCTCTCCACCATCCGGGACTGCGACGAGATCCTGGTGCTGGACAAGGGCCAGGTGGTGGAGCGGGGCACCCACGAGGAGCTCTACGCCCTGGGCGGGCTTTACACAGAGCTCGTGGCCAGCGACTGAGGAGGTGTGGGAATGAGTTGGTTTGACGACCAGATCCGCCTGCGCAAGCAGAAGGATCAGGAGCTTTTTGAAGACTCCATTTTCCGCATGGCCTCCGTTGTGCTGGGCCAGAGCGGCGCCGGCAGCCTGAATGACGACCGCATCGTCACCAAGGCCGCCATCGACGAGATCCTGAAATTCTACCATATCCGCCCGGGGGAGATCCCGGACTCCATCCAGGAAACGGACGAGCAGCTGGAATACAGCCTCCGCCCTCACGGCATCATGCGCCGGAACGTCCGCCTGGAGGGAGCCTGGTACCGCAGCGCCTTCGGCCCCATGCTTGCCTTTTACGGGGAGGAGAAGCTGCCGGTGGCGCTGCTGCCGAAGCCCTTCTCCGGCTACAGCTTTCTCGATCCGGTGAGCGGAGAGCGAAAGAGCGTGGATAAAAAGAACGCGGCGCAGATCCGCGAGGAGGCCATCTGCTTCTACCGGCCCCTGCCGCTGAAGAAGATCGGCATCCCGGATCTGATGAAGTACATGAAGGACTGCCTCAGCGGCGGGGACCTGCTGCTGGTGGTGGGACTGACGCTGCTGGCGACCCTGGTGGGCATGCTGATGCCGCGTCTCACCCATGCCCTCACCGGCGTGGTGCGGGAGAGCGGCAGCAGGAGCCTGCTTGCGGGGGCGGCGGTGTTCACCGTGTGCGCCCTCATCTCCAAACAGCTGATCACCAGCGTGCGGGAGCTGATGATGAACCGCCTGGAGATCAAGACCAGCCTCGCGGTGGAGGCGGCGGTGATGATGCGGGTGATGAACCTGCCCGCCGCCTTCTTCCGGGACTACTCCTCCGGTGAACTCTCCAACCGCTTCGGCGCGGTGAACCGGCTCTGCAGTCTGCTGCTGGGCGGCGTGTTCTCGCTGGGACTGAGTTCCCTGATGTCGCTTTTGTACATCACGCAGGTCTTCCACTTTGCCCCTGGCCTGGCCATGCCCGCGATCCTGGTGATCCTGGCAAGCGTGGGCGTGAGTCTTGTGGCATCCCTGCTGCAGATCCGCATCAGCAAGCAGGCCATGGAGCTGGACGCGAAAAACGACGGCCTGAGCTTCGCCCTCATCAACGGCGTGCAGAAGATCAAGCTGGCCGGCGCGGAAAAGCGGGCCTTTGCCCGCTGGGCCGCCTCCTATTCCGAGAGTGCCAGGCTCCACTATGACCCGCCTCTGTTCTTGAAGATCAGCGGCGTCATCACCCTGGCGGTGTCCCTGGCGGGGACGCTGGTGATGTACGCGCTGGCGGTGAAGAGCGGCGTCAGACCCTCGGAATACCTGGCCTTCAACGCGGCCTTCGGCATGGTGTCCGGCGCCTTCGCGTCCCTGAGCGGCATAGCGCTGACCGCCGCGCAGATCCGCCCCATCCTGGAGCTGGCGGAGCCCATCCTGAAAACCGAGCCGGAATCCGCCGAGACCAAGGCCGTGGTCACCCGCCTCAGCGGCAGCATCGAGCTGAGCAAGGTCTCCTTCCGCTACCGGGAGAGCATGCCCTATGTGATCGACGGGCTGAGCCTCAAGATCCGGGCGGGGGAGTATGTGGCCATCGTGGGCAGCACCGGCTGCGGCAAGAGCACCCTGATGCGGCTGCTGCTGGGCTTTGAAAAGCCGGAAAAGGGCGCCATCTATTACGACGGCAAGGACATCGAAAAGCTGGATCTGCGCTCCCTCAGAAGGCGGATCGGCACGGTGATGCAGAGCGGCAGCCTCTTCCAGGGGGATATCTACTCCAACATCGTGATCACCGATCCCAGACTCAGTCTGGACGACGCCTGGGAGGCGGCGGAGATCGCCGGCATCGCGGACGACATCCGCGCCATGCCCATGGGCATGCAGACCCTGATCTCCGAGGGCGGCGGCGGTATCTCCGGCGGGCAGAAGCAGCGCCTGATGATCGCCCGGGCCGTGGCGCCCAGGCCGAAGATCCTGATGTTCGACGAGGCCACCTCCGCCCTGGACAACAAGACCCAGAAGCAGGTCTCCGACGCGCTGGACGCCCTCAAGTGCACCCGCATCGTCATCGCCCACCGGCTCAGCACCATCCGCCACTGTGACAGGATCCTGGTGATGGACAAGGGGAAAATCGTGGAGGACGGCACCTATGAGGAGCTGATCGCGAAAAATGGGCTCTTCGCGGCCCTGGTGGCCAAACAGAGACTTGACACGGAAAAGGCTGATGCAGTAAAATAATAGAACCATGTTCCGCGCGACAGCGCGGAAGTGGAACAAAAGACGGTAAACGACCAGCGCCCCTGCGCGGGGTGGCTGTTCAATCAAAAATGAAAGGAAGTATGTACTATGGAAAAGCTGAACGATGAAGTCCTGGAGGAAGTCGCCGGCGGTATGACTGCCAACCTGAAGGCTGCTTACGCCTGCATCAACGGCAACTACGGCAACGGGGAAGCCCGCGTGAACGCTCTGCGCAGAGCCGGCTTTGACCCCAATGTGGTTCAGGGTCTGGTGAACGACCTGCTCAAGTACGAGAAGGTCGCCAAGGATGTTATCGATGGCAAATACGGCAACGGCGAGGCCCGCAAGGCCGCTCTGGCCCGTGCCGGCTATGACTACAACAAGATCCAGAACCTGGTCAACAACATGCTGCTGTGATCGCCTGAGCGACACAAGCAAGTCTGATTCAGGCGGCGGAAGCGCTTTCCGATCCGCTTCCGCCGCCTCTCCGGAGGAAAGAAAATGAACAGAAGATCTGTTATTTGCATGATCCTGGTCCTGGCCCTGGCCCTCTCCCTCGCCGCCTGCGGCGGGGTTGCGCCACAGCAGGCTGAGACCACCGCCATCCCCACGGAGGCTCCTTCGGCCGGCGGCGACAGCCAGCCCACGCCCGAGCCCGCTGCGCCCTCCGCCACGCCGGACGCGCAGCCCACTGAGCAGCCTGCCGATCCCCTGATGCAGGCGCTGCTGCAGACCCTGCCCTCCATCAAGCAGGACGCCTCCCACGACTGGCGCTACGCCATCACCGACCTGGACCACAACGGCCGGGTGGAAGTGCTTGTCGCTTCCCAGCACCAGGCCGACCGCTCCACCACCGTGAAGCTCTGGGAGCTGAGCGAGAAGATGGACTCCCTGGTGGAGTGCAGCACCAAGCTGGAGGAAGGCGAGTCCTTCCCCGACCTGCTGTCGGACAACGCGGATACCTACTATGATCCCGCCACCGGCGCCTGGTCCTACCTGTTTTACGACAACATCCTGCTCTCCGAGAACGAGGGCTACACCAACAAGTGCGCCGTGACCCTGAAGGACGGCAGCCTGAGCTACCAGCCCCTGGCCATCGAGCACATCCAGGTGCAGAACGGCCAGCGCAGCGTGAGCTACATGGATCCCGAGGGCCGCACCATCGAGGCCGAGGCCTTCAACAACGCCGGCCAGCAGCTCTTCTTCGGCATGGACAAGGTCAGCAGCAACTTCGGCTGGTTCCGCTATGAGGACGCCGTGGACGCCGCCACCCTGAGCGACAGCTACGCGGTCTTCACCGGCGACAAGACCCCGGACAAGACCAATCCGCTGCCTCTGCCCCAGCCCCTGGACCAGATGCCGAAGCCTGCGGAAGACGCAAGCGCGCCGCTGTTCCTCTACGTCACCAAGAACCCCACCAATGAGAGCCGGGACGAGGGCAAGACCGCCTATTTCGTGGCCTATGCCAACATCTACACCTCTCTGAGCTGGACCTTCGTGTCCCCTGAGGGCTGGGAGTACACCCCCCAGAACTTTGCCAACAAGTTCCCCGGCGTGCAGGTCAGCGGCCTCTACAGCACCACCCTGACCATCGACAAGCTGCCCAAGCAGGCCGATCACTGGGGCGCCTACTGCACCTTCAACTATGAGGGCCAGACCGCCCGCACCAACACCGCCTACCTCTTCGTGAAGCCCAAGGCGGCTCCCACGCCCACGCCCGCGCCCACTGCCACGCCTGCGCCCACCACCCAGCCCACCGTGGCCCCCGTGCCCACGGTCACGCCGGCGCCCGTGCCCACCGGTGACATCATCGGCAAGGGCGGCTTCAGCTCCGAGACCGGCACCGCTCTGGACCTGTACTGCGACTGGTTTGCCGTCCGTACCGGCCCGAACCAGGCTGAGGTCACCATGAATGTGGGTATCCGCCACGCCACCATCCGGCTCAACTCCCTGGCGGACAACGTCACCCTGACCCTGGGCAACGGCATCGTCAAGATGAATCAGCCCGCCTTGAATTACCAGGGCGGCAAGACCAGCACGGTCTTCGGCAACCGCACCTTCTCCATCCAGCTGCCTGATGGCACTGTCCAGCTGCCCATGAACGTCCAGTGGCGCTTCAACGGCACCTACAGCGGCAGATATCTCGGCACCATCGAGTGCGGCGGCATGATCACCCTGGAGAACAAGGCGGAGCCCACGCCCACGCCCGTTCCCGTGCCGGATCCCGAACCCATCTATGCTTCCATGGCCGGCAACGTCTATGGCATCAGCATGGGCGGGGATTACGTCATCGTGCTTTCCAACGGCGAGACCGTTACGGTGGATCCCTCTGTGTGCCGCCTGCTCTACGGTGAACTGGCCGAGGGCTGCAGCTGCACCGTTTACTATGAGAACACTCCCGCCAGGGAGAACATCTACCTGGTAGACATCTACGGCGAGTCTCCCGAGATCGAGCCCGAGCCCACCGAAGCGCCGGCTGAGCCCACCGAGGAACCCGGCAGCGATCCCGCTGAGCCCGATCCCGAACCGGATCCCGCTCCCGAAGAGCCCGAACCCGAACCGGAACCGGAACCCGAACCCGAACCGGATCCCGGTCCCGCCCAGGTGACCGGCACCTTCCATGACATGAGCGGCGCCGGCATCGACGTCCGGATCGTGGATTACGGCGACGGCGTTCAGGTCACCGCGGTCTGGGTCAAGGACAACCAGCGCATCAAGTGGGTCTTCCACGGAAAATTTGACGCCGACGGGAACCTTAGCTACAGCGATTGCGTCAAAACCGTGGAGACCAAGGACGAGAACGGCGATTACGGCGCTCCCGAGCAGGCTTACAGCGGCGGCAGCGGCTCCATGAAGTATGACCGCGGCTCCGGCTACCTGACCTGGAAGGACGGCAAGGAAGGCCTCACCAACAACTACACATTCTATTGATCAATCCTGAACATGGAGGTAAAGAACATGAATGCAGCTCCCCTGGAAGATGAAGTCCTGGAATCTGTGAACGGCGGCACGATGATCCCCTATATCGTTCGCCCCGGCGACAGCATGGATGAGATCGCCAAGCATTTCCACTGCACGGTAGAGCAGCTCTGCCGCTGGAACAACATCCGCAATCCGCAGGACCTGAAGGCCGGTCAGAAGCTGGTCATCCGCTTCTGAGATGATGCGGGCAGCAACGCCTGACTGAAAACGGAAAGGAGCTGTGAAAGCATTTCACAGCTCCTTTTTCCTGTGTGAAAAAGGACGAAAGCATGGAAAAGTACTACAACATCAATGCCGAGGGCTGCAGCATCCGCTGCAAACTCTATGCCGAAACCATGCAGCCGGAACGGATGATCGTCTACGGTCACGGCTTCTGCGGGCACAAGGAGACCAAGGCGGCCGAGCATTTTGCGGCAAGGCTGCTGGAGAAGAACCGGGGCAGCGCCCTGCTCTGCTTTGACTGGCCCTGTCACGGGGAGGATGTGCGCAAGGTCCTCCGTCTGGAGGACTGCGACAGGTATCTGCGTCTGGTGGTCGAAGATCTACGCGTCCGCTTTGCCCCGGCCCGGCTGGACGGCTACGCCACCAGCTTCGGCGGCTATCTCTTCCTGAAGTGCCTCTCCGAGGGCTTCAGCCCCTTTGCGAAGATCGCGCTGCGCTGCCCGGCGGTGTGCATGTACCGGGTGCTCTCCTCCGCCATCATGGACGAGGAAGGCCTCCGGCAGCTGGAGCGTGGAAGAAGCGTCCCGGTGGGCTTTGACCGGAAGATCGCCGTGGACCGGATCTTTCTGGAGAGCCTGCGGGAGGCGGATCTGACGCGGCGGGATTTCCTGCCCTGGGCGGACGATATCCTGATCCTCCACGGAACGGCGGACGAGATCGTGCCTTTTGCGGATGTCAGGCAGTTCGCGGAGGATAACGTGATCGATTTTGTCCCCGTGGAGGGGGCGGACCACCGCTTCCAGCATCCCAAGGCGATGGAGCTTGCCACCAAGGAGATCCTGCGCTTTCTGGACTTGAAGTGACATCGGCAATAAGAAAAACAGCAGCTGAGGCTGCTGTTTTTCTTATTTTTTCTTCTTTTTCAGATCGGTGAGCTTGTGCTTCTTGCCGTCCGGGGTCTGGATCCAGGTGTTTTCCAGCACCTGCACGGCCCCCTGCCGCCACTCTGCGATATACTCCCTGCGCAGCACGTCCCGCTCGGCCAGTTCCTCCTGGGTGAGAGGGCGGAGCTTTGCCAGGGCGGCCAGCTCGTTGATCCGGTTCAGCTTGCTGTTTTCCATGTGTGTTCTCCTTTGCGCATATCTGCTGACGGGAGGCGACCACAGGTCGCCCCTACTCTATGGTGCCCAGCTCGTCCAGGTCCTTTTCGAAGGCCGGGATGAAGTGCTCCAGGAAATAGGCCACCTCGGGCATGCCGCTCTCCTCCAGGGTACGGCGGCTCTGTTTTTCGGCGGAGAGGAATTCGTTGTTGCCGGCCTTGCGCTCCTCGATGCACTTGACATAGGCGGAAAGCTTGTCCGCCGCCTTCACCAGATCGTGAAGCTGTTCCTGCGTTTCGCCCACGAGCAGCTCCTCATAGGCGGGGCGCAGCTCCGGCGGCAGGGTGTTCAGCAGCTGGCGGCAGGCCAGGTCCTCCACCTGCTTGTAGGCCTCCCGGATGTCTGCGCTGTGGTACTTGATGGGAGTGGGCAGGTCCCCGGTGAGGATCTCGCTGCTGTCGTGGAAGAGGGCCACGGCGGCGGCCGCGTTGGGGTCGCAGGGCTTGCCGAACACGTCCCGGCGGATGACCCCCAGGGCGTGGGCGAAGACGGCCACCATGTGGCTGTGCTCCTGGATGTTCTCCGGCAGGGAATTGCGCATCAGGCTCCAGCGGCCGATGTAGCGCATGCGGGAGATATAGGCAAAAAAGTTTTCGTTCATGGGAAGCGTCCTTTCTCGTTCTGCCGCGATTGTACCACGGCACGGGGCCGATTGCAAGACAGGACCGGGACGGCACCGAATGCCAAAGAAAAAAGGTGTGCCGCGCAGCGGCACACCACAATTCTTCACTCTTCACTTTTCACTCTTCACTATTTCCCGGTGGCAGAGCTCCAGGGCGGGCAGCAGCTGCGCCGGGGCGACGGTAAAACGGACGCAGCCCTCCTCCGCCCGGGCGGAGCGCACCGGGATGCCGCTGTGCTCCAGCTCCCGCCGCAGCCGCTCCAACAAGGCGCTGTCCGCGGCGCGGCCCACCAGGGTCACGCTGCCGCTCGCCTCGTCCCGGGTGACCCCGGCAAGGCCTGGGCGGCGCTCCTCCGGCAGCGGCAGGACCCGGGTGCCCTCTCCCGCCCGGAAGGAGGAGAGGAGCCACAGCGGAACCTCCTTTTCCATGGCGAGGCGCACCGAACCCGGGTGGAGCACCTGGGACCCGGCCTCGGCCAGAAGCAGCATATCCCGGCTGTCGATCTCCCGCAGGAGCCGGGCCGAGGGGATGAGACGGGGATCGGCGGTGCAGATGCCGTCCACGTCGGTATAGATCTCGCAGCGTTCCGCCCCCAGGGCCGCTGCCAGAGCCACGGCGGTGGTGTCCGAGCCGCCCCGGCCCAGGGTGGTCAGCTCTCCGGCGGGGGAGCGGCCCTGGAAGCCCGCGACGACGGCGATCTCCCCGGCCTCCAGGCTCCGGCGCAGGGCCTGGGGCTCTACCCGGAGGATGGCGGCTTCCCCGAAATGCGCGTCGGTATGGATCCCTGCCTGTGCGCCGGAAAAGGAGCGGGCGGGACAGCCCAGACTCTCCAGCGTCATGGCCATCAGGGCGGCGGAGCGCTGCTCCCCGGTGGCCATCAGGGCGTCCAGCTCCCGCCGGGGCGGGTGGGGCAGGATCCGCCTGGCAAGCGAGAGCAGCTCGTCGGTGCTGTTCCCGGCGGCGGAGACCACCAGCACCACCCGGTTTTCCCGGCGGCGAGCCTCGGCGGCGATGCCGGCCGCCCGGCGGAGGCGCTGCAGATCCGCCAGAGAACTGCCGCCGAATTTTTGTACGATCAGCATGGAAATTCCTCCCATGGCCGCAAGGGCGGCCGCTCCATTCTACGCTGCGGCTGCGCCACGGGTGCGGCGCGGGCAGGCTCTTTCGCATAAAACCCTGCGCACATGAAACAATAAAGAGAAAGAAGGTTACCGCGATCGCGAAACGGGTTTCGCAAGGGAGAAAAGGAGGGGACGCGCATGGGACGGCGGGCTTGGCGAAGGCTGATCTCCATCGGGGCCGCGCTGGCGGGAGCCTGGCTCACGGCACGGTTTTTGCTGCCCTGGTGCGCGCCCTTCCTGCTGGGCTTTGCTCTGGCTGCGCTGATCGAGCCCCTGGTCCGGGCCCTGGTACGCCGGGGCTGGCCCAGAAGCGCCGCGGCAGGCCTGGTGGACCTGGGGCTGCTGGCCCTGCTGGTCCGGGGCTGCGGCGCCCTCATCGGCTGGGGCGTGGAGGCCATCGGGGATTTTGCCCGTGAGGTCCCCGGGATGATGACCGGCCTTGCCCAGACCCTGGGCCTCCTGGAGGAGCGGGGGCTCTCCCTGATTGCCCAGGCGCCGGAGGAACTGGAGGATACCCTGCGCCGCGCCATGGACGCGGTGGGGGAGAGCCTCTATGGCCTGCCGGCGCTGCTGAGCCAATGGGCGCTGGACGCGGTGGGGCGGCTTGCGGGGAAAAGTCCGGATCTGCTGCTCTTCGTGGTCACCTGCGGGATCGGCAGCTATTTCTGCTCCGCTTCCTTTCCCCGGGTAACGGCCTTCGTGCTGGCCCAGGTGCCCCCGCGCCTGAAGGAGCGGCTGGAGGGCATGGGGGAGGAGCTGAAGGGAAGTTTGGGCGGCTGGCTGCGGGCCCAGCTGCTTTTGATGGGCATCACCTTTTTTGAG
>ONCI01000057.1 GCA_900316255.1 uncultured Eubacteriales bacterium | reverse complement strand
GTATAATGACTTCCCTATGCGTCCACTCGGCTGGCTCTCACCTAAACAGACACTCTTTTCTTTTCCTAACGTTGTCACACGTCATTGACAAACCAACAATTCTTGCGGTATCGCTGCAGGTCTTTTGGGCACATCTGAGGGACTTTCCCATACGCAGGGTAGACCCGGGCAAAGAGAAGGAAACTCCTGAACCTTGGAGAGCATCCTTCAGGACTCCATGCTGGAGGATCTGGACGAGAAGACGATCCGGACCGCCTTCGCCTACGGCCGCAGCCTGAAGGAACAGCAGAAGGCGGCGCGGGGGAAGAGCGGCCCCTCTCAGTCGCAGAGCGACAGCTCTCCCCGACGCGGGGAGAGCCAAGCGGAGAGCGGGGGACCCAAGGGCGGGGTGAGCTATGACGGCGGCAAGGTGGACGGCGTAAAGCTGCGGGCCGTGAACTGGAACCGGCTGACGCCGAAGCAGCGGGCACAGATTCGGGTGATCGAGACTCTGGGGAAGAAGTTCGGTATCGAGTTTCGGTTGTTTGAAAGCAGCCTGGGGAAGAACGGCCGGTATCAGAGCGCCTACGGCATGTACAAGGACGGCGTGATCTATCTGGACGTGAACGCCGGCAGGCTGGGCCAGAGCATGGGACAGGTGGCCCTGGTGCGCACGGCGGCCCACGAGCTGACCCACTACATCCAGGACTATGCCGAAGAGCGCTACCAGGAGCTGCAGGAGTTCCTTCTGGACTACCTGGTGGAGTGGAAGGGCAAGGACCTGGGGCAGCTGGTGGCCGAGAAGATGCAGCGGGACAGGACCGGAAAGCTGACGCCGGAGGAGGCGCTGGATGAGGTGGTGGCCGACGGCTGCGAGATGATGCTGCGCCGGACGAAGGTGATGCAGGCCATGGCCGAGCAGAAGCCGGGCCTGTTCCAGGCCGTGAAGGAATGGATGCAGGAGTGGATCCAGGCCGTGAAGGAAGCCTTCCTGGGCGTGAGCGATGTGCACGACGAGGCCAGGGCCGTGGCCCAGATGGAGACCGAGCGGCTGGAGAAGCTGGTGGAGCTCTGGGACAAGGGCCTGATGGAGGCCAGCGAGCGGGCAGCAAAAAGCCCCGCCAGAGAGGGCGGGGCGGTGAGGTATCAAGCAGTAGATTCGTATGGAAATGTTGTCGTTGACCAGAATGTTACGCCAGCGACAGTAAAAGATACGCTTCAGCAGATTTACGATGGGAAAACAAGCAAAAAAGGATTTACATTCCCAATCCTCAAAAATACTCCCAGCGTTTTCACAGAGTATTGCCATTTGGACGGCGACCGATCCTTCGTGATGCACTCTCAGAAAGCTCTGAAAGCAATGCAGAACAAGCTGAAGGGACAGCATGCTCTTGGCGTTGATGGGCTGATGAAAGTCATCGATAAATTGAAGGAACCCGATTACATCATTCTTCAAAATGTTGGGGAAAACGCTGGCCATTATGTTGCGATCATCACTATTGAAAAAGGAGAAACTGTTGCTGCTGTAGACCTTGGGAATTATCGCGGAGGCGAAAATGCCGTAGGAGGAGAAAACGGGTATTACAATGTCCTCATTACTGCTTTTGTAGCAGATGATGGGTACATCGACGATACTCTCTTCGACGAACAGAACGATGTGGTATTTGACAAAGAAAAAGACGAAATACATGATCCTGTTGCCTTGGGCGACTCGCCTACGGGGCAGAACCAGTATACTTCGTCTGATAACAGTATACCAGCTTCCGAAGGAAAAAGCAACACAAAAAATCAGGAGCGGGATGAGCTGCCGGATGACCGGGCGCTGCTGATGCAGGCCAGGGCGGAGGGCAGAAACGCCGAGAGCCTGACCGCCTACCAAAAGAAAGTGCGGAGCCTGGAGGCCCTGGAGCGGAAGCTGCGCCGTCAGCAGGACGCGCTGGAGGCCGCCAGGAGCAACCAGGTTGTAGACCACGAGGGCAAGCCCCTGCCTCCCGAGGAGCAGAAGAAGTTCACCAGGGAAGCCGTCAAGGGCGTGCAGGAGCAGATCCGGAAGACCGAGGACCAGATCCGGCGGGCGGAAAAGGTCCTGGCAGACATGGAGCGGAAGCCGGAGATGCGGCAGGAGCTGGAAAAGGCGCTGCACACAGGTCGTCCCCTCGTTCCGTCCGGCTATCCATTGCACCGAAAGGCCGCCTTTGGCCGCCTCCTTTTGTCCTTTCCGTTCCATACGTCCCGAAGGGACTCCACCCCTATTCTCTATTCCCTATTCCCTATTCCCTTGCCAATGCAAAACCGGCGTCACGCCCGGAAAGGCGTGACGCCGGTTTTGCATTGGCATCAGTGGCAGTTGAAATAATAGATGGCGGTGGTGTCGGTGAGGATCACGTCACAGCGGCCCTGGTAGAGATACTGGAAGCACTCCGTGGTGCCGCCGGCCAGACGGGAGATCTGGCCCAGACGCTTGACGATGCCGGGGTCGGACTGCAGCGCGTCCATGGCCTCCACCGTGGAGCACATGGCCAGGGCCTTGTGGGAGAGCATATACTTGTTCTCGATAAAGGCGTCTCCCCGCTTGGCGATGACGATGTCATTGTGGACATAGGGGCCGTAGCGGGCCACGCGGCCGGCGCTGATATCCGCCGGGTCCAGGGCGATGCCGCCCCAGGCGCAGTCGATATTGCCGGAGGAGAGCTCGATATAGACGTTCTCCTTCTCGATGGGCTGGATCTTCAGATCCCAGCCCAGCTCCTCGCAGACGGCCATGGCCAACTCCACATCGAAGCCCCAGTACTGACCGGCGGTCATATAGGCCATGGGGAAGGAGTTGATGTCCACACCTATGATGAAGTCCCGCCGGGTGGGCGTCTCCAGTCGCTGCAGTGCCTCGGCATTCTTTCCGAAGTTGATGATGCGGCTGCCGAACCACTTGACGGCCAGCTCATCGACCAGTCCCTGGGCGTTGAGCACTTCGATGGCGGCCGCCACATAATAGGCCGTGGGATCGCCGGTGCGGAAGGCCAGGGAATACTCCTGCTCCACCAGGGTGGCCACCGACTGGACTTCCCGGGGGCTGCCGCCGCAGGCCGCCATGCTCACGCAAAGGGCCAGGAGAAGCAGGATACAGAGGATTCTTTTCATGGGCAAATGTTCCAATCAGTACTCGAGCTCATCTTTCTTTTTCCGCACCTGCTTTTTGCGCAGGACGGGCTTCAGGATGGCGGCAAGGGTCAGGATCACCAGGGCGGCAGCGCAGAGGATCAGCACCACCATGCGGCGGGAGGCGGAAGGATCCTCCTGCCCGGCCGCGGGCTTCTCAGCGGAAGAAGCGGGGATCTCCACCGGGATCTGCCCGGCTTCCGGGGCAGCCGCTGCGGGTTCCTGGGCGGCGGCGGGCTCCTGCGGTTCTTCCGCGGCGGGGGCGACAGGCGTCACTGCCTCCGCTGCCGGGGTCTCCGGGACGACGGGGCCGTTCTGACGCGCCTCATACACGGCATAGGCCTCATCCAGGCTCAGGGTATAATCCTTGAGGATCACGGCCAGGTCCCACATGACCTCATGGGTGATGCCCAGGTTCTTGGTCATGACGGTGAGGACAAAGGGGTGGGGGGTGTAGATGATGCCGATGGTGTTGTTGTACGCTACGTCACGCCGATCGATATAGTTGCCGTATTTCTGGGCGACTTCATATTCCCCGCCCATGGCGCCGTGGAAGACAGAGCCGTTGTCGGAGTTCTTCATGCACTCGATGATGTTGGGGAAGCGCTCGTTCTCATTGTAGAGCGTCTTCATCACATCGGTGAGGAAGCGAACGGTGAAGTAGCTGTAGTCCAGGAAGTCCGGGTCATAGTAGGCTTCGGGCAGGGAGGAGTAGTTCTGGTAGAGCTTGCGCACTTCCTTGTCCGTGCCGATGTAGTTCATCATCTGATGGGCATAAGTGTTGTTGGAATAGGTGAGCACATAGCGCTCCGCCTCCCCCAGGGTGAGGCCGTTGAGGTTGCTGTCCTGGGTCAGCTCTCCACGGCTTTCCCGCTCGGCCAGGATCATCATCAGGGGCACATAGTAGACGCCGGCGCCGAAGTTCCAGACATCGCCGTTATAATACCAGGTGTCGCCGGTATCCAGATAGCAGTAGCCGATGCTGATATTGTCCTTGTTCAGGGAGCGGGCGTTGGCATAGGTCTCCACCAGGCGCGTCAGCTCCGCCGGGTCAATGACCGCATAGCTCACAGGATCGGCCGGGATGGCGGGGTTCGTGTCTTCCGCGAAGGCGGCCAGCGGGCAGAGCAGCGCGAAGCAGAGCACCAGGGCCAGGGTTTGGGCAAACAGTCTTCTCTTTTTCATTTCCTTCCCTCCATGCATAGAATAGGTGGTTTCTTACAACAGGCAGATCCCGTCCTCCTCCCGGAGGAGGCGGGCGGCGCGGAAGCGCGCCGGCGCGGGGATCAGAGATGGCTTGACTTGTGTAACGGCGCTCTCACAGGCCTTTTTGCACGGCAAGCCGGGCAGAAAAGGCTTTTCAGGCTCTTCCCTGGATCAGGAGATCAACACATCCTCGCCCTGCCAGCGCAGGTCGGATGCGTAGTAGGTCTGCGCCGCCCGGATCAAATACTCCAGATCCCTGGCGCCGGCTGTCTCGTAGGACGAGTGCATAGCCAGCTGGGCAAGGCCGATGTCCAGAGCCCGAACCGACACATGGCTCAGACTGATGTTGCCCATGGTGGCGCCGCCGTGCAGGTCCGGCCGGTTGGAATAGCGCTGGGTGGGGACCCCGGCCCGGCTGCAGAGCTCCTGGAACACCGCAGCGGAGACCGCGTCGGTGATATAACGTTGGTTGGCGTTATACTTGAGAACGATGCCCCCGTTCATGGTGGGCCGCTCATTCCGGTCGGCATACTCGGGGCGGTTGGGGTGCACGGCGTGGCCGTTGTCGGCGGAGATCATAAAGCTCCGGGCCAGCGCCGCGCGGTAAGGCGCGTCGCCCTTGCCGACGCCCACCCAGATACGGTGCAGCACGTCGTCCAAAAAGCTGGAGTCCGCGCCCTGGCGGGTGGTGCTGCCCACCTCCTCGTTGTCCAGCGCGCAGAAGATCAGCGCTTCCCGGGGCTGATCCACCGAGAGAAGACCTTCGATGCCGCCGAAGACGCACATCAGGTCGTCCAGCTGCGGGGCGGAGATGAACTCATTCTCCGCGCCCCAGACCACGCCGGGGGTGCGGTTATAGAGGTTCAGTTCCCGGCTTACGATCGCCTCGGGGTCTACGCCAAGCTCCTCCCCGATCAGCTCGTTCAGGGTCTTTTCCATCTTGTCGGAGCCCAGCAGGGGCATCATATCCACGTTGACATTGAAGGCCTTTCCGTCGTTGGCGGAGCGGTCCATATGGATGGCAAGGTTGGGGATCAGCACCAGGTCCCGGTCAAATTTCACCAGACGGCAGCTGAGCTTGTCGCCCTCCCGGACCATTACCCGGCCCGCGATGGACAAGGGGCGGTCCATCCAGGTGCTGCAGATCATGCCGCCGTATTTTTCCACGCCCAGGCGGGTGTACAGGCCCAGGACCTTCTCCTCCCCGTCCTCCTTGATGCGGAAGCTGGGGGAGTCGGTATGGGCGGCCATCATGAGGAAACGGTTGGCCTCCGCCGGAAGATTCAGGGCGATGAGCGAAGAGCCGTTGCGCACCACGTAGTATTTTCCGGGAAGTTTCAGATTCCAGTCCTTCTCCTCATATACGCGGGTGTATCCGGCGTTCTCCAGGATCTTTCCCAGGTTCTCCACAACGTGGAACGCGGTGGGGCTGTCTGCGATAAAGGAAAGAAGCTGCTTGTTCCAATTTTGGTCCATGCCTTGCCTCCTGTTTTGTAGTACATCGTAGTATAGCACAGTTTCCCCGGGCTGAACAGGGCGATTTGAAAAAGTTTAAGAATTCTTTGGAAAGTGGTCGAAGGGCGGCGGGAAGGGAGCTGCGGTCGTTCCGGGATTGCATTCGCCGTTCTTCTGGTGTATATTGGGGGCAGCAAAGCTAATGAAAACGCCGAAAGGAAGTGTTTGCCATGAAAGTTTCCGAGCTGCCCTACCGTCGGGTAACGCTGGAGGAAGTGAAGGCCGTGGCCGAGGACGTGATCCCCCGCATCAAAAACGCCAAAAGTGTGGAGGAGATCCTTGCCGCCCGGGAGGATTACCGCAAGATGCTCCTGGAGTTCTATACCAACGCAAGCCTTGCCAGCATGCGCTACACCATCAACACCGTGGATCCCTTCTACGTGGCGGAAAACGAGTACTACGACGAGATCGGCCCCGTTGCCGCCAATTACGCGCTGGACTATGCCTCCGCCCTGCTGGACAGCCCCTTCCGCGCCGAGCTGGAAAAGGCTCTGAGCCCGGTGCTGTTCCAGTCCATGGAAGTGGAGCGCAAGTCCATGTCCCCCGCGATCATCGAGGACATGGTGGAGGAGAACAAGGTGGTGCGGGAGTATTCCGACCTGATGGCCGCCATGGAGTTCGAGTGGAAGGGCGAGAAGCTGCCCCGCGCCATGCTGATGAAGTATGCCAAGGACGCCGACCGGGAGACCCGTCGGGAGTGCTTTGAGGTCCTGGGCCGGGGTCTGGAAGCGCACAAGGCCGAGCTGGACGATATCTTTGACCGCCTGGTGCATATTCGCGACCGGATGGCCAAAAAGATGGGCTACAAGAACTTCGTGGAGCTGGGCTACTACCGCATGGGCCGCCTCTGCTATGACCAGGAGAAGGTTGCCAAGTTCCGGGAAAATGTTCTGAAAGACATCGTGCCGGTTGTAGCGCGCCTTCGCACTGAGAACGCCAGACGTCTGGGCATCGAGGACTACAAGTTCTATGACGACGGCGTCATCATGCCCGGCGGCGACCCCAAGCCCTTCGGCAAGGAGGAGATCTTTGCCTCCGCCAAGAAGATGTATCACGCCATGGGCAAGGAGGCCGGGGACTTCATCGATCTCATGCTGGACAACGAGGCCTTCGACGTGGACTCCCGCAAGAACAAGTGGGGCGGCGGCTACTGCACGGAATTTGCCAAGTACAAGCAGCCCTTCATCCTGGCAAACTTCAACGGCACCGCCGGGGACGTGGACGTGGTGACCCACGAGGCCGGCCACGCGCTGAACGCCTATCTCATCGCGGACAACCGCTTCGCCCTGGAGCTGGGCTGCGGCGGCATGGAGACGGCGGAGACCCACTCCATGAGCATGGAATTCTTCGCCTGGCCCTATATGGGGGACTTCTTCGGAAAAGACGCCGAGCGCTACAAGTTCATGCACGCTCTGGAGAGCTTCTCCTTCATCCCCTACGGCACCATGGTGGACGCCTTCCAGCACATCGTGTACGAGCACCCGGAGCTGACGCCCGATGAGCGGGACGCCGAGTGGCTGAAGCTGGAAAAGCAGTTCAGGCCCCACATCTCCTTCGAGGGCATGCCCTATCTGGAAAAGGGCACCCGCTGGCAGTACCAGATGCACATCTACGAGAGTCCCTTCTACTACATCGACTACTGCCTGGCCCAGACGGCTGCCTTCCAGTTTTTGCTTGCCAGCCTCAAGGACTATGACGACGCCTTTGCCCGCTATATCCGGCTGAGCAAGCAGGGCGGCGAGAAGGTCTGGACGGATCTTCTCGAAGAGGCCGGCTTCCCCTCTCCCTTCCAGCCCGGCGCTCTGGCGGAGCTGGCCAGGAACGTGGAAGCGCTCCTGGAGAGCATCCGCGTGTAAACCAAACATGTACAAAAGCGCCCTCCCGGTTTTGGGAGGGCGCTTCCGTTTAGAAGGAGTGTCGTACTACTATCCAATAGAAATCTTTAGAGTCTTTCTGCCAGAATTGCGTCATGCATCGTTGGCGGCCTTGACCATATGTCTCCATTATGCCCTGCGGCCGCCGCCTCGCCTGACACAATTCTGCCTCGAAAGCTTTTTAAAGCTTCTTATCAGATAGTAGTACAAGTAAGAGAGAGGATCCTCTTGCTTTTTTCAGATTATTCGGCGCTGAATTTCTTCCGCGCCGTGAGGGTGACGGCGCCGCAGCCCAGGGCGGACAGGAGCAGCAGCCCCGTCCAGAGCGCCGCGGTCTCATCGCCGGTCTTGGGCTTGTCGCTGACGGAGAAATTGCGCTGGGCGGTGCCGGTCTGGGACACGATCGCGATGCTGTGCTGGCCCACCTTCAGGGTCTTGATGGCGGAACCCTTCACCGTGACCACGGTATTGCCGTTCACTTCCGCGACGCTGTAGTTGGAGGAAGCGATCTCCTGGCCGTCGATGAGGAGCTTCTGGAAGTCCTTGCGTGCGGCGTCGGAGGTCACCTTATAGTCGGTGCCCCAGCTGGCGTGGCCGTTGGTGTTGTCGGTGAGCTTGGGCTTGAAGTTGGGGTCGATCCCGTCGCAGCGCTTGCAGCGGCCGTGGGCAAAATCGTGGCCCAGGGCCGGGATCTCGGCGGACTTGCTCTGCTCGGCAAAGGCTTCGTTGGTAAATGCCGCTTTCAGGGTCTTTTCGCCCTTCTCGGTGCAGGTGGCCTCCTTGGTCACGGTCTCGGCGGGTTTCACGGTCTCGCTCTCGGTATGAGAGGCGTCCCGCTTGCAGGTACGAAGGGCGGTGCACTCGCTGTTGTCGTCCTTCCAGGTGTAAGTGGGCTCGTTCCAGTCGTGGCCCAGGGCGGGGATCTCCTCGGTCTTGGTCTCGCCGCAGGAGCAGGTGAAGGTCTTGACGCCCTTTTCGGTGCAGCTGGGCTCAGTGGTCACCTTGCCCTCGTCAAAGCTGTGGACATGCTCCGCCGCCTTTTCGTAGACGAAGAGCAGCGTCTCGCTGCCGCTGAGCTTCTTTTCCGACTCCACGCCGCTCTGCCTTACGGTGGCGGTGATTACGGCGCCGGTCTCATCATGGCTCACGCTGAGCTTCACGATCTCATCATTTCCCACCATGGTCTTCTGATATGTATAGCCCTCGATGGCGGGGCGGCTCGTCTTCTCATCCAGCACCTGGTCCTTGCTCAGGTCCAGGTAATCCGCCTCCTGGTCGCGGAGGGTGGCGCCGTCCGTGTCCACGCAGCGGACGGTCATCTTTGCCGCGGCTTCCTCCACCACGGCCTCTTCCGTCACGGCGTCCTCCGCAGGCGTCTGGGCCGTTTCCCCGCCGACTTCTTCTGCCAGGGCGAAGGTGCTCATGGACATCAGCAGCGCCAGGGTCAGCAGCAGGCTCAACAGTATTTTCCCGTGTTTCATTTCAAAAAAGCCTCCTTTGATCTGTTCACGGTGAATCGCAATCCTTTGGTTCACGCTTCGGATTATAGCGGCTACCTGCCCTGAAAGCAAGGCCTCCGGTGCATGTTTAAGAAAGCTTAAGACTCTTAAGAAGTTCTGAAAGAGATTAAGAATTCTTAAGAAATTGTGATTTTTTGCTGAAATAGTTAGAGTTTCACGGCTGCAGTTTGACGTTCATCAGGAGGCCGACCAATGGTCGGCCCTACGGGCGGGAGCTGCGGAGCATCCAGGGCAAATGCAGTTGGCACCTGCACGGGGGACATTATCTCCACCTCATCCGTCATCCGCCTTGCGGGGGACGGCGGATGCCACCTTCCCCTCGAGGGGAAGGCTTTAGGCAGGCCTGCGGGAGGATGACGCGCAAAAAGAGCGGGCGGCCAAACGGCCGCCCGCGTCTCCTATCATCTAAAAACTAAAAACTAATAACTCAAAACTCAAATCTCAAAACTCAAATCTTTTTACACACTTATTGCTCCGCGGGCTCGAAGTCCTCCCGCGGGTGCTTGCAGAGCGGGCAGGTGTAATCCGCGGGGAGCTCGCCATCGCAGGGCTCGAAGTGGCCGCAGATCTTGCACACATAGCCCTTGACCTTGGGCTTGACCTGGGGAACGATGTGCTCAAAGTCCTCCTTGCCGTGCTTGCAGAGCGGGCAGGTGAAGTCGTCGGGCATGTCCGCGCCCTCGTAGACATAGCCGCAGACCTTGCAGACCCAGCACTCCTTCTGCTCGGGGGCGGGGTTCTTCTTGGGCTTGATGTGGGCGTGATAGTAGCCGTAGGTGCAGCTGGGGGCCTTGGAGAGGACCTTGGCCTCCACCACGTTTGCGATGTAGAGCACCTGGGTCTCCAGGTCCTTCACATCGATGACCTCGCAGGAGAGGACGGCGTTGGTATAGGTGGGGATATAGCGGATGCCGTTGGCCATGCGGTCGTCGTAGGGGAGATCGGCGAACTTGTCCACATCCCGGCCGCTCTGGAAGCCGAAGTGCTGGAACAGGCTGTAGGGGGCGTCCTCGGTGAGGATGGAGATGTTGAACTTGCCCGCCTTCATGACCATGTCGCAGGTGTGGTTCTTCTTGATGCAGGAGATGGTGATCTTCTTGGGGTCGGCGGAAGCCACCTGGCCGGCGGTGTTGATGATGCAGCCGTAGTCCTTGCCGTCCACCCGGGTGGTCAGGACCTCCACGCCGTAGGAGAACTTGGAGAAGACCTTGTTGTCCACCGCCTCGGGAGAGAAGACCGCGGGCTCGGCAGAAGCGGCGGGAGCTTCCGCGACGACGGGCTTCGGATTGATGTCCTCTGCCAGAAGATCGGCCAGGGCGTCCAGCTGCTCCAGCTGGTTTTCCGCCAGGGCGGACTTCAGGGTGACGTTCTCGCCGATGAACTCGGTGCCCTTCAGAGGCGCCAGCAGGTCCCGCATGATCTTGCCGCTGGTGGGAGCCCAGGAGCCGTTTTCGATGATGGCCACCTTGCGGTTCTGGAGATTGTGGGCGGCGATGTCGTGCAGCAGCTGCTCCATGGTAACGAAGACGCCGGCGTTGTAGGTGGTTGCGGCGAAGACCAGGTGGCTGCAGCGGAAGGCGTCGGAGACGATGTAGCTGGCAGGCGTCACGGAGGTGTCGTACATGCGCACCCGCACGCCCCGCTCGGCCAGCTTGCAGGCCAGGATGTTGGCGGCGTTCTCGGTGTGGCCGTAGACGGAGGCGTAGGCCAGCAGGACGCTCTTTTCCTCGGGGGTATAGCTGGACCAGAGCAGGTACTTCTCCAGGAAGTCGCCGAAGTGGCTGCGCCACACATAGCCGTGCAGCGGGCAGACCAGGGCGATCTCCAGCTTTGCTGCCTTCTTCAGCACCGCCTGGACCTGGGCGCCGTACTTGCCCACGATATTGGTGTAGTAGCGCCGGGCCTCGTCCAGATCCTCCAGGAAGAAATCGGTCTCATCATTGAAGAGGCGGCCGTTCAGAGCGCCGAAGGTGCCGAAGGCGTCGGCGGTGAAGAGGATCTTGTCGGTGAGGTCGTAGGTCATCATGACCTCGGGCCAGTGGACCATGGGAGCCATGACGAAGGTGAGATTGTGCCTGCCGGCGGAGAAGGTGTCCCCCTCCTTCACCAGGATGGTGCGCGCGGAGAGATCGCAGCCCATAAACTGCTTCATCATGGTCTGGATCTTGGCGTTGCAGATGATCTTGGCCTCGGGATAGCGGCTGAGCAGCAGCTCCTGGGTGGCGGCGTGGTCCGGCTCCATGTGCTGCACCACCAGGTAGTCCAGGGGCCGGCCGTTCAGGGCATGGGCCACATTTTCCAGGAACACGCTGTACACGGCCTTGTCCACCGTGTCGAAGAGGACGGTCTTCTCGTCCAGGAGGAGATAGGAGTTGTAGGAGACGCCGTCGGGCACGCCGTAGACGCCCTCGAAGCAGGCCAGACGCCGGTCGTCCGCGCCAACCCAGATCAGATCCTCGGTAACTTTTCTTGTGCAGTACATAGCTGCTCCCTTCTGCCTTACGGCATGATTGATTTTGAAGGCTTTAACATTCATATTATAAAAAAATCCTGTGGAAATGGCAAGTCATTTCTGTTAAGATTGGAGCAGATAAAAAAGGAAACGGGAGGTGTCGCTGTGGCAGAGAAGAAATTCACCGGCCCCGTCCAGGGACAGGATCTTTCCGCCCTAAGCGCAGACTACGAAAAGGCGGAAATCTTTGACCGGCTGCGGGTGGGCGATCTGGCCGTCTATTACCGGGACGGCTTTCGCATCAAGGCCTCGTCTTTCTGGCGGACGGGAAAGAGATCGCCGACAACATGTCCGAGGACGAAAAGGCCATGGACGCGGCCCTGGCCCGGATCCACGAGAAGGCGCCGGGCGTGCCGGTAGGCGTGGCGTAATGAGTTTTTAGTTTTTAGTGTTTTAGTTTTTAGGAAGCACGCGGATGGGTATTCTCCCGTCCGCGTGCTTTTTCATCGCCTCGCCGTAGGGGCCGACGGCAAGCGCACACTGTTCCTCCCCCAGCGGGGGAGGATGTCAGCGAAGCTGACAGGTGAGGGAGAACACTGCGGCGCAGAGGATGAGTCCCATCATCGTGGGCACCAGGGCGGCAAGGGCGGTCCATTTCCAGCTCCCGGTCTCCTTCTTCACGGTAAGGAGCGTGGTGGAACAGGGCCAGTGGAGCACCGTGAAAATGACGGCGCAGAGGGCGGTGACGCCGGTCCAGCCGTTTTGCAGCAGCAGGCCGTGGATCTCCCCCAGGCCGGAGGCGTCCCCCAGCCCGCCGGAGGCGCGGTAGAGCATCAGCAGGATGGGCAGCACCGTCTCGTTGGCGGGAAGGCCCAGGAGAAAGGCCAGCAAAATCGCCCCGTCCAGGCCGAAGAAACGGCCCGGTGCATCCAGCAGCGCGGCAAGGCGCAGCAGCCCCAGAACGAAGAGGCTCCGGTCCAGGAGGGAGCGCAGCAGCACCCGGCCTACCTGGGGGCGGCGGTAGGGCGGCAGCTCCAGCACAAAGGGCGAGGGCTCGCCCCGCAGGATCGTTTTGGAGAGCAGCGCCGTGGCCGCAAAGGTGGCAAGGACGCTGCCTGTGAGGATCAGGCTCAACAGCGCCGCAGGAACCAGGGCCGAGCCCGCGGGAGCGAAAAACATGGCGAGCAGGGCGATGAGCAGCGGAAAGCGCCCGTTGCAGGGGGTGATGCTGTTGGTGAGAATGGCCAGCAGCCGCTCCCGCCGGGAGTCGATGATGCGGCAGCCGGTGACGCCCACGGCGTTGCAGCCCAGGCCCATCAGCATACAGAGACTCTGTTTGCCGCAGGCACGGCAGCGCTGAAAGGGCCGGTCCAGGTTGTAGGCCACCCGGGGCAGAAAGCCCGCGTCCTCCAGCAACGTAAAGAGGGGGAAAAAGATGGCCATGGGCGGCAGCATCACCGAGACCACCGCGGCAAGGCTCTGATAGGCCCCGTCCAGCAGCAGGCCCTCCAGCCAGATAGGGGCGTTCAGGGCGGCAAAGCCCCGGCGCAGCAGTTCTTCCAGCCGCGCAAAGCCTCGGCTCAGCCATGCGGAGGGGAGGTTGGCGCCCCGGATGGAGAGATAGCAGATCCCCAGCAGCAGAAGCAGCATCATCGGGAAGGCCCAGGTTTTTCCCGTAAAGATCCGGTCCAGCCGGGCATCCCTTGCGCCGTAGGCCCGCTCCTCCCCGGTGACGGAGAGCGCCGTAAGCCGCGCCGCCTCCCGGGAGAGGGCGGCGGAGAGCAGATCCTCCACCGCCGCGGGCGTAAGGCCCAGGTCAAGCCGTTCCGCCTCCGCCGCCCGCCGCAATGTTTCGCTTGCCGGCAGTCTCTCCCCCGCCAGCAGCCGCAGGCAGAGCCAGCGGGCGGGGAGGCTCTCCCCTTCCGCCAAGCACAGCATATGTCGCAGCGCAGTTTCCAGCGCCTGCCCATAGGGCGGGGAGCGGCGGGGCGGGGCGGGCGCGTCCCAGAGGGCGTCCAGGGCCGCGAGAAAACGCTCACGGCTCCCCTTCTCCCGGGCCGTGATGCCCACCACCGGCAGGCCCAGGCCTAGGGAGAGCGCGGTACAGTCCACCCGGATGCCCCGGCGCTCCGCCTCGTCCAGGAGATTCACACAGACCAGCACCCTCTGGCAGAGCTCCCTGCACTGGAGCACCAGGTTCAGATTCCGCTCCAGGCAGCAGGCGTCGCAGACCACCACAACCGCCTCCGCCTCGCCCCGGAGCAAATAGTCCCGGGCCACTTGCTCCTCCTCGGAATGGGGCAGCAGCGAATAGGTCCCCGGGAGATCCACCAGCCTGTAGTCCCCGCAGCGGCCCTCGGCGGCAGCGACCGTCTTGCCGGTCCAGTTGCCGGTGTGCTGCCGGAGGCCGGTCAAGCGGTTGAAGAGGGTGCTTTTCCCCACGTTGGGATTGCCCGCCAGGGCTATGACGCGTTCCATGGCTCCACCTCCACTTCGATGCGGCGGCAGTCCGTGCGCCGCAGGGCGATGGCCGCGCCGCAGATGAGATAGGCGGAAGGGTCCCCCAGGGGGCTGCGGCCCAGGCAGCGGAGCCGGGCGCCCTCCACCAGGCCCAGGTCCCGCAGGCGGCGGCGCAGCGGCCCCTCCAGCCGGAGGGCCAGTACCGTGCCCGCCTGGCCGGGGCGCAGTTTTTCCAAAGTCATCCAAGATCACCGGGCCATTCTATGCCGTGGGGCTTGACCGGGTGCGCCGGGACAGGGTATACTGGATGCAGAAAAAGGAGGGAGCGCGCATGTTCAGTTTCAATCACTTCAACTTCAATGTTTTCGATCTGGAGCGCAGCCTGAAATTCTATGACGAGGCGCTGGGGCTCAAACCCGTGCGGGAGAAGGACGCCGCCGACGGCAGCTTCCGGATCATCTTCCTGGGCGACGGGGTCACGGACTTCCGCCTGGAGCTGACCTGGCTGCGGGACCGGACGGAGCCCTACGACCTGGGTGAGCAGGAATACCACCTTGCCCTGAAGGCGGAGGATTTCGACGCTGCCCACGCAAAGCACGAGGCCATGGGCTGCATCTGCTTTGAAAATCCCTCCATGGGCATCTACTTCCTGGAGGACCCGGACGGCTACTGGATCGAGATCATCCCGGACCGGACGAAAAAGGCCTGACGCGATCTGTGCAAAAGATGGTTTCCTCGTAGGGGCGGCGGCTTGTCCCCGCCCGGCAGTACAGAGAAGAATGAAAAAGACAGGTTCGGCGAATTCGCAGCTTGTACGAATTCGCCGAACCTGTCTTTTCGATAAAAAACTGCTTTGCCGGGAGGGGCAAGCCCCTCCCCTACGACATCACCGAACCATACAGGAGATGGCAATCCTTTGTTTCCTGTAGTTTCTCTCTTAATAGACCCGCTCTTCGGTGACGATGGCGTCCATGGCCCGGTCGAGGCGGTCCGCCGCCACCCGGGGCAGCTTCTGGGCCTCGAAAGCCACGGCCACTGCCGCGGCCCGGGTCTGGGGCAGGAAGCGGTCATAATAGCCCGCGCCGTGGCCCAGGCGGTCCCGCTTTTTATCAAAGCCCACGCAGGGGGCCAGCACCAGGTCCAGCTCCTCCGGGGCCACCTGGACGGAATCCCCCCGGTCCGGCTCCCAGATGCCGTAGCGGCCCTGCTTCCAGCTTCCGGGCTCCCAAGCCTGCAGCACGCCGCCGGCGAGACTCACCGGGAAGCAGAGGCGCACACCCCGCTGCCGCAGGGCATCGTTCAGCAGGCTCAGGTCCACTTCCTCCGGCAGCGCCCGATAACTGAGGACGGTTTTGGCCTGCTGCACCCGGGGCATCTCCAGGAGCCGCCGGCAGATGGCGGCGCTGGCCTGCTCCCGCTCCTCCGGCGTCAGGGCGGCGCGGCGGGCGGTGACCAGGGCGCGCTGCCGCGTCTTGCGGCGGGGAGCTCCCGCCCGCCGCAGGGCGGCCAGAAGGCCGGGCAGCACCGCGGCATAAAGCAGGGTCTTCACCGCGCAGATGCCCAGGCGGATCCAGAAACTGCCGAAGACATAGGCATAGGAATAGTAGCCGTAGATCTTGCTGTCGGCATAGATGACCAGGGTGTTGAGCAGAAAGATGAGCCCCTCCCCTGCCAGGACCGTGGCCGCCAGGCGGGGAAAGCTCTTTTCCGGGGCGCAGCGGTCCCCGATCCAGCCCACCAGCAGACCGCAGAGGATATAGGGTAGGATCCAGAGGGGCGTGGTGGCGGTGACGCCGTAGCGCAGCAGCTGATAGAGCAGCGTGCCGATGCCGCCCACCGCGGCCCCGTCCAGGGGGCTGCAGAGCAGCGCCGCCAGGATGACCGGCAGGCCCTCGAAGGTGATCTTCATGTTGCCCAGGTCGGGGCCGTAGTAGCCCAGGACCGCGCAGACCGCGGCCAGCACCGCGTCCAGGGCCATCTGCCGGGTGGTGAAGCTTCTCTTTTGCATAACAAAAACTCCTTTCGTGACAGGCGCCACGAAGGGAGTTTTTCTCTTCTGTGGCAGCGGAAGCGGATACAGAACCGATTTCGTCCGCGGACAACTTCCCATCCCGCGGCACTCCAGGGCTTTCGCCCAACGCGCTGTTCCTACTCTGGCACTTTGTATAATTATTTCAGATTTCCAGCTTTGCCCGCACCCGGGCGCTGATCTCCGCCGTCAGGGGCAGGGCGCGGTCCAGGATGCGCCGCACCTCGGCGTTGAGGCTCTCGCCCTCCGGGTCGCCGGGGAGGCCCCTGGTGTTGACCCAGACGTTCATGGCCGCGGCCTCCAGCGCCCCATGGCAGAGGGCGGCGGCGCAGCCCACATCGCTCAGAAGCAGGGGGCTCACCAGGCCGGTCAGTTCCTCCAGCAGTTCCGCCGTTTCGCCGCAGCAGCGCAGCATCTCCATAGGCGCGGCGCAGGCGGTGAGGGAGGCGGCGCGGAGCTTCTCCTTCCGCTCCGGATCCTCCTTTGGGAGGGCATAGGCCTTGGAGAGGGGCTCGAAGCACACGGCGTCCCAGTCCACCAGGCTCAGCAGCCGCTGGCGCAGAGCGTCGGCGATCTGGATGCGTTCCTCCAGGGCGGCCCGCTCCTCCTCCGTCTTCTTCCGGGGAGCGCTGATCCTGGCAGCCATGGCGCCCAGAGACGCCGCCAGCACGCCGCAGAGGGCCGCCCCACCGCCGCCGCCGGGGGTCGGCGCATCGGAGGCCAGGGCCGCGGCAAAATCCGCGCAGCTCTTCCGGATCAGATCGGGCATGGGAGTTCCCTCCTCGTTCAGCCAGGTTTTTCTGTATTATAATGACGCGCGGCAATCTTGTCAACATCCGGCGCTTGACATTCCCGGGGCGGGCGTGCTATCTTGGGTTCGTTTGAAAGCCTGAGAAAGAGAGGGGCGCAGCATGAAAATCATCGAGAAGCTCTTCGGCGCCAGCGTCGCCGTCATCAGCCTGACCACCCTGATCACCACCGTCACCGGTTTCATCGGCCTGCCCCTTCCCCGCTGGGCGCTGTGGGCCATCGGCATCGTGAACCTGATTTCCCTGCCGCTGATGATCTATTCCACGGTGAAGAGTCTGAAGGAAAAGGCGGAGCTTGCCCGGCAGACGGCGAAAAAGGCCGCCGGCAAGGTCCAGGGCGCGAAGACCTCAGCACCCGAGAAGGAGCAGCAGGCGGAGTCCGCCGCTCCCGTGAAGGTGCGGCCCAAGCCCCACCCCCAGCAGCTGGCCGCGCGGAAGGCGGCGGCAGGCAACAAACCCAAAAAGGGCAAGAAAAAGAAAAAGTGAGGCGGCAACATGAAGCTGATCCTGGCATCCAACAACGCACATAAGCTGGTGGAGATCCGCGCCATCCTGGGCAGCGAATTTGACGAGATCCTGTCCATGAAGGAAGCGGGCATCGTCCACGAGACCGTGGAAGACGGCTCCACCTTCCTGGAAAACGCGGAAAAGAAGGCGCGGGAGATCATGGAGATCTCCGGTTGCTGCGCTCTCGCGGACGACAGCGGCCTCTGCGTGGAGGCCCTGGGCGGCGCGCCGGGGATCTACTCCGCCCGCTACGCCGGAGAGCACGGAGACGACAAGGCCAACAACCGCAAGCTCCTCCGGGAGCTGGAGGGCGTAGATGACCGCAGGGCCCACTTCGCCTGCGCCATGGTGCTGGTCCGGCCCGACGGCAGCGTAGTCCGCGCCGAGGGGCGCATGGACGGCGTCATCGCCTTTGAAGAATCCGGCGAGAACGGCTTTGGCTACGATCCGCTGTTTTATCTGCCCGAGCGGGGCTGCACCAACGCCCAGCTCAGCCCCGAGGAGAAGAACGCCATCAGCCATCGGGCCAAGGCTCTCCACGCGCTGGTGAAAAAACTGCGGGAAGAATAAAATAAACGCTTGACAAACGCGTAAAAGTATGTATAATAGCTTTTGCGTTTAGCGGAGTTGTGTAAAGGTAGCACACCGGACTCTGACTCCGTTTGTGAGGGTTCGAATCCTTCCTCCGCTGCCAAAAAAGAAGACCACCCAACGGGTGGTCTTCTTTTTTGCCCGGAGGGAGGATTCGAATCATGTCCGCACATGCCGGTGGCATGTGCATGAACCAGCGCGCACGCTGGTGAATACCTTTATCGGATTTCCCCGTCCCCCGCAAGGGAAAACACGATGCATGCGAATCCTTCCTCCGCCCGAGACACAGCGCAAGGAGGGTGGGTGTGCCACCCAGTCGTCATTCTGAGGAGGCAAAGCCGACGAAGAATCCCCGCAGCGCAAGTCGGATTTTACAAGAGCCTGCAGGAAAGAACAGCCTGCGCCGGGGGCGAGATCCTTCGATGCGCTTCGCTTACTCAGGATGACAGGACGGGGGACGGACCCGCCGGCACGTAGGGAGCGATCCCCTGATCGCTCCGCGAATACTGATGCAGGTCATCGGCGGCGGGATGAGGGCATCCCGCCCTACGCGGAGATGAGGACCTCATCCGCCCCAGTGTGTGCACTGGGGCACCTTCCCCGTGCGCGGGGAAGGCTTTCGGCGACGACCATAGGTCATCCCTACGAGAAGCTCACCCATTCGGGTGAGCTCTTTTTCTTGCCCGGAGAGCGGTTTCCTGTTGCCCGGAGGCTGGCAGCGTGATATCCTATTCACGGAAAGGGGGCGTTCTTCTTGTCTGAAACAAACGTTGTGCTTCGGGCGTATGAAAAAATGAACAGCAATCCCTCCCTGGCCGGTTCCTTTACCGGAGATGGTTTTACGGGGACGGACGGCCATATCCTCTGGCATCTTTTTGATGGATATACCGTGGAAATCGCTTCCGAGACCGTCTCGATTTATAAGAATAGAAACGGCAAGATGTATGAATGCATCCACCACTGGCATCCTTGTGACGAAGATCTGTACGACGAGATCTGTGAGCTTGGAACAAAAGGAAACGTTACGGTCATTCATCGGTCCTGGTTAGGAGACAGCCGAATCCTGTACAGCGGGCCACGAGAGGCCTGTCATATCAAGAGAACATGTTTTTTCGGAAAGAACATCCTTCTGTACGCCGATTAAAGTGCGGCCTCATCTTCGGTTTCTTTGCGCTTCTCATTGCTTTTTTGTCGTATTCTGATAAAATTTTATATTATATCATTTGAAGAATGGAGGAACACAGATGTTTGGATTTCTGAAAAAGGCAGAGGTGGATGAAGAGAAGGTCAATGTATTTGCCGACTGGTTTCTGGAAAACAGCGATAGGATCATTGCCAGCGTCAACAACCGGATGCAGGATCGGCAGACCATGATGACCGTGCTGGATGAAGTGGAAGATCAGTTGGCCATTGTATATCGTGACGGATATAAAGGGCAAATCGAGTTCGATTACGGCGGCAAAGACGATGACTGGACGCTGAACCTGTACCACAAGAACAAGCCCTTTTTGATGCAGGCGACCGAGAAGATCGCCGATCGGATCAACGCAAAGCGTGATCCGAAATGGAAGGCTCGCGTCGGCAAGTGAGCGAAGAACCCGGCGGCACGGGCCGGGAACGGGCAAGCGACGGGTTCAACCCCTCCGTCACCGCCCCGCGGCGGCGCTCCCGCTTTCCTTGAAATCCGCTTGCAATCCTTCCCTTCTGCCGATATAATGATCCGGGATGTAAGCCATCCCTGTGAATCGAAAAAGGAGGAAACCGTATGAACAGAAAACGCCTGCTTTGTCTTCTGCTGGCCGTGATGCTGCTGTGCCTCGGCGCCTGCGGACAGGCCGTAGAGCCTCCCGCCTTTGCGCCGGCTCCCTCCGCGGCCCCCGCCGCCGACCATGCGCCCACCGCCGAAGCTTCCCCCGCGCCTGACGGGAGCGCCGCGCCGGCTGCCGGATCCCAGCGGACCATCCGTATATTTGAGACCAGCGATATCCACGGCTATCTGTTGGACACCTCCGGCGGAGAAGAAGAGAAGTTTCAGTATCGGCTTGCCTATATCGCCCAGGTCGTGAACGACGCCCGTGCAAGCGGGAAATACGACGACGTGCTCCTGGTCGACGGCGGCGACCTCTATCAGGGGATGCCCGTCTCGAACCTGACCATGGGCGCGGCCGTGATCGCCGCGCTGGACGCCATGGATTATGACGCCGTGGCGCTGGGCAACCACGAGTTTGACTGGGGCGTGAGCGAATACTGCGCCGACGCCGACGCCACGCTCCCTGCCTATCAGATCGGCGATTTCTCCGGCGACCCGGAGATCCCCGTGCTGGCCTACAATCTCTATTTTGCCGACACGCACCAGCGCGTGCCTTTTACGAAAGACTATGTGATCGCGGAGAAAGCCGGGCTGCGTGTTGCGCTGATCGGGTATATCCCCGATTATTCCGACTCCATCATGCACGAAAAAGTCTCCCCCTATGTCATCGACGAGGATCTTGCCGCCCTCTCTGCCCGGGTGAAGGAGATCAACGCCGCGGAGTCGCCGGACGTGACCATCGTCATGGCCCATGCCATGCCTGTGAAGGTGGCGGAGGCCCTGAGTCCGGAGGATGTGGATCTGGTCACCGGCGGCCACAAGCATAACGGGATCTACGGCGTGGCGGAGAGCGGCGTGCCCTACATTCAGAGCGACTGCTACGCCCAGGGCTACGCTTCCGCCACCATTGTGGTCGAGGAAGACGGGACTGTGCGGATCGAGGAGCCCCTCTACACCTCCATTACCGAGGACAAGAGCGCGCTTTTCGACACGCCGGAGAACGCCGAGCATCTGGATGATACGGTGCTGGCCATCTCCCACCTGGCCTGGGATGAGATCAGCGACGAGATGCAGGAGGTGCTGGGCTACATCGACACCCCCCTGGAAAAGAAAGGCTATGTCGGCGCCCACGAGACCAGCGGCGGCAACTGGTTCACCGGCCTGATGCTGCGGGCCACCGCCTCCGACGGGGTCGTGGCGGCGTTTTACAACCGGGGCGGCGTCCGCGCCAGCTTCACCATTCCCAAGGGCGAGACCCGGCGCGTCCTCACGGTTGAGGATGTTTACGCCATTGCTCCCTTCAACAACTTCTGGCTGATCTTTGATCTCACCGGTGAGGAGCTTGCCAAGCAGATCGAAAACGGATTTCTCCAAAGCAGTTTCGGCGATCAGATGAGCGGGCTGACCTACACCTACATCAACCACGGCACCAAGGACAAGCCGGACATTGAGGTCGTCAGCATCACCCTCTCGGACGGGACGGAGGTCGACGTTCACGACACGACGAAGCTCTACCGTGTCTGCACCTCCAACTACAACGCCACGGTCCCCGGCGGGGTATTCGAGGGGAAAGAGCCTCTGTACCCGGAAGCCGAGGCGCCCCTCGACAACCTGACCATGATTGTCCTGCTGCGTCAGGAGGCGCGGGACAACGATGGCTACATTGCCGTGGACACCAGCCCCCGCGGCACCTGCATCGAGGGCGAAGTGCCCGATCCGCCGGCCTGAGTTTCTGCCGGACGATCACAACTGAAAAAAGCCAGCCTTTCGTTTGAAAGGCTGGCTTTCTTCGTTCTGCTTCCGTCTCAGGGTCTGGCGTCCTCGGGGATGGCGGTGACGAAGTAGAGGATATCGCTGACCACGCGCTCCTGGCCGAAGTCCATGTAGTTATAGGCCTGGCCGCGGAAGACGACCTCCTCGGTCTGGCCGCCGTCCAGACAGTAGGCGGTGATTACCGGCTTCTGGGCGAAGTGCCTGGCAAACTCGCTCACCGTCCAGCGGGCCTCCTGATCGCCGTGGTTGAGAGACATGTACAGATAGTGACAGGGCCCCATCTGGCCGATGCCGGCCCGGGAATAGCCCATGTTCACCTCGCCCACCGGATACCAGGTGACCTCCAGAGGCGTCCGGTCCTCAATGATCACGGGGCCGAAGGCAACGGAAAAGAGGATGTCGTTGTCCTCCATGAAGGTACGGATGGACTCCTGGGTCTCCACCTCGCCAAGACGCTTGTAGAGGAAATCGCCGCTGGAATTTACAAACAGGGTATCCACACAGTTATAGAGAGAATAGGGGCCGGTATAATAGGCCGGATTGAAGCGGTAGAGCTCCCGGTTCCAGGCCACGATGCCCATGTCCCGGAAGCGGTAGTAATCCGCGTTCATGGCCACCACGGCCTTGGTCTGCTCCGCCAGCTGGGTGGCAAAGTACTGGCTTCCGGAATCGAAGGTGTCATCCGCAAGCTTCCGGCGGAACTGAGAGGGATCGGCCACCTTCACCTCGGTGAAGGTGCAGCACTTGCCGTCCATGTTCTCCTTCCAGAGCAGGACCAGGATGCTGTCGTCCAGATAGTATTCGATGTCCCGGCTGTAGACGCCGTGATAGAATTCCGCGGAGGGGTCGAAGGCCACCTCCTCCTCCGGTCCCAGAAGGCCACGGTCCCGGGCGTCCTGAATGATCTCCAGGAGCTTTTCCGGCTCATCCATGCTGACGACGCCATAGCAGCGCTCATCCGGCGCGGGGCCGGCGTTGGCGTCCTCGGGGATGGTATAGTGCACCGGCTCGGGGGTGGGCTCCGGGGTCGGTTCGGGGGTCGGTTCGGGGGTCGGTTCGGGGGTGGGCTCCGGCGTCGGCTCCGGGGTCGGCTCCGGCGTGGGCGCCTCTGTGGGCGCGGGGCTTGCGGTCACGGGAGCCTCCGTCGGGGCTGCCGTCCCCCCGGACGCGGGATGAAGGGCAAAATAGGCCATGGCCTGCCTTCCCACCGCCCAAAGGATCGCCAGGGAGAGCAGAAGGCCCAGAAAAGCCCCAAGGCCTTCCATCACCCGGCGAAAGCCGCTCTTCCTCTTCTCTTTCTTTTGCTGCCGCATTCGCTTGTCCTCCCCTGTTTTTTCTTTCCCTTTGGTTATAAAAGAAACTGAAGAAAAATGCAAGCCCCAGTTCGCACCTTTTTGACAATGGACAAAGGCTCCGCGGCATGCTATAGTGGAGAAGAAGAAAAAACGTGTACGCTCAAGCTTTCGGAGAGGGGCATCGCTATGAAAAGGCTTGTTGTTCTGCTGGTCCTTTGCCTTGCTTTCGGTCTTTGCGCCTGCGGCGACGCTGTGGAGCCGCCCGTCCGGGAATCTGCCGGGCCGGAGCCTTCGGTCACCGTGGAATTTCCCGCCGAGACGTCCGTGCCGGAGGACGACGCTTCGCCGGAAGAAGCCTCCCCGGAAGCGCCCTCTATTGAGCCTGTTCTGGAGCCCGCTCAGGACTACAGCGCCTGGTGGGGCGGCAAGTGGTACGGCTGGGCCGTCTTTACCCAGGCCCGCGGCCGTTTTCTTCCCCAGCAGGACACCAGCTGGGACGTGGTGGCCCAGATCGACGTGGACGGGAGCGAGGGGAGCATCCAGATCTTTGACATCACAAGTCCGGACGAGCCGGAGCTCACGGCCGACGTGCGCTTTACCCAGGGGCTCACGGAGCACGGGAAGATGATCTGCCGTTACGGCAGCTTCATCGACATCGCCTACGGCAGCAACACCTGGTCCTGCGATCCGGGCGAAGGGCCGGAGAGCCGCCTGGAGCACACGATTTCCTTCAGCTTTACCTATTCCGACGCGGAGAACAGCGAGGATTCCGTGCTGGTCTACTACATCCTGCGTCCCTGGGGCATGCGCTGGGACGACGTGCGGGAGGCGGATACCGGCGATATGCTCTATGAGGACATGATGCCCCAGCACTATGAGGACTGGTACCTGCCGCAGCTGGACTGAGCGCTCACCGGCAGGACAGGAAAACCGCCGGACAAGGATCGGCCTTTAGGGCGTGCAAGTTAGGGATACGACAGCCGCAAACAGGTTCTTTTCGTGCCAGGCATCGTTGCCTGTGCTCGGAATACAGATCCAGTATTCCTGCGCCATGCGCCTCGCCTGACACAAAAATCTCTCTGTTTGCGGTG
>ONCI01000131.1 GCA_900316255.1 uncultured Eubacteriales bacterium | reverse complement strand
TTTTGTTTCTCTGTTTTATGAGTCCCGCACTACGAACTTCGTCTCCACGCCCGATGAAAAAGGCTTTACCTATCTCTGCCGGGAAGGATTTCGGAAGAGGGCTGCGGTTACGGGATTCTTGTATGATCCCGATGCGATGACGAACGAGATCGTCATTCCGGAAAGCTTTGGTGAGCTCCCGGTGGTGGCTTTGGGTGGATATGCCGGCCATGGAGGAGGCTACCCTTTCGCGATTGAGCTCAGGCACGTACATCCCATAGCGAGAGTTTTCCCCCATGAGGGCTCCTTCGCCTGGTATTCGGATGAAGACAACTGTGAGATTGAGTATGTTGACCTTTCTTTGCATATCGGACCGAATATTCAGAGCATCTTTGCAGATAAGAGCGGATTGGATACGGGGAAGAAGCTCTATGTTCCGAGGGTATACGCGGTATGTGACGCGGCGAATAAAAGCTTTTACTCCGAAAACGGCAGACTGTATAACAAAGAAGGGAAGCTGGTGGAGGGCTTCTTCTGGTGGGACGAGGAATATGGTGGGTGAAAGATTCCTCACCCGTAGGGACGAGCATCGCTCGTCCACTTTCCCGTCAGCACTTTCTTGGGACGGAGCGGCCGACCAATGGTCTGCCCTACGACAGGGAAAAACCCGATGGATACAAGGGACGCCCTACGTCCTTGCGGTCGCCCGTGTGTTTTTGAAATAAAAAAATAAGAGTGAAGGGAGCGTAAAAACTCTCTTCACTCTTATCTTTTCTCTTTTCACTTATCACTTATCATACACCCGCGGGACCCGCTTGGAGACGGCGCAGAGCAGCTCATAGCTGATGGTGCCGGCTTCCCGGGCCAGAGCCTCAATGTCGTTGTGTTCGCCGAAAATCTCCACCTCGTCGCCCACGGCGGCTTGGGGCAGCTCCGTCAGGTCCAGCATGCACATGTCCATGCAGATGCTGCCACGCTGGGGCGCATAGCCTCCGGCCACGTAGAAGCTGCACTTGTTGGAGAGGATGCGGGGGAGCCCGTCGGCATAGCCGATGGCGAGAACGCCCATGCGGGTATGGCGCGCCGTGACAAAGCGGCGGCCGTAGCTGACAGAGGTGCCGGCCTCATAGTGCTTGATGGTGCTCACCGTGGTGACAAGACGCATGCAGGGCAGGAGACCCAGGCGGCCGCTCTCGTCCCCGTAGCCGTAGAGCAGCAGGCCCGGGCGGACCATGTCCAGGGCCATCTGGGGATAGCGGACCACGGCGCCGGAATTGGCGCAGTGACGGATGGCAAAGCGCACGCCGCCCCGCTCCCGGACGGCGGCGATCACGTCGGTGAAAAGCTGGAACTGCTGCAGCGTATAGGCTTCGTTCTCTTCCCCCGGCTCGTCGGAGACGGCAAAGTGGGTGTAGATCCCCTCCGGCTCCAGGTTCGGCAGCTTGCAGGAGGCGATCACATTGCCCACGCCGATATCGAAATAATCCCCGGCGCAGAGGAAGCCCAGCCGGGACATGCCGGTGTCCAGCTTGATGTGGACCCGCAGCGTCTTTCCCAGTTCCTGCGCGGCGGCGGAATACTCCTTCGCCTTTGCCAGGGCGCTGACGGTCTGGGTCAGGTTTTCCTCAATCAGAAGGCCGGTATACTCCGGCGGCGTGTGGCCCAGGATCAGGATGGGCATGGTGATGCCGCCCCGGCGAAGCTCCAGAGCCTCGTCCAGGCAGGAGACGGCAAGATAGTCCGCCCCGGCCTCCTGCAGCAGGCGGGAGACGGGCAGGGCTCCGTGGCCATAGGCGTCGGCCTTCACCACGCCCAGAAAACGGCAGCCCGCGGGAAGACTCCGGCGAATCGCCTCATAATTGTGTCGGATGTTGGGCAGGGAGATCTCCGCCCAGGTTCTCTTTTGCAGATCGTTCATGGCAGTTTATCCTTATGTGGTCCAATTCTTGATTTCGCAGCTCACCGTCACCACACCGTCGGAGATGAGCTCCGCCCGGCAGGGGAGACCCTCTCCGTCAAACCAGACGTTTGCCCGGGCGTGATCGTCAAAGAGCAGTTCCACCGCGTCCATGCCCTCCTCCGTCCAGAAGGCGTCCGCATGGCCGTGGCGCAGGGCCTCTACCAGAAGCGGCAGGGCGGACATGGGGGAGAGACCGTAATCGTCCAGATCCCCGGTGTCCAGGATAAGCCCGTCGTATTCCAGGGCGGTACTGCCCGGCCTGACGCTGGCGCTGATGCCGGAAATGCGCTCCGGAGACAGGATGGTGACGCGCTGCAGCCCGTC
>ONCI01000132.1 GCA_900316255.1 uncultured Eubacteriales bacterium | reverse complement strand
TCAAATTCATTCTCCGACCAGGTATCCAAAGGCGATTCATTGTGCTGGATCAGCGCCTCCAGCTTGTCCAGGGCCTTATAGAGCTTCGCTTCCCCCGTCTGCTGTGCGTCCATCTCCCGATACAGTGCGCTCATTTCCCGAGACAGGGGCTCCGGCAGATTACTTACCCAACGATCCAGCAGGGAGTCCTCTGTTTCCCGGTCCGTATCGGTTTTCAAAAAGGTCGGGATGTCCCCGGTAAAGCACTCCCCAAGATCGTGGATCAGGCACATGCGGGTGACCTTATCCATATCCAGGTCCGGAAACTCGCTCCTCAGCAGAAAGGCCATCAGGGAGATTCGCCAGCTATGCTCGGCCACGCTCTCGGTGCGGCCCTGACTTGTGGTACAATGGCGCGGCGTGTCCTTCAGGCGTTCCGCCACATGCAGGATCTCCAGATATTCTCTCGCGTCCATGCGAAACCCTCCCGCTCTTCCCAGATACTTTATCGAATTATAGCATAAGCGCAGCTTCTCTTCAAGCTTGCCGACAAAAAACGGGAACTCCCGCAGGAGTTCCCGTTAATCGATAGGTTTCGCTGTATGACTCAGGCCAGGTGCCCTTTCTCGGTGATGACACGGATCACGTCGTCCACGTACTTTTCGCAGATCTCATCGCTCTCCGCTTCCACCATGACGCGGATCACCGGCTCCGTGCCGGATTCGCGCACCAGGATGCGGCCCGTGTCGCCCAGCGCTTCCGCGACCTTCTTGACCGCGGCCTGCACATCGGGATCGTTCTGGGCCTCGGGCTTGGACTTGACGCGCACGTTCTTCAGCACCTGGGGATAGAACACCACGGGAGCCGCAAGCTCGCTCATGGGCTTTTCCTTGGCCAGCATCACTTCCATCAGCTTGAGAGCCGTGAGGATGCCGTCGCCGGTGGTCTCGTACTTGAGGAAGATGGTGTGGCCGCTCTGCTCACCGCCGATGCGGTTGCCGGTCTGGACCATATTCTCATAAACGTACTTGTCACCGACCTTGGTCTTGTCGTACTCGATACCGACCTTGTCCAGGGCCTTGTACAGACCGAAGTTGGACATCACGGTGGTGACGACCTTGTTGTTCAGCAGCTTGCCCCGCTCCTTCATGTAGAGGCCGTAGATATACAGCACATGGTCACCGGTGACCACATTGCCCTTTTCGTCCACAGCAAGGCAGCGGTCCGCGTCGCCGTCGAAGGCAAAGCCGATATTCAGCTTGTTGTCCACCACAAACTTCTGCAGATGCTCGATATGGGTGCTGCCGCAGTTGGTGTTGATGTTGTAGCCGTCAGGCTCGGCATTGATCACATAGGTCTTGGCGCCCAGCGCGTCAAACACCGCCTTGGCGATCTGCCAGGAAGCGCCGTTGGCGCAGTCCAGGCCCACCTTCACGTCCTTGAAGCTGTACTTGCTCATGGAGATCAGGTGCCCGATATAGCGGTTCCGGCCGGCCACATAGTCCACCGTCCGGCCGATGTTTTCCCGCTCTGCAATGGGGATCTGGATCTTGCCGTCGATGAAATCCTCGACCTTCAGGATGGTCTCTTCATCCATCTTCTCGCCGTTGCCGTTGAGAAGCTTGATGCCGTTGTCGTAGTAAGGATTGTGGGAGGCGGAGATCATGATACCGCAGTCGAAATCGTCCACCCGGGTGATGTAGGCCACGGAGGGAGTCGTGGTGACGTGCATGATGTAGGCGTCGGCCCCGCTGGCCATGAGCCCTGTGCACAGGGCGTACTCGAACATATAGGAGCTGCGGCGGGTATCCTTGCCGATAAGGACCTTGGCTTTTTTGCCCTGATTCGTGCCATAGTACCAGCCAAGAAAACGGCCGATCTGAATGGCATGCTCATAGGTCAGGTTTTTATTGGCTTCACCGCGGAAGCCGTCGGTTCCGAAATATTTACCCATCTTAGCGCTCCTCCTTCAAAACCACAACACCGTTATCCTTCCAGATCGCATTGGCGGGAACAACGCCTCTCACGCAGGAAGTGGGATAGATGTTGGAATGGCGGCCGATGACCGTGCCGGGATTGCAGACGGCATTGCAGCCCACTTCCACATAGTCCCCCAGCATGGCGCCGAATTTCTT
>ONCI01000017.1 GCA_900316255.1 uncultured Eubacteriales bacterium | reverse complement strand
TACTGTTCTTCGCTGAATTTGTACTTCATTTTTCATCACCATGTCTATTCTAACATAATGATGGCATCTTGTCTACTTTCTATTGAAAATTAGTATCATTCGGGTATCCCCATCAAAACGGAGGCAGCCGTAGTCGCTCTCGATCCGGTCGAATTCGTATCCCGCCACACGCATGGCCTGCTTCACCCGCTCCTGAAACGCCTCCGACGCCAGGGCGGGCAGCCGGTATTTCCCGGGAATCTTATCCATGCTGCCGTCAAACACCCGGTTCCACGGTATCTTCCTCTCCCCATTCAGCACCGGCGTCAGCGGTTCCACCACGGCTCCCTTCTGCCGGGCGATCTCGGCAAACTCGCTGATGTGGTACAGCCTGCTGGTGGTCTCCATGTGGTAGTCGTCGATGTAGCGGCACGTGGTGTCCACCTTGGTTTTGCCGTCCTTCCAGTTGATGCGGATCTTCCCGCCATCGGGGATGCGAAGCAGCTCCTCATACTCCGGTGTGATGAAGCGGATTCCCTCCCTCGCCCGGGCCATGTGCTCCTCCAGCAGGGCCCGGTCATAGCAGAAGATATAGACGTTATAGTCCCCCTGGCGGGCATTCAGCCGGAGAAGGTAGCTGTACTTCTCCGAGTCCGCCCGGAAGCCGAATTCCGCGTCATACCGGTCCGAAAAGGCGCTTTCAGGATGCTCCATGCCATAATTGGCAATGGCCCGGCGGCTCTGCAGCATCTTGCCGAAGCTCTCGTTCTCCCGCAGATTGCCGATCAGCCGATTGAACTCCTCCTTGAACGCATCGGTCTTCAGGTCGGAATTGGTGTCTTCCCAGCTGGTGAAGAAGCCGTCTCCGCTCCAGTCCATATCCCCGCGCAGCCTGCCGATGCTGCCGGTCTGCATGGCGAGCTGGGAGCTCTGGCCATAGGCGTACAGTCTCTCCTCGGGGAGCATGGGCCGCAGGGAAAAGCCGTTCACGCGGACTGCTTCGGGCTGGAGCCGGATCTGATCCAGGTTGAAGGTCAGATTGATGAGCCCGTCGATCCCGCTCTCCGGCAGCTCGATCCTCTGGTGCAGCGCCTGGGTGAAACGGGCAAAGTCCCTGTCATCCATCTCCTCCAGCCTTCCGGCCAGATAGTTGAGTTTCTCCAGGCTGTCAAACTGGCTGATCCGGTCAATATCGCCGGGCAGATCCGTTGCGAAATTCGCGATGAAAAACGCGTCATTCGGAATGCTCATATTTTCCACACTCTCGACCCCGATCCGGGAGAGCAGTCTCTCCATCTCTCGGGGTGTTGTAGGAAAGGAGATCCACTCCCCTTCGAGCGAACCCTCGTTGTACCGTTCCAGATTGGCCACATAGGCCTGGATCTTGAATTCAGCCATTCTCATCACCTCCCGGATCGTCATCCAGATAGCCGTCGCTCAGGTAGTCCTCATAGGCCTGGACCACCTGTTCCTCATATTCGGTGTTGCTCACCCGCTTCAGCTTTTCCTGCAGCTCCCGGAAAAAGCAGCGGTCCTCCTCATTCTGATAGAGGGGCATGACCGCCGTCACTGCCTCCAGCGCTTCCTCCTTCGTTTCTGCCTGCATGGCACCGAGAAAGCTGTATTCCTCCGCCGTAAAGCTCATATGCTCTCCGCCTCCTTGCTTCTCTTTTTCTGATTCCCCTGTCCGCTTCTTCGGGCGACCTGCTTCTGTTTGTCGTGCAGATTCTCCAGAACAGACTTTCTTTGCTTCTTTTCCCCGGGCTCCTGCTCCCGGGTCTGCTGTTTCACGCCCAGGGCCGGCTTCAGCTCATAGTCCCGCACCTGCTTTTCGTCCAGGGGCTTTTCATATTCCAGATAGCCCCAGGCCTGGGTTCTGCCTCCTTCCACGACCATGCGGGCATCGAAGTTTTCGATGGCCACCGGTTTTCCCTCTGTCTTCGGGAAGGTCCCCGGACCCACAGGCCGCTGGGTGGACCAGTATCGGTAGCGTCCGTTATCCTGCAGTCCCGCATTCTCGATCCGTCCTGCCTCCGCCGCATCCATCACCGCACTCCGCTCGCTGCGAAGCTCCCGGTGAATGTCCCGGATCTCCTCGGCCGAAAAGTCCTTGCTTGCCATCTGCAGCAGCTCATCCCGGGTGATAAAGCCGTGCTGTTCCGATCGCAGCGCCTTCAAAAGCTCCTGCATCTGCTCCGGCGTAAAGACCGGGTCAGCATAGATCTTCACATCCAGCTGCTCCCGGATCCCGGCCTGGATCTGGTCCCACTGCTCCTTGGAAAAGCGCATTCTGGGGATGGCCTCCACCTCCATCCGGTAGCGGAGGTCAGCAACCTCCGCGGCCGACAGGTCCATGGCGGTGAGATCCACCAGCTTCCCGCCAAGCCAGAGTTCCCGCACATCTGCTCCCTCCCGGATCAGTTCCTCCATGAGCGTCCGGTGCTCCGGGCTATAGTCCCGCTGGGGGATTTGGTCCCGGATAGCCTTCTCCGCCGCCTGCTCCCGCTCCTTCTGGACCTCCAGCAGTTTCTCCTCGATGAGGGTAATCATCTCGCTGGAGGCGTTGCGGATCAGGCCCAGAGAGGCCTTCAGCTCCGGCGCGCTCCGGTCCTTGGACCAGCCGGCGATATAGGCAAAGCTGTAGTCGGAAGCGTCGATCCCGAAGTGGCTGCAGACCGTGAAGGCCACAGATTCCGCCTCCACCTCCTTGGCGCTGCGGCTCTTCTCCTCTGCCTCCGATGCCAGGAGCGCCGGCGGCATGGCGTGCAGCTTCTGGTGTGCCATCTCGTGGATCAGGGTCTTGATGGTCTGGATCTGGCTCATTCCCTCCTGCAGGGCGATGCGCTGCTCCAGCTGATGGTAGTAGCCCTTGGCGCCGCTCTCGATGTTCTCAAAGGCAACGGGCACCGGGCAGCTGCGCTTCAGGGCAGCGAACATCTGCTCATACTGCTCCACAGTTCCGCTCAGCTCATCCACCCCGATGGTAGGCAGCTCCCGTCCCTCCGTCTGGGACACGTCGAAGACGCTCACCACCTTGAAGGCCGGAATCAGGATCTCCTGCTGCTCGGTCACCGGGTCCCCGTTCTCATCCAGGATGGGCTGTTGGGTCTTCTCATCCAGCTTCTCCATCTCCAGTTTCTTTTTGAAGGGCGTCGGGGCCAGGATCTTGATCCCCTTCTCCCCCTTCAGCACCTGTCGGCCGAACTGCTTCTGCCAGGCCGTGTATCCGGCCACCAGCGTGGCTTCCGGCATCTGAAAGGCGATCAGCAGGGTGTTATTCAGGCTGTAGGAGTGGAATTTGCTCATGGTCCTCAGCCAGGTCCGATACTGCTCAGAGTTGAAGAGTTCCTGGATCCCCGCCTCCAGCCGATCGGTGATCTCCTTAACCTTCTGATTCTGTGTATTTTCAGGCATGTTTTCTTCCCCCTTTTTACCCGGGTAAATACCCGGTTTTTTCGGAAGGAACCGGTCGGGTGGTATCATTTCACCCGCCCGGCCCTATGTGTGTCGTTTTACCGGGTATTTACCCCCTTTTTTCGGCATTGGAGGCAAAATCCAGTGCCTTCCTCCGGGCGGCCTCCTTCCAGTCCTCCGTTTTGGGCAGGCTGATGTGCACCAGCCGCTTGGGGATCCGATAGCTGACAGCGCCAAAGCTGTTTCGCTTCACCAGACGGCAGATCTCCGGATGCTTCAAGGCCAGCCGCTGCAGACGGGACGCCAGAGCGCGGTTATAGGTAAACACCTCGGCCTGATCATCCTCTTCATTGAAGATGATGATGGTCTCCCGCTCCTCCTTGCTGAGTTCCACCCACTCACGCCCCCTTGTGTGCAGGGAAGTCCAGTCTGAAGCTGATCCGCTCCCCATTGTCCTCCATCACCAGGTCCGCATCGAAGTTTCGTTTTGTCCGCTGGGAATAGAGGCCGGTCACACGGACGCGGCCGGATTCCAGAAGACTCCTGGCCATGGCCGGGCTGATCTTCTTTCTCATCCCCGCGAGCCACCGGTTTTCCTTCCAGATCACAAAGCCGCAGTCCCGGTTGGCACAGTAGTAGTTCGTGTTCCCCTCGTACACAGGCTCGCCGCAGCGTGGGCAGTCCCCCAGCCGCTTGCGTGCGGTCTGTTTTTCGCCGAAGCGTCCGCGCTCCTCTTCCGGCAGTTCCCGATGCTCCGCGCAGAGTTCCTTCACCATGCCGCAGATGCTTTCGAGAAAGGCATCCCCCCTGACATTTCCCCGCTCGACCTGAAGCAGCTCGTTCTCCCAGTCTGCTGTAAGCTTGGGGGATCGGACCGCCTCCGGCATGACCCGGATCAGGTTGATTCCCTCCTCCGTTGGCACCAGCTGCTTTCCCTTTCGCTGCAGGTAGCGGGAAGACACCAGCTTTTCGATGATGGCAGCTCTAGTGGCCGGGGTCCCCAGCCCCTTCTTCTCTGTATCCTCCAGGAAGTCCTCATTGCCTGCTGTCTCCATGGCGGAGAGGAGGCTGTCCTCCGTGAAGGCCTTGGGCGGCGAGGTGTAGTGCTCCGAAACTGAGGACTCCACTACGAGGCGCTCCCCCTCCTTCAGCTCCGGGAGGGGCGTCTCCTCGTTCTTCTCCTGTGGGCAGAACTGCTGCCGGAAGGCCTGATATATCGTCTGCCAGCCGGGTTTTGTAATGCGCTTTCCCTTGGCGGTGAATATCTCTTCCCCGCAGCGGACCAGGATCTCCTGCACCTGGTATTCACAGCTTTCCTCCGTGGCGCAGAGCATCTGCTTTGCGATCAGGGCCAGGAGCTTCCACTCCTCCCCGGAAAAGCTCTGTTCCTTCGCTGCTTCCCTGGTCAGCAGGATCGCGTGGTGATCGCTGACCTTCTCGTTGTTCACCACATGCGCGATTCGAGGCTCCGGGGAGGCGTGCTTGCCGAAAAAGAACAGCTCCGGGATCAGAGCCAGCAGTTCCCTCATGGTCTGGGTCATGTCCTCGGTGAGATATCGGCTGTCCGTTCTGGGGTAGGTGATGAGCTTTTTCTCATACAGGCCCTGGAGCAGGTCCAGGGTGTGCTGTGCCGTCATGCCGAAGAGCCGGTTGCTCTCCCTCTGGAGGCTGGTCAGGTCGAAGAGCTTGGGAGGCGGCAGGCTCTTCTTTTCCTGCTTCACCTGCAGGACCACCGCCTCCTTGCCGGCGCAGGCATCCCGAATGGCCTCAGCCTCCTCCCGGTCTGCAATCTTCTCCTTCACAAATCGCCTTTCGCCGCAGGCGAGCTCCACGTTGTAGTACTTTTCTTTCTGAAATCCCTGGATCTTCTCGTTCCGCTCCACTAGCATGGCTAGAGTTGGCGTCTGGACCCGGCCGACGGTGAGCTTCCTGCCATACAGAGTGGAAAACAGCCTTGTGGCGTTCATGCCCACGAGCCAGTCTGCTTTGGCCCGGCAGAGCGCCGCCTCATAGAGTCGGTCGTAGTCGTGGCCGTCCCTCAGATGGGCAAAGCCCTCCCGGATGGCCTCATCCTCCAAGGAGCTGATCCAGAGTCGCTTGAAGGGCTTGCTGCAGCCGCACTGCCGGTATACCAAGCGAAAGATCAGCTCCCCCTCCCGCCCGGCATCTGTGGCGCACACCAGCTCCTTCACATCCTCCCGGCGCATCAACTCTCTGAGGACCTTGAACTGCCGCTCCTTGTCCGGGAAGGTGACCCACTGCCAGCTCTCCGGCAGGATAGGCAGATCCTCCGCTGCCCAGCGCTTCAACCGCGCCTCATACTGGTCCGGCGGGGCCGGTCCCACCAGGTGCCCCAGGCACCAGGAGACCAGATAGTCCCCGCCCTCCAGATAGCCTTCTCTTCTCTGATTTGCCCCGATCACCCTGGCGATGCTCTGGGCAACGCTGGGCTTTTCCGCAATGACAAGTTTCAATCGCCGCTCCTTTCCTCGACCGGCACCAGTCTTCCGTGCACTACGAAGCGCGCGTCCTCGAAGCTGTAGGCGCAGGTCGATAATGTGATGATCCTGTCTTTTGTGCTGAGCTGCATGTTGGTCTGAAAGTCCGATTTAGCTGCAATCTCCCGGAGCCAGACCACAAATTGTGTGTCCGAGCTGAAGTCCAGGGCATAGGCGGAGGATGCTGCCTCGGTGGTATAGGCCGAGAACAGCTCGATCCGGAAGCTGCCGCTTCTCGAAATGAGATAGATCAGCGGATGGGCGTCGTAAAAGTCCTGAAATTCATACTCCGTGAGTGCCGCAAGCATTCTGCCGGACTGCATATGGTGGCCGTAGATGAGGGTGTTCCGGTCCGAGAAGTCTCCCCTGTTCCGGTAGTCCACGAACAGGGTGCCATTGCTGTTTTCTGTGCCGTCGATGAGGTGGTCCAGGTAATAGCTGTTGTCCCGTCCCTTCACCACGGGATAGTTGATCGCCGTATCCGGGCAGTAAAGCCAGGCCACTACGTCACCGTTCATCTCCTCCAGCATGTCGAAATTGACCTGCGGCAGATCCACTGCGGGCCGGGGCAGCTCGCCTGCCTCGGCCTGCGGTGCTGCGCTCGGGCTCACGGTCTCCGGGTCATCCGGATCGGGAACGCGAAAAGGCTCCGGTCTCAAAGCCGGAGCCTCCTCATAAATGTCCCTCCAGGTCACCGTCTGGGCGACCTCCTCATACACCTTGTCCCCCTCTTGGTACTCCTTCTCCTGTCGAAGCGCCTTCCATCCGTAGTAAGCAGCGATGCCTGTGAGGATCCCGGCCAGTACAACAGCCAGGAGCTTCAGCAACCGCTCCTTCATCGCCCGTTTCCTTTTTTCCTGCGCCGGTCATAATACTGCACCAGTCCCAGAACCGTGAGTCCGCCCGCTCCGGCCAGGGCCGCCACTGCGGTCCAAAGCTTCACGTTGGAGGTGTCGCCGGTCTTGGGGGAATCCGTTTTCACGGTGGGTCCCTTCTGATCGGTGCTGGGCTTTGCAGTAGGCGCCGGCGTGGGAGTGGGCTTACTGGTGGGCTTCGGCGTAGGCGCAGGCGTGGAAGTGGGCTTCGGGGTCGGAGTGGGTTCAGGCTCTTCCTTTTCGTTCAGCATCACCACCGAGACCACGCTTCCATCCTCCCGGATGGAGAACTCATACTTGGTATCATCAATGAGATAGCCGGCGGGCGCCTTGGTCTCCTGGTAGTAGTACTTGCCGAAGGGCAGCTCAAACTCGCAAATGCCCTTTGCGTCCGTCTTCCCCTCCTTTACCACCTTGCCCTCCACATCGTAGATTCTAAACTCCGTGTCCGGCAGCAGATGCTCGTCGTCCGCATCGGCCTTGGTGATCCGGAACTTGCCCGAGATGCGCAGGTTCTCCATATCAAAGCTCAGGCTCTGTCCCTGCTCAGTGATTTCGAAGCGCAACGGCGTGTCGTCCAGCACGTAGCCCTCCGGGGCTGCATACTCCCGGATGCTGTAGGCGCCGTAGCGGAGGTTTTCAAAGCTCACCATGCCGCTCTCGCCCGTCACTGCCTCAGCAAGCTGCTGCCCGTCGGCATCAAAGAGCCGGAAGCCTGCGCCGACCAGCTTTTCTCCGCTGCTCTTATCCGTCTTAAAAACGGAAACCGAACCTCTCACCGGCACATTCATAAAGCCCACACCGGGCTCATTTTCCACCGTCACGGTCTTGCCGTTTTCGCTGATGGTCACAGGGTAGATGTTCTCATCCCGCAGGAAACCGACAGGCGCCTTGGTCTCCTGCACGAAATAGCTGCCGAAGGGCAGCTCGTCCGCCCGGTAAATGCCGGTGTTCACCTCTGGGATCGTGCCCACCAGTCTGTCGGTCTCCACATTCAGGATCCCGTCGCCGTCCGTGTCCTCATACAGGGCAAACTCCGCGCCGGTCATGTGGTTCTCCGGGTACTCCTCATCCACCTTGGTAAGCTCGATGCTGCCGGTGATGGGGAGGTTTTCCACGGTGAGGGAAATCGTTTCCCCGTCCTCCGTCAGGGACACGGGATAGACCTGCTGGGTGCAGAGATAGGATGCTGGCGCCTCCAGCTCCACCACCACATAGTCTCCCAGAGGCACCTGCTCAAAGGCAAAGTGACCCGAGGCATCGGAGGCCACGATCTGCAGGACCTTGTCGTCAGCATAATCCTCCGCTCCGGCGGGGAAGATGCCGAACACCGCCCCTGCCAGGGGCTCGCCCTTGGGATCGACCTTGCTGCCCTCGATTCTGCCCAGGCGGAGCGCATTCACAATGGGCTCGCCATCGTTCAGCGTAAAGGTGCTCAGCTCCGGGCTCTCCCCATTGGGGCGGAATGAGAAGCGGTAGACGGTCTCATCCAGTCTGTATTGTGCTGCGGTGGAGAGCTCCTTCACATAGTATTCGCCAAAGGGCAGGTCAGAGCGAAAGGCCACATGCCCCTCTTCATCCGCCCGGGCGATCTCCAGCATTCCGTCCGCCGGGATCGTGCTTCCGTCTCTGGCCGTGAGCTCCTCCCCCGCGTAGAGGCCGAAGGTCACCGCCGTCACCTCGCTGCCGGTGCCGACGCCGTAGACCGGGCTGGTCTCCATCTGCTTTCGGGCATCCAGCGCCATACGCTGCCGCTCGTTCACGCAGTTGAGGGGCTGGATCGTCACCGTCTCGGTCTGGTCGGCGTAACTCAGCACCACCTCCATGGGTTCCTCGCTTGCTGTAAAGCCCTCAGGTACCTGCGTCTCTGTCAGCAGATAGCGGCCCAGGTAGAGCTCCTTCGTGAGGGCGATGCCGTCTTCGCCGGTGGTGATCTCGTCCACCACCTCTCCCGCGGCATAACGCAGGGTTCCGTCTCCGGTCCGGATGTCCTCCGCCGCGCTTACCCGGAAGGCCGCTCCCTCCAGGGGCAGAGTCTCAAACACCGGGCGGAAGATGGCAGGGGCCGTGTCGGTCTCCCCGGTGGCGTAGACCGTGCTGAACATCTCGCCGGTCTTGATCACCTGGAGTCTTGCCTTCTGTGGCGCGTCATAGACCGTCACCGTTACCAGGGTGACGGTGCCTTCTTCCTCCGCCGTCTCCCGGGTCACAGAGAAGGGCGTAGGCGTGCTGTCCAGCACATAGCCGTAGGGGGCCTGAACCTCTACCAGGCTGTAGTCGCCCACCGGCAGGACCTGGGGCGTGCAGAGGCTGCCGTCGCCGGACACATAGAAGGTGTCCATTTCCTGCAGGCTCGGGTAGCTGCACTGCATGCGGACAAGCTCTCCGTTTGCGTCATAGATCTGGAACGCCGCTCCGCTCAGGGGAATGCTCTCTCCGGTCTCCGCGTCCGCCTTCACCACCTTCAAAAAGGCGGTAAAGGCAGCGTTGTTGATCAGGAACTTGTATACCTCCGGCTTTGCGATATACACGGTGAAATCCGGCATGAACTCCGTGTCCGGAAAGCCCACCGTCTGATGCACGGTATATTCGCCGTAGGGCAGCTCCTTGGAAATGGCAAAGCCGTCCGCATCACAGATTAGGGTATCGCGTTCGGCCTCCTCCGCAAGGTCGAAGGAACCGGCGCTGGAGAGAAAAACCTGAAACTGCGCTCCTTCCTCTGGGGTCTCAATCTGGGTCTCGCCGTTGTCGTGGTGCTTGATGATGGCGATCTGTCCCTTCAGGGGCTGCTCGAATACGTTGATGGTATTGGCCGTGCTGTATTCCACGGCGTAAAGCGTGGGCGATGCGCCCACCTCATACACAGTCTCGTCCAGGGCATAGCCCTCGGGCGGTGTGATCTCCCGCACGGTCCAGTCATCGCCGCAGACGTAGTAGCCGGACACCGCATAGCCATCCGCATCGGTGACCATCTGCTCTACCAGCTCATCGCCCCGGAAGAGCCCGTAAACCGCGCCCGCCAGGGTGGCCGTGCCGCGGCTGGATCCGTGCTCGGCGTCCTGCTTCAGGATGATCACGTTAAACTTTTTGAGCACGTTGGACATTTCGGCATTGACGGTCTCGTTCCAGAACACGCGCACGTTCTGAATGTCCGGCGTCACATAGCGGACTGCCGTGTCCACTTCCTCCAGGGAGTAGCCCTCCTCTCCGCTGATGAGGATATCCGTGAAGGTGGCCACGCCGTTTTCATCGGTAGTGGCATAGGCATCCACCGGCAGGCCGCAGGCAGCGGTGCCGTAGAGGTGGAAGCGCATCCCGCTCATGAAGCTGTCCTCAGCGTTCTTCACAACGCTCAGGCTGCCCCGCTTCAGCACGTTGTCAAAGGACACGTTCACCGTCTGGCCGGAGACCACGGTGACCACCTGAGGGTTCTGGGGCAGATACTGCTCGCCCGTGAGCTCGGTCACGGTATATTCGCCGGGAGCTAGATCCTCAATGAGGATGGTGCCGTCGGGGCCGGTCTTCACGGTTTTCTGGATCCCCTCGCCGGTGACGGTCAGGCTGATGCCCTCCACCACGCCGTCCTCGCTGGTTTTGATGAGGTTCATATTGCCGCCGCCGGTGCTCACCGAGAAGGAAGCTTTCACGTCCTCCGGCTTTGCGATGCCCACTATCACATCCTGCAGGTTGGGGTCGCCGTAGGTCACCAGCTGGGCATTGGCGCTGATGCCGCTGGTCTTGGTGAGCGTCACCGTGACGCTGCCGCTGAGGCTCTCATTGCAGCTGAGGGTCAGCACATTGCCGGACCTTGTGACCTCGACGGCGCTGTCGGAGACCTCCACGGTGCAATCGGAGAGGACCCCGTTGGTGTCCGTCAGCGAGAGCGTGTACTTGCCGTTTTCAAAGGCGAGGCTCTGCTCCGTCCCGTCGGCAAAGCTTGGCATGGTCTTATAGCTCTGCATGAAGGAGACGATGGTGTCGTACACCTGGCGCACCTCCGGGTGGTGGCCGTCCTGGCAGATGCAGTTCAGGATGCACTCGTCATAGCGTTCAAAGGTCACCGGGTTCCTGGCGCCGCAGACCATCTCCCAGATCAGAAGCTGGGTCGCCACAGTCTGGGAGCCGTCGGAGCCGCCGATCCGGTCCTTGTTGCCGGGTCTGCCGAAGGCCAGCACTGTGAGGATGCCGTTTTTCACATCCTCGCTCAGCCGCTCCCAGCAGTCCGAGGCGTTGAGCCGCAGCTCATCGCCCAGCAGCAGATGATGGCCGGGCTCGATGCACCAGGCCTCCTCTTCGTTGATCCAGATCCGGACTCTGTGCGAGTTTCCGGAGCTGTCACCGGCGGTATATCCGCCCAGCTCAAAGCTGTTGTGGTACATGATTTCCGTGCCGTCCGATTCATAGGAGAAATCGAAATAGGGCACCCCCACCTCGGCGGTATAGGCCTGGGCCTGCACCGGAACCAGGGCCAGCACCATCAGGCAGCACAGGAGCATGGCAAGCAGGCGCTTGCCGGAAAGCATTTTGGTTTTGTTCATAGCGCACCTTCTTTCTTCAGTTTTGTTGGAGATGAACAAAGGGAGCCCCACCCTTTTGGGCAAAGCTCCCTGCGCTTCAGGCCGATCTCTCATCCTCAGAAATCCCCCTCTCTTTCTTCCGTCTCGTCCTCATCCTCGTTCTCGTACTCCTCTTCCTCCTCTTCTTCCTCCTCATCGTCAAAGGCACCCTGCTTCTGCGGCCGGATCTTCAGGATGTAATAGTCCAGCACCACCAGCAGGGCAAGCCCGGCGAAGAAGGCAACGCGGATGACATCGCTGTCCAGGTCGCCCTGCGCAGGCCTTTGCTGCTCAGCCCCGGAGGGCTTCGCGGTCTCCACCGGCTGTACAGCCACCACGTTCTGGGGCTTGGGCTGAGGCGTACTGGCCTTGTCCTTTTCCAGCTGCTCCTTGTCCCCATCGCTCAGCACGTTCATCAGGTCATACTCGTCCACCTGGTTTAGGAAGTAGACGTTCTGGGAATTGGCCGTCCGGTCGATGACGATGTAATAGACATGGCCGTTCCGGGTGGTGACGGTCATGAACTGCAGGCCGCCCCTTGCGCTGTAGTCCAGATCGTCCACAAGGCTGAGGTTTCCGTCCGGGGTGATCTGTCCCTCCGGCGTCGGTGCCGGTGTGGGTGCCGGAGTCGGGGATGGGCTGGGCTCCGGCTCCTCCACCGTGACACCCGGGTTTCCCCCTTCGTTGGTGTAGGCCAGAGCTGTCGCTCCACTCTGGCAAAGCAGCGTGGACAGGAGCAGCAGAAGCAGGGTAAAGCGCCGCATTCGCTTAATCATCCGCTCCCTCCTTCTCCCCTTCGCTCCCCAGGTCCCGGCTCTGCAGGATCTGCAGAGCCTGCCGCACATCCCCGTCCTTGGCCATGGACCGCCGGACTGCTTTGATGATCTCCTCATCCTCCATCTGGCGTTTTTCCGCGTGCAGGGTCTTCACATACTCCTCATCCTCCCGGAGTCTGGCCTCCGCCTTGCGGATCTTTTCCTCGATCACCTGGAATTTGTCTTTCATGTTTCCTTCCTCCTTCCCTTAAGGTAGTCTGCCGAAGCAGAAGAAATGCTCCTGCCAGTAGCTGGACTGCATGGATGCGTACTGGATCGGGTTGCCGCAGTGGATCATCATCCCGTCTCCCACGTAGATGGCACAGTGGCTGGCTCCCGGGGTGTCATAGGTTCCCTGGAAGAATACCAGATCTCCGGGCTTTGCCTCCTGGGGCGAAACGTAGGTACATACGCCGCGCAGGCCTTCCGCCGAGAGCCGTCCGAAGTCCCAACCGTTTCCGCAGTGATTCACCACCCAGGACACGTAGCCGCTGCAGTCAAAGCCCGTTTCCGGGCTGCCTCCGCCCCAGACATAGGGCCGTCCCAGATACTTCTCCGCCTCCCGGATCATGGCGGCAAAACGGGAGTCGCTGAGAGCCTCCGGCGGAATGTCGTAGGACATGCCGCCATACGAGGGCAGGTTCTCCACCGAGAACAGATAGCTCCGGTTGCCGTATACGGCGTTATAGATCTGGTAGTGGCTGGTGTCCTCCTCGTTCAGCCGGTTCCGGATCACAAGGTCCAGGTTCCCGTTTGTGAGGGTCACGCTCAGCCGTCTTACGGCTCTGGTTTCGGTCACCTCCACCTCTCTCCTCCCGTTGCTGTCTGCCAGCACCGCCTCCCAGGTCTGGTGGCCGTGGGCCTGCGCCTGGGCGTGGGTGTCGTAGTACACGTCGAACTGCACGCCGAAGCCGGCAAAGCCGCCGATATCCTCCACCACGTATTCCACGCCATTCATCACCACATGGGTCCCCATGGGCACAAAGGGATTGCTCCCGTCCACGGCAATGGTGTGCCTTGCCCTCGGATACAGGCCGCTGGCCGTGGGGCCGCCTGCCCAGACGCCGCAGCAGATCGCACAGTTGCAGTACCCACTTGTCACCACCGATCCCAGAGATTCCCCCACCCGCACCGTCCGGGTGCTGGTCTCCGTATAGCTGTCCTCCTGATAGCTCAGGCTGTACTGCTCCCGAAAGAGCGCTTCCATTTCGCTTTTTACGTCATTGGAGTGAAACGCTCCACATTTCAGTGTCAGGTAAGAAATCAGCTGATAGGGGTTGTGGGAGATCTCATCGATCTGAAAGCGGTACTCATCGTAGCCCGGATGCTCTGCCCGGATCTGTTCGATCTGCTGCTGCAGCTGCGCCTCCCAACCGGCATAAAGAGCCTCCGCATCCCAGATGGCCTGATCCTCGGCGAGATAGGTGGTCTCCATGAGGGCGCCCTCTGTCTCCGCCACCATGCCGGAAAAGGCGCTGAAAATCCCGGCAAAGAGGATCACCAGCACTCCGGCCGCGGCCACGATGGCAACAAGTCCCCTGTTCTCCCGGGCAAATTCCCTCACCCGGTTTTTGAGCTTTTCCGGGATGCCGGGTCTTGGGACCGCGCCTGCCGCCACTTCCGCTCCGGTGCTTACTCTCCTGGCACTTTCGGCGTACTGGCGTTTGATCCGCCTCTTTTGGGCCGCCTTCCGCATTTGGGCCTGCTGCGGCGGATTTGGCTCTGCCCCTTCCGCCTCAAAACTCAGCTTGGAGGCGGGCTGCACCGCTGTGTGCTCCAGCTTTGTGCTCTTCTGCTGCAGGACTTCTCTTTTTCTTTGCGCGCTCTCCCGCTGCAGCTTTCTCCCTGCGGTGCTGAGGCTCTGCTCTGCCAGCCGCTCTCCCTGATGGGCTGCCTGAACGGCAGAGTTATCGTCCTCTGTCTCCGCAACCTTTTCATGGGCAGCAGCCACCGCCGCCCTGGGTACGGAGGCGGCAAGCCTTCCCGCGGGGGCGGCCTTCCCCTCTCCCTTTGCTGGAAGGGGCTCGTCCTCAAAGCGCAGGCGGGAGAGCTGCTTTCGCTTCGTCTTTTTCTGCCGCTGCCGGGTATAGAGCTGGGGCTCGGGAGGTTCTCTTTCCGCCGTGCGCAGCGGCTCCTGCTTCGGCTCCCGGTGGCTGATGCTTTCGCTTTCCCTGGTCTCCGCACTTTCCGGGGTCTCGGTTTTTTCATAGGTCTCCGGGTTTTCGGGTGAAGTACTGTTCTCCTCTGCTCGGGGGCCGTCCGGCTCCGGCTGCATCCGCTCCTGCAAATCGTGCTTCCGCTGCTTTTTCTTTGCCTCTTCTGCGATCCGCTTTCGCGCAGCCTTCTTTTTTGCCTTCTTTTTGGGGTCCTCCGGCTCCCTGCGCTCCTCATTCAGTCCGCGGAGGCGGTCTGGCGCGTCCCGGGGCTCCATACGCAGTCTGTCTTCCATCCTCTCTCACCTCCTTCCCCGCTCAGTAGCTCAGTCCAACTTCACATACTCGATCGCGCCAAGGTGAGAGGACACCTCGTCATAGGTTTTCTCCGTCTCCAGCAGGATCTTGGCCAGCTCACGCGGGGTATAGGGGGTGTCGTTCAGGAACAGGAGGATACACTCGGTCAGCGCATCGATCTTCCCCAACACGGCGTGGGTGTCCCGCTCCATCCGGTCCAAGTCGGCATAGGCGATCGCAATCGTTCCCTTTGGCAGCGCTCTTCCCTCGGCGCTCAGCAGCTGTCCCGGGGCGTGGAGAAAATCCATGCTCTCCCGGCACACCGCAAAGTCCGGGCAGTTTTCGCAGCGGGCCGGATCGAAGGCTCCATATTTCGGCAGCGTGAGCCCCAAGTGCTTCATGGGGCAGAGCACCGCCGCCATCAGCGGATCCTTTACCTCGGCAAGAACATCCTCCAGATGCTCGCAGTAGGTCATGATTCTGTCGTGCACATCAGCCGAAGGCTTGTGGGCATAGCGCAGCCTGTGCTCTTCCTCCACCATGTTCACCAGGCGCAGGGTCTTCATGCTAAGACGGGCGGCCAGCATCAGCGCAGCCTGAGCCTCTCCGCGGGAGATCAGGAAAGCATTGGGCAGTTCGTTCTTTTTTTCATTCGTCATGGACGATCCCTCCATTCTCATTCACCTCATTGGGCTTGGTTGTCATGATCTGATAGAGCTTGGTATCCTTGGGGAAGCTGTCCTTGAAGGGGATGATGGTGTTGCCATAGAAAAGCAGTCCTTCCCCCTCGTTGCTGTTGGTCACAAAGGACAGCTGGTGCGGGCTGATGTTCAGCTGCTTGGCCAGGATCTGCCGGTCGCCGCCGGCCTGGTTGAGCATCAGCACGAAGTCCGAGTTTTCGAAGATGTTCTCGATCTCCCGGGATGCCAGCAGGTCCTTCACATTCTGGGTGACCGCCGTGGGCACCCCGCCCCACTTTCGAAAGCGCTTCCAGATCTCCACGCTGTAGGCCGCGGTCTGCTCATCCTTCAGCAGCAGGTGGAACTCGTCCATGTAATAGCGGGTGGATTTGTGCTCCGCCCGATTTACGGTGACCCGGTTCCACACCTGGTCCTGCACCACCAGCATGCCGATCTTCTTCAGCTGCTTGCCCAGCTCCCGGATATCAAAGCAGACCAGGCGGTTGTTGATATCCACGTTGGTGCGGTGGTTGAACACGTTCAGGGAGCCGCTCACGTAGATCTCCAGGGCCGTGGCGATCCGCTTGGCCTCCGGCTCCTCCTGGGCGAGGATGCTCTCGTACAGATCCTGCATGATGGGCATGTTCTCCGGGGATGGGTTTTCCAGATAGCGCTGGTAGATGAGCCGGACGCAGCGGTCCACAATGGTCTTTTCCACCGGCTCCAGTCCCGTTTTGGAGCCCACGATCAGCTCGCACAGGCTCAGCACGAAATCCGCCTTCAGGCTGATGGGGCTCTCGTCCTCGGAGTAGTTCAGGTTGATGTCCAGCGGATTGACGTACTGTTTGCTGTTGGGGGAAATGTGGATCACCTGGCCGTGCAGCAGCTCCACCAGGGCGGAGTACTCGCCCTCAGGGTCACAGATGATGATGTCATCGTCGGTGATGAGGAAGGCGTTGGTCATCTCCCGCTTGGCTGCAAAGGACTTGCCGGAGCCGGGAGTGCCCAGGATCAGGCCGTTGGGGTTTTTCAGCTGCTTCCGGTCCGCCATGATCAGGTTGTTGCTGATGGCGTTGATGCCGTAGTACAGGGCCTGTCCTGTCTGGAACAGTTCCTCCGTGGTAAAGGGGATGAAGATGGCCGTGGCCGAGGTGGTCAGCGCCCGCTGGATCTCGATTTGGTTCAACCCCAGCGGGAGCGAGCTCATCAGCCCCTGCTCCTGCTGGAAGTCCAGCCGCTTCAGGGCGCAGTTGTACTTCTGGGCGATGCCGGAGGCCTGAAAGAGGATGTTGTCCAGCTTCTTTTTGCTGCCGGCCGTGTTCATCACCAGCACCGTGACCAGGAACATACGCTCGTTCCGGCTCTGCAGCTCCTCCAGAAACTTCTTGGCATCGTCCCCATAGGTGGCCAGGTCCGAGGGCAGCACGTCCATGTCGTAGCCGGAGCGTACCGCCTTCTTCTGCTCCTCGATCTTCATCTTGTCCAGGTCCGTGATCTTGGACTTGATGAGCTTGATGGCCTTGGCCTGGTCGATGCTCTGCACATGCAGGCTCACGACGATGCTGTTGTCCATCTCCAGAAACTCCGTCAGCATCTTGTCCGAGAGCTCCGGGGCCAGGATCTGCAGATACGATACCGCCCCCATGGTCTGCCCCATCCGGAAATAGCGGCTGCTGCGGAAATCAAAGCTGCTGGGGGCAATGAAGTCCCTTGTGGAAAGCCCCGACTGGTGCAGCATGTCATAACGGAAGCGGAAGGGCTCCTGAGTCTCCTCGTTCAAGATCTCGTACAGCAGCTTCAGCCGCTCCCAGCCCTTCAGGGGCCGCCCTGCCGAGCCCATGGCCTTCAGGTTACCCAGGATTTCGGTCTCGATCCGCTCCAGGGTGGGCTTGGCCTCCTTCAGATTGGCGGCCTCCACCCCGAAGGTGATGTACTTCTTTCGGATCCGGCCGTTGTTGCCCTTGGCCATCTGCTCCTTCAGCACCCCGTCATACTCCCGCCGGATCTCGTCGAATTCATCGTTTCTCTCATCGATCCGGATGGCTGCCTCCATTTCGGCGATCCTGGCCTTCTGGCTGATGCAGCTCACCTGCAGGCTGATGCTGGGGTCAAAGTAGTTGTAGAAGTCGCACCAGTAGTTGAATGCCGTGGTCTTGTCCTCGTTCTGGGCCAGCTGGTAGTTGATGTCTCCGAATTCGATGCTCTTGGTGTAGAGCCGGTTCGTCACCCGGCAGATCCCGTCCCGATGCATCTCCCGATAAGGGATCGTCTGCTGAGCCGTACCTGGCGCTGCCTTTTTGGCTGGCTTTTCCTTCTGCCGGGGCTTGACTTTTGTCGGTTCACGCCTTTCTCTTGCTCTTTTTGCCTTTCCCACGGGCTTTTTTGCCTTTGGCGCTTTGTGCTTTTGCAATGGGCTTTCCCTCCTTTTCCTTGATTTCCTTCTGAAGGGCCGCATAGAAGTTCTCGGTCCGATAGGGCCGCACGCCCGGCCGCTGAAACCTCATCCGCAGCATGTTCATCAGCACCTTCTCCAGGGGCTGTCCGTCCTTTTCATACATGGCCAGCAGGAAAAACGGCAGCACGATCAGCATCATGAGGCATGCCGAGAGCGTGTTTCCCAGCACCTTCCTCGTCAGCAGATAGAACGGAACCCCCAGGATCCCGGCTCCCCCGAAGCACAGGAGCTGCCGCTTGGTCAGGTTGAACAGCACCTTGTTTTTCACCTTCGCCAGGTCCCGCGGGACCGGAACATAGGCCATTCGCCTCCCTCCTTTCCAGTGAAATATCCGATTGGATCTCATTGCCCCAGGTATCCCAGCCCGGGACCTTCTCACGGGCAAAGAGCTCGATGCGCGGCAGCCTGCCCATCAGCTCCTCGATGCGCTCCCGCACCTCCCGGGGCTTTCTGCTGTGCTCCTCCACGTGGGAGAGCACCACCTGGTGCACCCTTGTGGACCGGCGCTTCGGGTGACCCCGGGTGGCCAGCAGGCAGAGCTCCGCGTTGCTCCTGGTCCAATAGCCCATCCCCCAGAAGAGGGAATCGGCCAGCTTGTTCTGCTTCACCCACACGAAGGCCACGGTCTTGTAGGTAAAGCCCCAGGCCTCGATCACCTCCATTGCCTCCCGGAGATTTGGCATCGTTGCCCAGAGGAAGAGGACGCAGTCCCTTGCCGCCAGGCTCTCCACCGGGAGCGCCTTGATCTCCTCCAGGCACATGGTCGGGTAGTGCAGCTCCGCGCCACGGGTCCGGTTCTTGGTGGAATACACCCGGTACTGCCAGGGTGGGTCTGCGTAGATCATCGCATACTGCTTCATGGCGCTCAGTGGGCGTTAAAGATCGACTTGCTGATGGAGCCGGTCTTGAAGAGCGCAAAGCAGAGGATCACTGTGTACGCTCCGATGGAAAAGAGCGCCGAGTGGATGTCCTCCGCCACTGTCATGGAACGCACCAGCACGCAGTAGATGCCAACGATGACCATGATGAAAAAGCCCTGGAAGCCCAGGGCCAGCAGTCCTCTGGCGTAGTTGTTCCCGATCTGCCCCCACTCCCGGTTGGTCAGGGTGGCAAAGGGCACCGGCGCCACAGAGGTGTAGATGTAGATCTCGATCATTCTGCCGTAGAGCACCACCGTGATGAGGATGGAGATGATCTTCATGCACATGCTGATCAGCATGGTCTCCAGGGCCAGCTGCAGGATCTCTCCCAGCTCCATATCCTCCATGGCCGCCGTCAGGTCCGTGACCGTGGCGCTCACATCGATGGCGGTTTCCGCCCCGATCACCCCGGCCGCCCGGGACACCAGCTGCTGCCCCAGGTCGAAGATGCCCATCACAAAATCGAAGGTGTGGGTCACCAGGAAGATGGCCACGAAGGCCTTGAAGAACCACTTGATGAATATCCCCGTCTCAAAGTCGTGCATGTTGTTCTTCTCCGTGACCATGGTGATCAGCTCATAGCCCAGCACAAAGGTGATGATCATCCCCGCAATGGGGATGATCACCGTATTGGAGAGGTTTTGGATCATGGAAAAGATGCTGCCGTTCCAGGCCTGGGGCGATTGCCCCACCTCCCCCGCTATGCTGCCGGTCTTGCTGTTCACGTCGGAAAACATGGTGCCCAGGTTACTCAGAATGAAGCTCATGAGAAGCTCGCGGAGGGCCTCTTCGATCTTGCCAACGATGTCATACAATCTTCAGCTTCCTCCTTTCCCTGCCGGGCAGCCGCCCGGCGATCCCGTGCTCAGCCAAGAAGGTTGGCCAGCACCGGGATCACCGTCAGGCCGATCAGGGCGATGCCGCCGCCGGCGATGATCTGCTTGATGCCCTGGGACTTGGCGCCGGGGTTATCGTTGCCGTAGCCCTCCATCAGGTTGATCCCTCCCCAGGCGCCAAGGCCGCCGCCTACTGCGATGGTGATGGTTTTCAGGGTTCCGATCATCAGGGTGAAAAATTCCATTTATCCTTCCTCCTTTTCACGGGAAATAAAAAAAAGCGGGGAGCTCAGTCCGTGTAAACTGAACTCCCCGCTTTCGCTTTCCCTATTCTCTTGTCTCGTCAGCCGTCAGGCTGATCTCGTGGATCTCGATGGGCTCGTCCTTTTTCAGGACCAGCCTCCGGCTCATGTATTTTTCAATATCAAAAGCCTGCTTTGGGTCATAGTCCGACAGTTCCCGATATCGCTTATGCTTTGTGATATCGTACTTGTCGGAAAAGAACGGCCGGACGCCCCGCAGCTGCAAAATGCATTTGCCGCCGTCCATCACGGCCAGCTCGTCTCTGGTCATCAACTCCTTTCCTGTTTTCTGGTAGTTGATCCCGTAGCTCCTGCTCTGCCCCCGTGTGTCGGAGGTGTTGAACAGGTCAATGGTCTCCTTCCCCAGCATTTCGCTCATCTCCTTCAGGGTGCTGCTCTCCTTCCCGCCCAGAAAGAGTGTGGTGTCGCAGTTGCCAACGATGGTGTCGGCATTGTCCCGGTAGATAGCCTTTAGCTGGGATTGGGACTGCAGGATGATGGAGGCGGAGATCTCCCGGGACCGGATGGTGGCGATCAGCTTTTCAAACTTGGGGATCTGGCCGATGTTGGCAAACTCGTCCAGCAGGCAGCGAACATGGATCGGGAGCCGCCCTCCGTAGAGGTCGTCCGCCCGGTCACACAGGAGATTGAATAGCTGGGTGTACATGATGGACACCACGAAGTTGAAAGTGTCGTCCGTGTCGCTGATGATGACGAATAGCGCTGTCTTCCGGTCTCCAATCAGGTCCAGCTCCAGTTCATCGTAAGACATCAGCTCCCGCAGCTCCCGGATGTCAAAAGGAGCCAGCCTTGCTCCGCAGGAGATCAGGATGCTCTTTGCGGTCTTTCCGGCGGCCAGCTTGTATTTTTTGTACTGCCTCACCGCAAAGTGCTCCGGGTTCTCCGCCTCCAAGTCCTCGAACAGCAGATCCACTGCGTTTTTGAAATCCTCATCCTCCTCTCTGGCCTCCGAGGCGTTGATCATCTCCAGCAGAGTGCTGAAGTTCATTTCGTCCTTGGGCGCCTCATACCAGAGATAGCCGATGAGTGCCTGGTAGTAGAGCTTCTCTGCCTTCACCCAGAAATCCTCCCCTGCCTTTTCCCCTTCTCCCTTGGTATTTGCGATGATGGTATTCACCAGCTTCAGAATATCCTTCTCGGATCGGATGTAGGTAAAAGGATTGTAGTGCATGGATTTCCGGAAATTGATGGTGTTGAGCACCTTGATGGCGTAGCCGCCCCGCTCCAGCATCCTTCCGCACTCCACCAGGATCGTCCCCTTGGGGTCGGTGACACAGTAGCTTGCGTGCATCTGCATCAGGTTCGGCTTCACGAAAAACCGGGTCTTGCCCGAGCCGGACCCGCCGATCACCAGCACGTTCTTGTTTCGTGCAAGCTTCGGGTCCTTGGGGCGGCTGTTCATGGTGAGCCGCTCCGTCTGGGTCAGGATGATGTTCTTCTCCGGGTCAGGATCCTCATAGGGCCGGATATCCGCGGCCGTTCCCCAGCGGGCTGAGCCGTATTCCGTCCCCTGCCGGAACTTCTTTGCCTCCTGCTTTTTCATGTAGAGCAAAGCAGCCAGAAGGAGGACCACCAACCCGCCGAAGAGCATGTCCGCGGGGTGCAGACTGGGCCAGGCAGGTCGGAAGGCAGCCCCGGGCTCCGTCAGCAACAGAAGCAGCCGCTCGCCCGGATCAGCTCCTGTCAAGCTCCGGTACAGCCAGGAGAGCTTTTCCGCCGCGTACCAGACCGGGAGGAAGGGCAGCGCCGGGAGCAGCTTCTTTTTCAGCTTTTCTCTCACAGATCTCTGTCCTTCTCCCTGGTCTTCTCCCGGCTGCGCTCCCGGTCCCGCCGCCGCACCTTGTCCAGTGCCTGGGACAGCAGCTTTCGGACGGAGGGCTTTTTCTCCCGCTCCAGCTCCTTTGCACTGTACTCCTTGAAGGCCGCCGTCATCACGTCCACGTCCCGCCCCTTGAAGAAGACCAGGTACCGGGGCGGGTCTGCGGATTTGTCCTTCTTCAGGGCAAAGTCGATGTTGTACTTTCTCGCCACCCGCTCAAAGGACTTGATGTTCTGGTCCGTGATCTCGATGTTGGTTAGGGCGGTGTCCTGCTTCATCAGCTCCCGCACCGTCTGCTTGCCGTGGGTAGGCTCCTTTTTCACCGTGCGGTGTTTCTGTCCCTCCTCCAGGAACTTCTTCATGGCAAGGCGCAGCAGATGCGCGCTCATTTTGGCGCCAGTGGAGCCCACCCGCACCGACAGGGCCACCACCTTGCTGTTTACCTCGTCCTGCATCTCTTCCCTCCTTTCCAGTGGATTGTGCCCTGCAAGCTAGGGCGGAAACACCCGCTGTCGCAGCCATTTCTGTTCTCTCATGTTTCACCCCCTCTCATGTCATGGTTCACCAGCGCTGTGTAGTAGTTGTTCATGGTCATCGGCGCGTTGTAGAGGACCGTCAGCAGATACTGGCGGATGTCGCGGATCTTGGTGGTGTTCTCCCGCATGCAGTCCAGCACATAGCCGATATGCTCGGCGTTCAGCTTCAGAAAGCGGGACTTCACTACCTCGGCAGGCTTTTTCTCGCCGGCGATGACTACCAGCTCCTTTGTGCTGCAGACCGTGTCCACCAGAAGCTCCACGATCTCATCCAGATCCTCCCGGCGCAGGGATTTATCCTTCTTCAGCCGCTCATACTCGATATTCTCCAGGATCAGCTCCCGATACTCCATTCTTTCTCTTCGCATCTCCTCAGCCGAGATCTGGGCCGCCTCCCGGAAGGAATCGAATCGGTATTTATTTTGGTCTTTTCTTGTTTCTTCTGTATTTCTTTCTTCTTTATTTATTTGTGTCCGAATTTCCGACGTCGGATTCTCTGCGGTCGGATATTCCGCGGTCGGACATACCGCAGTCGGATTCACCGCGGTCGGATTTCCTGACTGCGGTAGATCCGGCAGTTCCCGGATCACATATTCGTTGGGTCCCATCCTTCCGCGCGTCCCGCGCAGCTGATGCCGGGTCAGATATCCTGCCCGCTCCAGCTCCCGCAGGGCGGACATGATTCCGGTCCTCCCCTCCTTTGTGATGGCCGCCAGACCGTTTACGCTGTACTGCCAGTTATCCGGCAGGCTCAGTATCAGGGACAGCAGCCCCTTCGCCTTCAGCGACAGCTCCCGGTCCCTTAGATGCACGTTGGAAATGACGGAATAGTTGCGACTCTTCTCCACGCGGATCACGCTCATTTTCATCACCTTCCTTCTGTTTCAGTTTTTTTACCTCTCTATGGGTATTGTAAAAATCCGTACCATTATCCAACGCCCGGCCCTCGAATACCACGGCATCGCCCTTCTTGCAGACAATGGTGGAAGAAAGAGGTCGGATGCTGGAAAGGTACGGATGGTTGAAAGGCGCGGAAAGCGTCATGCTGTCGATGTTCTCCGCATCCTCTTCGATTCGGGCGTCCGTGATCGCCAGCTTCGACATCTGCGGATGATAGAACAGAGCGCCATCCACGTATACGCGAAAAAGGCTCATGGGCAGCCCTCCTTCATATAAGAAAACAGAGCCGGTTTCCCGACTCTGTCAGAAGTATTCAGTTAGATAAACTGGAATTTGTCAAGCCTATTTAAACCCACTCAAAATTCTCTTTTCCAGCTCCAATCTCAAAATGATATTTCACAAGGCCAAGATTAGCTCCGGCAAA
>ONCI01000001.1 GCA_900316255.1 uncultured Eubacteriales bacterium | reverse complement strand
CAGCCATGAAAAGACTAAGTATTGAAGCAGAACAAATAATGAAAGAACGTTTTGGAAAAGACAGCGTGATCGCTTTAGCAACAGAAGAAAATGGAATCCCATATGTCCGTTATGTGAATGCATATTATGAGGATGAATGCTTTTATGTTATTACCTACGCACTTTCGAACAAAATGCAGCAAATTCGCAATAACCCTGTTGTAGCAGTTACTGGAGAATGGTTTACTGCACATGGAAAAGGAATAAATCTGGGTTATTTTGAAAAACCAGAGAATAAGCATATAGCGGCAAAGCTAAGAGATGTTTTTGCGGAATGGATCGACAATGGACATAATGATTTTTCCGATGTGACAGATGGATTATTGCTCTCGCATGGTACAAGGTACGTATTTTAGTTGCTGCCTTCGAATATGTTGACCTGTTTCTTCGGTTGTAGTCAGTTGAGACGGTATGCTTGCTTTGCAAACAATGAATTGCTCCTGTCGGCGCATGAATTGCCTTGCGGCCTGAATTGACCTGCGGGGAATAAGGCGCAATTCAATACATGCGCACAGCGAAAATCATGGCGAAGCCAAATCATGACGCGCAGCGTCAATTCATTTTAAAGGGGTCGATATTATGTCAGAAAACCAAAAGAAATGGAACAAGCTATGGGATTTGTATGGTTCGGGTGAACTTGCGGAGAACGATTACAACACCTTTATTTTGTGTGATTATGAGAGCGGTGTAAACGGCGAAGGACACAGCGGATGGTTTTTCAATACGGAAAACACAGAGGGAAAAGAAGCAATCAACAAAAATCTTTCTGCTTTGGAAGAAGTATTGCCAACGCATTTGTATGACAATCTTGTTGAAGCATTTCGTTCATACGGCACGGAAGAAGAAGAGGGCATTTGTGAATCAGCAGATGATTACTTCTATGAACATGAACAGGAGATAATCGAGTATTTACAAGGCGTCGCCAATCGCCTCGATCTATAATCTGTATTTTCAACGCTATTGCCTCGACCATTTTGAAAGGTGGAATCTTCTCCACGAGGATGGACGCGCAATCAGCGTAAATAAACACCGATTTATTCATGCTATTGTCCCAAGTCATGTTGAGACAGTCGTTCGACTGTCTCAACGCGATATGAATTCCTGACGGAATTTGCGATATATCCTGTCAGAATGCGATATGCCTGCGGCGTGATATGCCCTGCTTGGCGCGAAGGAATTCACATCATATCGCGCGGAAGCAAAGCGAGTACATTTCGCATTTGCGAAGCAAATATATCGCACAGTGGTATCTGGATATCACAGCATCGAGACCTTGCTTCGTGTATTTTCAGATGGAATCAGATTGATATGATAGGGTAACGGTATGCTTATGAACGACAAGACGACGCAATACAGCATCTATATCGGTCTGAACGATGCGGACACAGGCTCGCAGAAGTTTGAAACCGAGAAATATGTCTCCATTCTGCGCAGAGTATGCCAGAATTATCACGTAGCTTTTTCCTTTCAACTGACCAATGGAGGCTATTTCCACGACGACGGACGCTATACGGAGGAAAACACCCTGCAGCTCATGCTGCTGAACGCCGAGGAAAGCACTGTCACGGAGATCGCAAAGGATCTATGCGCTTTTTTCCATCAGGAGAGCGTGATGGTCACCAAATCCGTCTGCTCGGTGGTATTCATCCGGGACAGCCTTTGATTGGCAGCAAGTATACTATGGAGGGACGGCTATGAAGCAGCTGTTTGAATCTGACAGGATCCGGTATGTGGAGGTCTCGGAGGAACTGCTACCGGATTACCTGCGTATGGTGAACGACCTGGAGCATGTGGGACGGTTCATCGGCAGAAGAACAGAGCCTGTCTCCGAAGAGAAGGAACGCAAATGGGTCCGGGAGAAGCTGGACGAGAAGGCCGTACTCTTCTCCATGATCGAGAAAAGCAGCGGTTCTTTTATCGGCAACATCGAGCTGATGGACCTGACGGATTCCGAGGCGGAGCTGGGGATCGCCATCACCGCAGCAAAACAGGATCTCGGCTATGGAACGGAAGCGATCCGCGCAGTGACGGGATATGCTTTTGATGAACTGGGCCTGAAAAGAGTATTTCTCAAGGTTTACCCGGACAATGGAAGAGCCATTCGCGTGTATGAGAAATGCGGCTTTCGGGAATACGACCGGACGGAAGAGGATGTTTTCATGGAGATCCTGGCCTGATCCGGCACGTCTCACGGAGTTGAGAAAATGAATTACCTGGAAGAATACTACAACAACTATAATGAGGAAGGGCGGCTGCTCTCCCGGCACGGTCAGGTGGAATATCTGACCACCATGCGGTATATCCGGGAATGCCTGAACGGGCTTGCGGATCCGGAAATCCTGGAGATCGGAGCCGGGACCGGCCGGTACAGCGTGACCCTTGCCAAAGAGGGATATGACGTGACTGCCGTGGAGCTGGTCGCGCACAATCTGGAGGTCCTGCGATCCAAGCTGGACGGGAGCGAGCGGATCCGTGCGCTGCAGGGAAACGCCCTGGATCTCTCCGCCCTGGAAGACAATAGATACGATCTGACGATGCTCCTGGGCCCGATGTATCACCTGTACACATGGGAAGACCAGCTGCAGGCGCTGACGGAAGCGGTGCGCGTCACAAAACCCGGCGGAAGGATCCTGGTGGCCTACTGCATGAACGAACCCACGGTGATCATGTACGTATTCGGCCTTAACAAGCTGCGGGAGACCATGGACCTGAAGATGCTGACAGAGGATTGGCACTGCATCAGCGAGCCGAAGGATCTGTTTCAGCTGATGCGTACGGAGGACATCGCCGCTTTAAACCGGGAAGTGCCTGTGGAGCGGATCAAGCTTGCGGCAACGGACGGAGCGACCAATTATAATCGGAATCTCATCGACAAAATGGACGACGAGACCTTCGGCAAATGGCTGGAGTACCATTTCACGATCTGCGAACGACAGGATCTGATCGGGGCCTCCCACCACACGCTGGACATTCTTCGGAAGCTGCCCTGCTGCGGGAAAAATAGTGAATGATGAACTATCAGGATATCAACGCCGAGACCATCGACCGATGGATCCGGGAAGGCTGGGAATGGGGAAAGCCCATCAGCCATGAAAGCTATGAAAAAGCAAAGCAGGGCGAATGGGACGTTCTGCTGACGCCCACGAAGCCGGTCCCCCACCGCTGGTTTGGAGAACTGAAGGGAAGGAAGGTCCTGGGGCTTGCCAGCGGAGGCGGACAGCAGATGCCCATCTTCGCGGCTCTGGGAGCAGATTGCACCGTACTGGACTATTCCCCGCTTCAATGCGAGAGCGAGAGACTGGTGGCAGAGCGGGAGGGCTACGCGATCCGCATCCTGCGGGGAGACATGACAAAGCCCCTCCCCTATCCCGACGAGAGCTTTGATCTGATCTTCCACCCGGTCTCCAACTGTTATGTGCGGGAAGTCCGACCAATCTGGAAAGAATGCTTCCGGGTGCTGCGGCACGGAGGCGAGCTGCTTTCCGGTACGGACCACTTTGTAAACTACATCGTGGACGACAAGGAGGAGCGGATCGTGAACGCCCTGCCCTTCGACCCGCTGCAAAACCCGGAGCAGATGGAGCAGCTGCGGCGGGACGACTGCGGGGTTCAGTTTTCCCACTCCCTGGAGGAACAGATCGGCGGACAGCTGGACGCGGGCTTTCAGCTGCTGGAGCTCTATGAGGACTATAACGGAGAGGGACGGCTCCATGAGCTGCATATCCCCTGCTTTCTGGCCATGCGCTCCAGAAAGCCCTGAGATACGAGCGCGAAAGAGGTTTCACACGAACGGAAGATCATAAGGAGAGACGATGAGGCGATTCGGTCAATTCTATCTGGACAAGGAAAAAGATATCGTTGTGGAGCTTTTCCGGGAGGAAGAGGAGCTGCACTATGTGCTGCGCACGCCCAACCATCACAGCGGGAATCTGATCGTGAACCTGGCGAAGCTCTGCTCACTCCCCATCAGCGAGGACGAGCAGGGGCTGAAGATCGTTCGCGGGACCGTTCCCAGCTATGTGGACGGGCAGAATCGGCAGCTCTACATCTTCCGGCTGGGCAACACCAAGGTGGCCAACATCTGGCCTGACGGAAGCATTGAACTGAAAGCATCGATCCCCGCCATCTCCAAGACTCTGATGAGCCAAACCAAGGATTATCACCTGGACGAGCTGCGCACCATCGTGAAGACCTATATCCGCAGCGAGGCCAAGTTCCGCACCGATCTGCACACCCACATGAACGCCAACCTCTCCCCTGACATTCTGATCGCCCTCGGCATCTGCCACCAGATCCGCTATCCGCTCTACTACATCAAGAAGCTGGGTCTGCGGGTAAGCGAGGAGCAGCAGGCCGCGCTGGAGGCGCAGCGGGCCATAACGGCACGGCAGTTTGCCGATTCCAGCCTTACAGGGAAATACCTGGATCGCAGGATCGACGACAATACGTTTCTGAACTTTGCGGATCTCATCCTGGGGAATCTCCCGGAGGCCGCCTGGAATATCAACCGGATCCGCAACTCCCTCACCATCCCCAAGGACGGGCAGGCTGTCTTTGCGGATCTGGAAAAGGTCTATCTCTACCGCTATGTGTTTACCAAGGGGATTGCCGCGGAGGATCCCATCGTGCTCCACAGTCTGGAACAGATCCCGGAGCCGGACGTGCTGCGCTACTGTTCCAGGATCCTGGCCGACCGGGAAACGCCGGAGTATCGGAATAACACACTGTTCCAGGACAAGCTTCTATGGATCGCCCGTTCCTATGCCAGGTACGGGATCGAATATGTGGAGATCTCCGACACCTCGCTGGTGAAGAAAAAAGAATCGGTGGAGATGCTGCGGCAGGTCCACGCCATCATGCCCGCCATCAACCGGGAAACCGGAGTGCTGATCCGATTTCTGGCCGGGATCCGCCGGGTGCCGCTGACCATCATCAAGGACGCGGTCACGCCCGGAGATTACCTGGCGGAAAACCTGCAGGTACTCAAAGCCATCGCCGGAGATCCCTATGTGGCCGGCAGCGATATTCTGGGAGAAGAGATCAACGACATCCTGCAGCTGCGGCCGGTAATCAAGGAGCTGGTGCGGATCTCGGCGCTGGACCCGGGCTTTGTGATCCGGATCCACGCAGGAGAAAACGACAGTCTTCGGGACAACGTGGCCAATAGCGTGCTTTTGGTGAAGGAGGCGCTGAGCCCCGGGCAGAGGATGCCCCATGTGCGCATCGGCCACGGGCTATATGCCCCGGATCTGCGCAGCGCAAAAGGAAAAAAGCTGCTGCAGGAGTTGGTGGATAACCGGGTGGTACTGGAGTTTCAGATCACCTCCAACGTGCGGCTGAACAACCTGAGCGACCTGAGCCGCCACCCGCTGAAGGGCTTTCTCCGGGCGGGGGTGATGTGCGTACAGGGCACCGACGGCTGCGCCCTCTACGGCACAGACCCAGTCGAAGAGGAGCTGTCCCTGGAAAAGCTGCTGGGCCTGAGCTTCGAAGAGCTCTGCAGGATGCGGGAAACCGACAGGAGCATCGCGGAAAAGAGCCGCCAGTACTGCCAGAACAAGTGGCTGCTGTTTGAGCATGCCCGCGGGCCCCTCTCCCCTGCCGATTATCTGTCCCTGCGCATCGCCGCCACCGAGAAGGCCACGGAGGTGCTCTGGGTGAGTCAGGGCAAGCTGGACGCCCAGAAGGAGCTGGAAGCACAGATCCATCCCTTGCCGGAAGGAAAACTGCCCATCGTACTGGCCGGCGGCAGCTTCAACAACAATCAGCACGTCACCAAGCTCAATCCCCAGGGAATGAATACCATCGACAAGCTGCTGCGGCTTGCGGATCCGGAGAAATGCTTTTTCGTGGTGGGGCACAGCTGCTCCGGTTACGAGCGGTATCTGATCCAGCAAAACGAGGGAAAGTTCCAGATCTTCTCGGTTGTCCCCACCATGATCAGCCGTTCGGAGCGGGACCGGCTGCAGAAGGCGGAGGTCAGGGTGCGCATCTCCATCGAGCCCACCGGGCTGGGACTGTACAAGAGCTTTGCCTACGAAGTGTTCAAGCGCAGGCCCTCCGTGCTGCTTGCCTTTGACGGAAATTCCGCCGCGGCAAACCTGGTGCAGGAGGCCAAGAACGGGCGGGAAAAGAGCGACATCTACATCGACGGGCGCTGCCGGGCGCTGAAAGCCAAAGCCGGGACGCTGCAGGGCTATGTAACGATCTTCGGTCCCGGAGACGACCCGGCGGCGATGATCCTGGAAAAGCACGGGCTCAAATAAATGGCACAATAGTGTACAAAAAGAAAAGCTTCGGCGGATCCGCAATAGCTGCGGATCCGCCGAAGCTTTATTCTGTGATAGGGTATGTTTCTGGCGGGAGGGGCACACAGGTCGCCCCTACGAATCGGACGGAGTCCAACAGCGGGCCGCCGAGGGCATCGGCCGCTACAGATGCTCTCAAATAGACGACACCTCATCCGTCATCCGCCTCGCGGGGGATCGGCGGATGCCACCTTCCCCTCAAGGGGAAGGCGAAGGGGCGGACGACCAATGGTCGTCCCTACGATGGTAGACATGCTGCGCGGGGAAGGCTTTGCGGGCGAGTGATAGTCGCACATACGGCGGGGAGGGTAACGATAAAGGTTGCTATCAGCGATTTTACACGTAGACAGGATCAGTTCATGTCCACGGCGAAGAGGCCGCCGGCGCCTCCGGAGTGAAGGAAAAGGACCTTGTCCTCCGGGCGGAAAGCGCCTTCCTTTTCCATGGCCAGGAGCCCGGCAAAAGCCTTGCCGGTATACACGGGATCCAGGAAGATCCCTTCCCGGGAGGCCATGAGCGAAACAGCGGCGTTTCCTTCCGCGGACGGGACGGCGTAGCCGGGACCGCACATGTCCCGAAGCGCAAAATCCGAGGAGCTGATTTCCAGGTCTGCCTCCAACAGATCCGCCTCGGCGCGCATCAGCTCAGGGGTGATCCGGTCAAAGGGATCGGTGTCCACCATCATGCCGTGGACCCTGGTGCCGGGGAGAAAGAGCTTGGCCCCCAGCGCGAGGCCCGCCATGGTGCCGCCGCTGCCCTCGGCACAGATGAGATGCTCCGGGCGGAAGCCCTGGTCCCGGATCTCACGAGCGCAGGACACATAGCCCAGGGAGCCCAGGGCGTTGGAGCCGCCGCAGGGGATCTTGTAATACGGGAATCCCAGCTGCTTGCCAACCCGGTCCATCTCGTTATAGATATCGGCATAATCGTCCGTATCCAGGAAACGGACCTCCGTACCCATCAGCTTATCCAGCAGCTGATTGCCCCTGCAATCTGTGACGCCCCGCTTTTTCAGGATCAGGATGCACTTCATGCCCAGCTTTCCCGCTGCGGCGGCGGTGAGCATGGCGTGGTTGGACTGGGCGCCGCCGGTGGTGAAGACCAGTTCCGCTCCCTGCTGTTTCGCATCCGCAAGGAGAAACTCCAGCTTGCGGATCTTGTTGCCGCCGAGACCCAGGCCGCAGAGATCGTCCCGCTTGATATAGACATTGGTTCCCAGCATGGCGCTGATATTCTCCAGCTTATGGATGGGCGTGGGGAAAAGGCCGAGAGAAATTCTCGGAAAATCATCCAGAGATCGCATTTCATAGCCTCCAATAAGAAAACACCGCTGCCGAAAACGCAGCGGTGTAATCATGTGAAATTAATAGAAACGCTTATTCTTGTTCTTGCGGGCCGCCTCGGACTTCTTGCGACGCTTCACGCTGGGGCTCTGATAGTACTCCTTCTTTCTCAGATCCGCCAGAACGCCGGACTTCGCGCAGCTGCGCTTAAACCGCTTCAGAGCGTTGTCCAGAGACTCGTTTTCCTTGACGTAGATTTCAGACATGTATTTCCCTCCCTCCAATACGCCTTGAGGCGCTTCAAGGGCCAACTGGCAATTGGCTTTGTAACAGCGGTATTATAAAGGATATGACGCGTTTTGTCAAGAATTACTTCATTCTTCAATTGCGAAACTCATTTCGCAATTGAGTACTCGCGCATATCGCAGCGGCTTTGGGCCGCTTTGGTCGGCGCGAGGCCTCGCACAGCTCGGCTCAGGGCGTAGGGGTTTTTGAGAAAGCGGAGCTCCCTCAAAAACGGATTTTGATTCCCTTCGGGGAATGGATCCAGCCCCTGACAGGAGTGTTCACAATCGATGAAAGGATTTCTTCAATCGATTGTCTGATTCTTTATTTGGCCGGGCGGACCACCAGATTCAGCAGGCGGTTGGGACGGAAGATGACCTTGAAGACCTCCATCCCCTCCAGATAGCGCTGGATCTTCTTCTCCGCCGCGGCTGCGGCGACGACAGTATCCTGATCGGAATCGGTGGGAACGATGACGGTGCCGCGGAGCTTGCCGTTGACCTGAACGGCGATCTCCACAGAGGCGTCCACGGTCTTGCTCTCGTCATACTGAGGCCAGGGCATCTGCATGGCCATCTTGCCTTCCTTTTCGGCAAAGCCAAGCAGCTCCCACATTTCCTCGGCGATATGGGGGGCAAATGGGCTGAGCAGCAGAATGAGCTGGCCCAGGTCGCCCTTGGTGACGCCGTTGGTGTAGAACTCGTTGACCATGGTCATGAGTGCGGCGATGGCGGTATTGAGCTTCAGGTTCTCAATATCGTCCCCCACCTTCTTGATAGTCTTGTGGATCAGGCTCTCGTTCTTGGCGCTGACAGCGTAATCGTCCTGCGCCTGGTCCATGAGATTCCAGCAGCGGTCCAGGAAACGCTTGGAGCCCTTGACAGCATCGTCGGACCAGGTAGCGGTCTTCTCAAAGTCGCCGATGAACATGATGTAGATGCGCATGGTATCGGCGCCGTAGGCCTTGACCACGTCATCCGGGTTCACCACGTTGCCCAGGGATTTGGACATCTTGACAGAGTCCCGGAGAGCCTGGCTGCCGTACTTGGCGATGAGGGCCTGCTTCTCCTCCTCCGTCTCGGCAAAGCCAATATAGTGAGGATTGCGGCCCAGGATCATGCCGTGAGAGGTACGCTTGGCATAGGGCTCGGAAGTGTGGACCACACCGATGTCATAGAGGAACTTGTGCCAGAAGCGGCTGTAGAGCAGGTGCAGGGTGGTATGCTCCATACCGCCGTTGTACCAGTCCACAGGGCCCCAGTACTCCTCAGCCTCCTTGGAGACCAGTTCCTTGTCATTGTGGGGATCCATGTAACGCAGGAAGTACCAGCTGGAGCCGGCCCACTGGGGCATGGTATCCGTCTCCCGCTTGGCGGGGCCGCCGCAGCAGGGACAGGTGGTGTTGACCCAGTCGGTCATCTTGGAAAGCGGGGATTCGCCGTCGTCGGTGAGTTCATAGGAATCCACCTGGGGCAGCAGGACAGGCAGCTGATCCTCGGGCACGGGGACCCAACCGCACGTGGGGCAGTTCACCAGAGGGATGGGCTCGCCCCAGTAGCGCTGACGGGAGAAGACCCAGTCGCGCAGCTTGAAGTTGACCTTTTCCTTGCCGATGCCCTGCTCCTCCAGCCACTTCTTCATGACGGGGATGGCCTGGGCCACGGTGAGGCCATCCAGGAAGCCGGAGTTGACCATGATGCCGGTATCGTCCTTCAGGGTGAAGGCAGCCTCTTCGATGTTGCCGCCCTTGACCACTTCCACGATCTCGCAGCCGAACTTTTTGGCGAAGGCCCAGTCGCGGTCATCATGGGCGGGAACGGCCATGATGGCGCCGGTGCCGTAGGTGACCAGGACGTAGTCGGAAATGAAGATGGGGATCTCCTTGCCGTTCACGGGGTTGACGGCGCGGACGCCCTCCAGGCGGACGCCGGTCTTTTCCTTGTTGAGCTCGGCGCGCTCAAAGTCGGACTTGTGGGCGGCCTCGTCCACATAGGCGGCGACCGCATCCCAGTTCGTGAGCTTGTCCTGCCACTTCTTCACATAGGGGTGCTCCGGAGAGAGGACCATATAGGTGGCACCGAAAAGCGTATCGGGACGGGTGGTGTAGACCAGCACGTCGTCTCCCGCGGTGGTGTGGAAGTTGACCTCGGCGCCGGTAGAGCGGCCGATCCAGTTCTTCTGCTGGGTCTTCACGCGCTCGATATAGTCCAGATCGTCGATGTCATCCACCAGACGCTGGGCGTACTTGGTGATGGCCAGCATCCACTGGCTCTTCTCCTTCCGGACGACCTCGCTGCCGCAGCGCTCGCAGACGCCCTCCACCACCTCTTCGTTGGCCAGGACGCACTTGCAGCTGGTGCACCAGTTCACGGGCATGGTGGTCTTGTAGGCCAGGCCTTTCTTGAACATCTGCAGGAAGATCCACTGGGTCCACTTGTAATACTTGGGATCGGTGGTGTCGACTACACGGTCCCAGTCAAAGCCGTAGCCCAGCATCTTCAGCTGACGGGTGAAGTTCTGGATGTTCTGACGGGTGACGATGGCGGGATGGATATGGTTCTTGATGGCAAAGTTCTCAGTCGGCAGGCCGAAGGCGTCATAGCCGATGGGGAAAAGCACATTATAACCGTCCATGCGCTTTTTGCGGGTGACGATGTCCAGGGCGGTAAAGGGCCGGGGATGGCCAACGTGCAGGCCGGCGGCGCTGGGGTACGGGAACTCTATAAGCCCATAGAACTTGGGCTTTTCGCTGCCGGTGACGGCGGCATAGGGCTTGGATTCTTCCCAGCGGTCCTGCCATTTCTTTTCAATAGCTGCAAAATCGTATTTCATGCGCTTGGTCCTTCTCTCTTGTTATTCGGCCTCATGCAGTTCGGGCATGGGGAGCGTGGCGGGGTCAACCTGTTCGGAGTCGCTCCACAGGCGTTCCAGATTATAAAACTTACGGGCCTCGTCGGTGAAGACGTGAACGATGACAGAGCCGAAGTCCATCAGGACCCAGATGTCCGAACGCAGGCCTTCCCGGCGGATGGGGGGCTCGCCGGCTTCGGAGAGGAGCTTGTCCACCTCGTCCACCAGAGCCTTGATGTGGGTGGAAGAGGTACCGTTGCAGATGACAAAATAGTCTGCCAGAACAGTCTGCTCGGCGGTCTTCAGGACCTTGACGTCCTTGGCCTTCTTCTCCTCCAGGGCTTTCGCGGCGACAGCGGCGATTTCAGCAGGGCTTAACATAGGGCTTTCCTCCTTTATTTCCCGTACGCCCGATACCAGGAACAGGCATCCAGCGTATCCTTGTATACTTCCATATTCCGTTTGCGGAGGCTTTTCACGCTCCGCTCCAGGGCATGACACATGGCCAGGTTCAGATCCTCAAAGGCAAGGCTCCGCAGCTCCTCCACACCGGGAAAGCTCCGGTTCGGCTCGATCATATCCGCAAGATAGAGGATCTTTTCAAAGCTGCTCATGATGGGCTTGCCGGTGGTGTGCCAGCGGATGGCATCGCAGATCTCCTCCGGCGCGCCGAAGAGCTCCTGCGCCGCCACGGCCCCGGTGCGGGCGTGGAGCAGCTGGGGGTTCTTTTTCTCCCCCTCGTCCAGCTCGATGCCCATCTTTTCACAATAGGCAAGATGCTCCTCAAAAGACCAGCGCTTGGTCATATCGTGCAGGATCCCGGCTTCCGCGGCTTCCTCCGGATCCAGGTCCCAGCGAAGGGCAAGGCTCCTGGCGCTGTCCTCACAGCCCAGCACATGGGGAATGCGCTTTGGATCCAGCATGGCAACGACCTGATCGCGAAGCCAGGAAAGATCGGGCTTCGCGCCGTAGAGACGGAGACGGATGATCTCACGATAGACCGCGTCCTTCAGATAGGCGGTTCCCATACGCTCGGGCAGCATGGCACGCAGGCGGGAGGAGCTGATCTCCACGGGATCGTGGTCCAGCAGGATGACCTTGCCGCCGCGCGCTTCCAGGGTGCGGGCCTGGGCGGCAATGGCGTCCATCTCCCCCTGTCCGCGGCAGAGGGCGGCCAGCGTGCATTCCCGCAGCAGTTCAGCGGAGCGGTACCAGGTGCCGAAGCTGAAGAGCATGTCGCTTCCCACAAGGAGCACCAGCTCATCTGCGGGAAAACGACGGCGCAGAAGCGTCACGGTATCGATCATGTAACAGGGGCCGTCCCGCCGGAGGGCCAGATCGGAAATCTCGGTCTGCGAAAGATCACCGAAATTGAGCTCGCTCAGGTGCAGGCGCTCGTCCGAGCCGGGAGAGCCCTTGGGAAAGGGCTTGTGGGGCGGTTCCCCGTCCGGGATGACCAGAGTCAGATCCGGACGCAAAAGCTCTCTCGCGCGTTCCAGCGCGGCCAGGTGGCCCAGATGCGGCGGATTGAAGCCGCCGCCGTACAGAAGCACTCTCACTTCTTCTTGCTTTTGACGAGCTCGATCTTGGGATCGGCATGATTCCGGCGGAAGATCACAAACTTGGTGCCGATGACCTGGATAGGCTCGGCAGACAGTCTCTCGCAGAGCTGGTCCAGCACTTCGCGGGGGCTGAACTCGCAGCTTTCCAGGACCCGGCCCTTGACCAGTTCCCTGGCCTGGAGCGCCGCGTCCACGGAGGCAATGAGATTGTCCGTAATGCCGCCCTTTCCGACCTGCACGATGGTATCCTCGCTCATGGCAAGGCCGCGCAGCTGGGCTCTCTGTTTACTGGTAATAGGCATACTTTCTCCTTATTTCTTGAACATTGCGGTGACAAAGCTGTCCGGGTCGAAGGGAATGAGATCGTCGATCCCCTCTCCCACGCCGACGTACTTTACCGGAAGCTTCAACTCGTTGGCGATGGCAAAGACGATGCCGCCCTTGGCGGTGCCGTCCAGCTTGGTGAGAACGATACCGGTAAGGCCGGATGTCTCAAGAAACTGTTTGGCCTGAATGAGGCCGTTCTGGCCGGTGGTGGCATCCAGGACCATCAGGGTCTCCACATCCGCCTCCGGCAGTTCCCGTGTGATGATGCGGCTGATCTTGGCCAGTTCGTTCATGAGATTGGCCTTGTTATGCAGACGGCCGGCGGTGTCGATGATGATGACGTCGGTACCTCTTGCCTTGGCGGCACAGATGCCGTCATAGACCACGGCGCCGGGGTCGCTGCCCTCCTCGTGGCGGACAAAGTCCACGCCGGAGCGCTCCGCCCAGATGCCAACCTGCTCCGCAGCCGCGGCGCGGAAGGTATCGCCCGCGATGAGCAGGACCTTCTTCCCCTGCTCCTTCAGCTGGTGGGCGAGCTTGCCGATGGTGGTGGTCTTGCCCACGCCGTTGACCCCGACCATCAGGATGACGGAGGGCCTGGTATTCAGCTTCAAATCGGTGCTGCCCACATCAAGCAGCTTTTTCAGCACGCGGATCAGGCCGTCCCGGGCCTCGCTGCCCTTGCGGTAGCGCTCCACCCAGGTGGCCTTGTGCATCAGATAGTCCACCTGCTGGGCGGTTGCGGCGCCCACGTCGGCCAGGACCAGGAGCTCCTCCAGGTCCTCGTAAAACTCTTCGCTGTCGGGCTGATAATCCTGAAACAGCTCCTCCAGCTCCACCATGTTTTTCCGGGTCTTGGAGAGTCCGGAAAACATTTTATCAAAAAATCCCATTGTTTAATCCTCCACTGTCTTTTTCGCCGCTTCCAGATCCAGCTCCACCACGGTGGAGACGCCCTTTTCCTGCATGGTGACGCCGTAAAGCATATCGGCCTCTTCCATGGTGCCCCGACGGTGGGTGATGACAAGGAACTGGGTCTTGTCGGACATGCGGCGCATGTACTCGGCATAGCGGGTGACGTTGGCCTCGTCCAGGGCGGCTTCGATCTCGTCCATAACGCAGAAGGGCGTGGGACGGACCTTCAAAATGGCAAAATACAGGGCAATGGCCACAAAAGCCATTTCGCCGCCGGAGAGCAGACTGATGTTGGAAAGGGCCTTGCCGGGGGGCTGGACCTTGATCTCGATGCCGCACTCCAGCACGTTGCTCTCGTCCTCCAGACGGAGGGCGGCTTTGCCGCCGCCGAAGAGCTCCAGGAAGGTTTGGCGGAAGCAGGCGTCGATCTCCTTGAACTGCGTGAGGAAAAGATCCGTCATCTCGCCGGTGATCTGGGAGATGATATCGAGAAGCTCTTTCTTCGCTTTTTCCACATCGTCCCGCTGGCCGGTGAGGAAGGTATAGCGGGTGTTGACCCGTTCATATTCATCGATGGCGCCCAGGTTCACATTGCCCAGGGCGTTCATCTGGCGGCGCATCTCCGAAATGGCCTTGTTGGCCTTGGGGAGATTCTCCACCGGCTGGCGCAGGGCCTCTGCAGCGCTGTGGCTCAGCTCATAGTTCTCCCAGAGTTTATCCAGGATCTGCTTCTCCTCCATATCGGCGGAGAGCTTTTTCTGCTCCAGGCGGGCGGCCTGGCGCTCCAGCTCCAGGATCTGGGCGTTGCGCTCCTGGGCCTCCTTTTCGGTGCGGGTACGTTTCCCTTCCAGCTCCAGCTTCTTCCGGGAGATCTGGGCGATCTCCTCGCGGATGGCGGCGGAATTCGAACGAAGCTCCTCAAGACGGGCTTCCTTCTCTTGCTGCTGACGCCGGAAATCTTCGATAAGACGCTGGGCGGAGTCTACCGCGGCGCGGCGGGTCTCGCTGTCCCCGGTAAGGGAATCCAGCAGCAGCTGGAACTGATGAACGGAGTTTTCGGTGGTACGCTGCTCGGCCTCCAGAGAGGAGCAGCGGCTGCGCAGATCAGCCTGATCCTCCAGGGCCATGTCCAGCTGATACCGGGCCTGGGAGAGATTGGAACGGGCGCGCTCCAGCTCATCCCGGCAGGTCTTTTCGGAATTGGCCAGCTTTTGCCGCTGTTTTTTCAGCTTTTCCAGTTCGTTGGCACGGGTGAGAAAGCCGCTGCCGCGGACGCTGCTGCCGCCGGTCATGGAGCCGCCGGAATGGATCATCTGCCCGTCCAGGGTGACGATGCGCAGGCGGTTTCCGTTGCTGCGGGACATGCGGATGGCATCCGTCAGGGTTTCGGCAACGACGGTGCGGCCGAGAAGGTTATAGACGATCTGTTCGTAGCGGGGATCGAAGCGCACAAGCTCGGAGGCGATGCCCACAAAGCCGGGATCCCGCTCCGGCGCGTCCTGCATCACGGAGCCGCGGATGGTGTCCAGCGGCAGGAAGGTGGCGCGGCCGGCGTCGCTGCGCTTAAGCATTTCGATGGCAAGTCTGCCGTCGTTCTGGCTGTCGATGACGATGTTCTGAGCGGCGGCGCCAAGGGCTGTCTCGATGGCGAGGGCGCATTCCTCATCCGAACGGAGCAGATTAGCCACGGGGCCGTGGACGCCGCGGATAGACCCGCGTTCACTCTCCCGCATGACGGTTTTCACCGCGCGGGAGTAGCCCTCGTACTCCTTCTCCATATCCGCGAGCATGCGGATGCGTCCGTCCATGCTGCGGCCGTCCACCTCCAGGCGGTTGAGGCGCTCGGTAAGCTGCCCGGCGCTCTCTTCCCGGGATTTGAGCTTCATGCGGCAGCCTTCCAGAACATTGCTGTTCCGGTCGCTCTCCTCTTTCAGGCCGCGGAGCTCCTCCAGGATCTCTCGGATCCTGGTTTCACCGCTCCGGATGCCGGAGCGGATCTCCTCCGTGCGGCCCTCCTGCTCCTGAATATCCCGGAGCAGACGTTCCTTCTGCTCCATGCTGCTCTTGCAGTTGGCCTTGAGAACGGCGATGGCGGATTCACACTCGGAAACCAGGCTCTCGGCTGCAGAGAGACGATCTCTCGCCTGCTCGCTCTCGATGTCCTGACGGTGCATGCGCTCGGTCAGATTGCCGGAGGAGGAATAGAGCGCTTCCAGCTCGCTCTTGGCCTGCTCCAGGTTGGCCTTGGCCTGGTCATACTCCAGGCGGACCGCTTCCGCCTGAGAACGGAGCTTGTCCAGCGTTGTCATCCAGGCGGAGATCTCCATGACGCGGAGTTCATCCCGCAAAACCAGATAGCGTTTGGCGGTTTCGGCCTGGGACTTGAGGGGTCCCACCTGCATTTCCAGCTCCTCGATCTTATCGCGGATGCGGAGCAGGTTTTCCTCGGTCTTTTCCAGCTTGTGCTCCGCCTCTTCCTTGCGGTAACGGTAGCGGGAGATGCCGGCGGCTTCCTCAAAAACCTCCCGGCGGTCGGTGCTCTTGCTGGAGACGATGTCCGCAATGCGGCCCTGGCCAATGATGGAATACCCGTCCCGGCCGAGGCCCGTATCCATCAAAAGGCTGTGGATATCCTTGAGACGGACAGGTTGGCGGTTGATGGAATACTCGCTTTCCCCGCTGCGGTAATAGCGGCGGGTCAGCATGATCTCCGGGCTCTCGGAGGGAAAGATATGAGCGGAGTTATCCAGGATCAGCGAAACCTGGGCAAAACCCAGGGGACTGCGCTTCTCCGTGCCGCCGAAGATCACGTCCTCCATCTTGCTGCCGCGCAGAGCCTTGCTTCGCTGCTCGCCCATGACCCAAAGGATCGCGTCGGAAATATTCGATTTACCGGAGCCGTTCGGCCCGACGATGGCTGTGATGTCTTTTTCAAAGCTGATCCGGGTCTTGTCCGGGAAGGACTTGAAGCCCTGGATCTCCAATGCTTTCAAATACAATGTTATGACCTCATCCGATGGAATAGAATCGTGTTATTATATCAGGAAGCGCGGGATTTTACAAGAAAGAGCGAAAGATTTTCCGCATCTTTTTTCCGTAAAGAGAAGATCGCCTCCCCTGCCAAGCCGGTCGAAACGAGCGCAGGCAGTATGTTGCTGTTGAGAAGCAGAAAACGGGGGCATCAGCTCCCGTCTTCCATGCATGATATAGACTTGAATATTTACCAGAGGATGGCCAGGATCTGGGCGCCCAGGACCACGCAGATCAGGGCGAAGGGATAGGTGGCGGCGTAGGAGGCCGCCACGTCCTCGGTGCCGCAGGAGCTGATCAGCGCGCCCAGCGCGGGTGTGGAAGTCATGCCACCGCAGACGGACCCGAGAGTGGTAAGGGTATCCAGTTTCATGAGACGGGCAGCAAGACAGGCCAGGATCATGGGGACCAGAGTCACAACAATGCCGAAGATGAAAAGCTTGATGCCCTGGGCCATCAGCACCTCCACAAAGCCCTGGCCCGCGTCGGTGCCGGCGCCAAGAAGGAAGAGGCAGAGGCCAAGCTCACGCATGACCTTGACGGTGCCGGTGGGGGCAGTGATGGAAACGGGACCGATATGGCCGAAGTGCCCCACGATCAGACCGATGAAAAGCGGACCGCCCGCGGTACCGAGAGAAAAGCTCATGCCGCCGGGGAGCGGGAACTTCACCTGGCCCAGCAGGATGCCGAATACGATGGTGAGGGCCATGGGCAGCATGCCGAAGGGCTCCAGATGCAGATATGTTTTGGCGCTGTCCTCCACGCCCTCTTCGGCATCGCCGAAGTCCTTGCCGTGGAGGCTTTCACGCAGCTTTTCCACCTCGGCAGGCACATTGCAGCCCACAAGCTTGGGATAGAGCTGAACGAAAAGGACCACGCCAACCACGCCGAAGGGATAGGCGATGCCATAGCCCACGGAGGCCAGGGATTTGGCCTCTATGCCCTTCGCGGCGAGGACAGAAGCAGTGGCTTCCGTGGCGGCTGCCAGGCCCGGAGTAGAAGTGAGGGCGCCGGTATAGATGCCAATGGAGAGATCAAAGCTCACGTTGAGGAGCTTACCCAGACCCACCGTAACAAGGCCGCCCACCACCACGATCATGACGCCCAGCGTCAGGAAGGCGTAGACCTTCTTTTTGAAATTGCGAAAAAAAACGGGACCTGCGATCATGCCGACCGAGCCGACGAAGATGGCCAGGCCGAAATTACGGACAACGGATGGGATCTCCACCCCGAAGTGTCCGAAAACAAGCGCTACCAGAAGGATGCCGGAGGTGCCGAGGGAAAGGCCCTTGATCTTCACAGAGCCAAGGAGATAGCCAAGGAGAAGGATCAAGAAGATCGCCAGAAAGCTGTCCATGCTCAAACTTCCTCTCTGTCCGTATTGAAACTGGCGGAAACGCTGTGGCTGGTATCACTATACGCTTTCCTGCGGGATTTGTCCACCCGGAGGATGCAATTGCTTGTCTTGGAAAAGGAGCCTCGGTAAAATGCAGTCCTCGACAGGGACGAAACGAAGCGAAGCAAGGGAAAAGGTCCCGATCAGCTTTCTTCGGTTCTCCCCGTGCTGGCCGATCATCTGGGAGAGCAGGCGCGGGGCGATCCCGATGCGCACATGGGAACCGGGTGGGATCCCCTGCAGTGCTTCTTCCGCGCGGTGCAGCAGCATCCGGCTTTTGACAAGTTCCCCCAGGGCAGGATGATAAGCACCGGCGACAGCCTCGCCGGAGGAGAGTTCCTCCGTAGGATTCAGGCCCAGGCGAATAACAGGGATCCGGGCCTCTTCAAATAAGGGCAGAAGCCTTGCGCAGAGCGCCACCGCGTCCTCGACCGTATGCTCGCGGTACTCCCCTGCCATCCAGAGATCAAAAAGCTCGGTGTCCCGGACGATCACCGTGGGATAGACGCGCACGCCGTCGGGACGCAGGGCAATCAGTTCTTTTGCCGTGTACAGGCTTTTCTCCGGGCTGTCCCCGGGAAGACCGGTCATCATCTGGAGGATCAGCTCCAGACCGGCTTCTTTCACAAGGCGGGAGGCGCGTCGCACGTCTTCCGACGTATGGCCTCTTCCGGAGAGACGCAGGACTTCCTCATCCATGGACTGGGCACCAAGCTCCACCGTTTCGACCCCAAAAGAGCGGAGTCTGACAAGGGTATCGGGATCGATGGCATCCGGTCTTGTGGAAAGACGGATAGAATCGATCTCACCGCGAAGAATCGCCGCATGGGCGGGGGCAAGCAGCGCGTTTTGCATCTCCGACGGAATGGCGGTGAAGCTGCCCCCATAAAAGGCCAATTGCCGCTTTTCCCCATGACGGGGAAAGGCGGCTGATGCTTGCAGGATCTGCTCCACATCGGAAGCAGTGGCCGGTTTCAGCTGGCCGGAGATCCGGCGCTGGTTGCAGAACACGCAGGCATGGGGACAGCCCTGATGGGGCACAAAAACCGGCAGGACAGAGACCCTTGCGCTCATGGGGCAAGATGCTCCAGCGCCTCGCGGGCAGCCATCTGCTCGGCCTCCTTTTTGCTGCGGCCGCTGCCTTCGCCCACGGGGACGCCGTTTACCAGGACACGGAAGACAAAGGTCTTGTCATGGTCCGGGCCGGACTGGCCCAACATTTCATAGCTGATGAGCTGATTGGGCTTGCGCTGGATCAGCTCCTGCAGGGCGGTCTTGTAATCCTCGCTGCGGTGCTGCTCGCCGAGATCCGCGGGAAGCAGCAGTTCGTTCAGAATGAAGCGGCGGGGCTCCTCCAGGCTGCCGGAATCCAGGTACATGGCAGCAAGAATGGACTCTACCATATCCGCCAGGATGGACGGGCGCTCCCGGCCGTGGGTGCGCTCCTCCCCCCTGCCGAGGCGCATGTATTTCCCAAGCTCCATGCGCTGGGCGATGCGATGCAGGCTCTGCTCGCAGACGAGCTCCGCCCGCAGGCGGGTCATGCGTCCCTCCGGAATGGGGGGATCCTGACGGTAGAGAAAATCCGCCGCGATGTGGCCCAGGATGGAATCGCCCAGGAACTCCAGGCGCTCATAGCTCTCCTCCCCGGGATCATGCCGTTCGTTGGCGAAGGAACTGTGGGTCAGGGCTGTTTCCAGCAGCTTGCGGTTCCGAAAGCGGTAACCGATGGTTTCTTCCAGCTTCTGCATATCACTCTGTTTTCAGCTTCATATCGTCGATATGAGCGTTGATCTCCTCGATGATGCCGGAATTCACAAAGGCGACGGCCTGGCGGATGGCGGCGAAAAAGCTGGCCGCGTTGGAGGAGCCGTGGGCCTTGATGACAGGCTTGGAGATACCCACCAGAGCGGTGCCGCCCACCTCGTTCACGTCCATGGACTTCTTCATGAGACCCAGGTCCTTCTTCAGGACCAGAGCCGCCAGCTTATTGACGGCGTTCTTATAGAAGACGCCTTTGAGGGACTTCATCATATACTTGATGACGCCTTCGGTACCCTTGAGCAGGACGTTGCCGGTAAAACCGTCGGTGACGACCACATCCACGCTGCCGTCAAAGACATTGGTGCCCTCCACATTGCCGATGAAGTTGATGCGGCCCTCCTCATGGGCCTCCTTTAGAAGCTCAAAGGTCTGGTGCTGCAGAATACCGCCCTTGGTGTCCTCGGTGCCCACATTCAACAGGCCCACCCGGGGACTCTCGCAGCCCATCATGCGCTTGGCATAGAAGCTGCCCATATAGGCAAACTGCAGGAGATATTCGGCGGTGCACTCCACATTGGCGCCGCAGTCGATGAGCATGACGCCGTTTTTGCCCGCGGGAAGCACGGGAGCCATGGCGGCACGGCGGATGCCGCGGATGCGCTTGACCGTGAGGGTGGAGCCGGTGAGCAGGGCGCCGGTACTGCCGGCAGAGACGAGCGCGTCTCCCCTGCCGTCCCTCAGAAGGGTCAGGGCCACGGCCATGGAGGAATCCTTCTTGCGGCGGGTGGCGGTGCTGGGATCGTCCTCCATGGTGATGACGTCCCGGGCATCCACGATCTCGATGCCGCTGAGATCCTGCTGGCCTTCCTGCTGCAGCACCTGGCGGATGGCTTCCTCCCGGCCCACAAGCAACAGCTCCACCTGGAGCTCTTTTCTGGCACGCAGCGCGCCTTTTACGATCTCCTCCGGGGCCTTGTCGCCGCCCATAGCGTCAACGATGATCTTCATAGGAAAAAATCTCCTTCTCTCGTATCTTGTCGATCCATTCCAGGGAACGCCGGGAAATCTCGGCGTTCTTGTTGCGTTTGCCCTTCACACGATAGCCCAGAGGGCTGATGATGCCGAAATTGATATTCATGGGCTGGAAATCGCCCACGCTGCCGCCGGAGATATAGAGGCCCAGAGCGCCGATGGCGGTCTCCTGGGGGAAATCCACAGGGGGCAGGCCCAGGACGCGGGCAGCGGTCTCGACGCCCACCAGCATGCCGGAGGCGGCGGATTCCACATAGCCCTCCACGCCAGTCATCTGGCCGGCAAAGGAGATGCGGGGATCGCTCCGCAGGCGATAGTAGCGGTCCAGAAGCTGCGGGCTGTTCAGGTAAGTATTGCGGTGCATGACCCCATACCGGACAAATTCCGCGTTCTTCAGAGCCGGGATCATGGAGAAGACCCGCTTCTGCTCGCCCCAGGTGAGATGCGTTTGAAAACCAACGAGATTATACAGCGTCCCGTCGGCGTTGTCGCGGCGGAGCTGGACAACGGCGTAATTCTCCTTGCCGGTGCGGGGATCCCGCAGGCCCACCGGTTTCAGCGGGCCGTAGCGAAGGGTATCCACGCCCCGGCGGGCCATGACCTCCACGGGCATGCAGCCTTCGAAGACGCCGCTGTCGTCAAAGCCGTGGACAGGGGCCTCTTTCGCGGAGACAAGCTCCGTGACAAAGGCCAGATATTCCTCCTTGTCCATAGGGCAGTTCACATAGTCCGCCGTGCCCTTGTCATAGCGGGAGGCGAAAAAGGCGCTGTCCATATCCACGCTCTCCAGGGTCACGATAGGAGCCACGGCGTCATAGAAATGCAGGTCGCTCTCCGGACAGAGAGCGGCGATGCGATCGGCAATGGCATCGCTGGATAGCGGGCCGGTGGCGATGACCACCTCCCCTTCCGGGATAGCGTCCGCCTCGGCGGTGACGATTTCCACATTGGGAAGGGCGCGCAGCTGCTCTGTGACGGTGCGGGAAAAACCCACCCGGTCCACGGCCAGGGCGCCGCCGGCGGCCACCCGGTTCAAGTCGGCGCTCTCCATGATGAGAGAGCCGAGCCGCCGCATTTCCTCTTTCAAAAGGCCCACGGCATTGGTGAGCTCGTCACTGCGAAGGGAGTTGGAGCAGACCAGCTCCGCAAAATAGTCCGAACTGTGGGCGGGACTTTTTTTGAGCGGTTTCATTTCCACAAGGCGCACGGGGATGCCGCGTTTGGCCAGCTGCCAGGCGCATTCGCTGCCGGCAAGGCCAGCGCCGAGAACCGTTACAGTATGCATGGCTTATTCCTTCGTCTTTACCGTTTTCCGCGCGGTGGGCTTCTTCGCGGCTGCGGATCTGGCGCTTGTCTTTTTGGCGGCAGGCTTCTTTTCTTCCCCGCTCGCGGCGTCCTTGTTCTTTCTCTGATAGCCCCGCTTGTCCTCGGGAACGAAATTGACACATTCCTCGTTGACGCAGAAGGGCTTCAGCGCGCCGCGCCCGGACTTTTTGAACATGGTCTTGCCGCAGGCGGGGCAGAAATCCTTGGTGGGTACGTCCCAGGTGATAAAGCCGCAGTCCGTTCCCCGCTCGCAGGCATAGAAAACATAGCCCTTCTTGGAGGTGCGCTTGAGGATCTTGCTGCCGCACTTGGGGCATTTGCCGGGCATTTCCACCACGATGGGCTTGGTAAAGGTGCACTCCGGGAAGCCGGGGCAGGCCAGGAACTGTCCGAAACGGCCCTTCTTGACCACCATCTGGCGGCCACAGACCTCGCAGCGCTCGTCGCTGAGCACATCGGGGACCTTCAGGCGCACGCCGTCCAGGTCCTTCTCAGCCTGTTCCATCTCCCGATGGAAGCCGCCGTAAAACTCCGCCAGCACATCACGCCAGGCGGCCTTGCCCTGCTCGATGCCGTCTAGCTCCTCCTCCATATGGTTGGTGAACTTCAGGTCCACGATATCGGAAAAATGATCCTTCATCATTTCCGTGACGATCTCCCCAAGGGGCGTGGGGCGCAGGTACTTGCCCTCTTTGAGTACATAGTCATGGGCGATGATGGTGGTGATGGTGGGCGCGTAGGTGGAGGGACGGCCGATGCCCTTTTCCTCCATGGCCCGGATGAGGGTGGCCTCGGTATAGCGGGCTGGAGGCTGGGTGAACTGCTGATCGGGCAGCATCTTTTCCAGCTTCAGATGCTCCCCTTCCTCCAGAGACGGCAGGGGGCTGGAGATCTCGTCGCTCTCCTCGTCCTTGGCTTCCTCATAGACGGCGGTATAGCCGGGGAATTTGAGTTCGGAGTAATTGGCGCGGAAGGTATAGCCCGCGCTGAGCACGTCCACAGAGACGTTATCGTAAATGGCGTTGGCCATCTGGCAGGCGGTAAAGCGGCCCCAGATCAGCCGGTAAAGCCGGTACTGTTCCTGGGTCAGGTCCTTGCGCACAAGCTCCGGGGTCAGACGCACGTCGGTGGGACGGATGGCCTCATGGGCATCCTGGGCGCCGGCCTTAGTCTTGAAGCGGCGGGGCTGGGAAGGAAGATAGCGGTCTCCGTAGCGCTCGCCGATAAAGCCCCTGGCAGCGCTGATGGCTTCCTCAGACAGACGGAGCGAGTCAGTACGCATATAGGTGATGAGGCCGACGGATCCCTGTCCGGTAATTTCAACGCCCTCATAAAGCTGCTGGGCGATGGACATGGTGCGACGGGGCGTCATGCTGAGGCGGCGGGATGCTTCCTGCTGCAGCGTGGAGGTGATAAAGGGAGGAGCAGGGCTCCGCTGCTTTTCGCCGCGCTTGACGCTGCCCACGGTAAAGGGGGCGTCTTTTACGGCATCGATGACGGCATCCACATCCTCGCGGCACTTGAGATCCATCTTCTTTTCGCCCTTGCCGAAGAAACGGGCGCTGAAGCTGCCGCCTTCCAGTCTGGAAAGCTGGGCGTCCAGGAGCCAGTATTCTTCCTTCACGAAGTTCTGGATCTCATTTTCCCGATCCACCACCATGCGTGTGGCGACGGACTGGACCCGGCCGGCGGAAAGGCCCCGCTTGACCTTGCGCCAAAGCAGCGGAGAGAGCGTATAACCCACGATGCGGTCCAGGATCCGGCGGGCCTGCTGGGCATCCACCAGGTCCTGATCGATGTCCCGGGGATGCTGGATACTCTCGGTAACGACCTTCTTCGTGATCTCGTTGAAGGTGACGCGGCGTGCCTTGCTGTCCGGCAGCTCCAGCAGCTCCTTCAGGTGCCAGGAAATGGCCTCCCCTTCCCGGTCAGGGTCCGTGGCGAGATAGACGGTGCCGGCGCTTTTGGCGTCCTTTTTGAGCTGCTGGATCAGCTCCGTCTTGTCCCGCACAGGAATATACTGGGGCTCGAAGCCCTTCTCTATATCAACGCCCATCTTGCTCTTGGGAAGATCCCGCAGATGCCCCATGGAGGCAGTGACCTTATAGCCGCTGCCCAGGTATTTCTCGATGGTTTTAGCCTTGGCGGGAGATTCCACGATCACAAGATTTTTCGCTTTTGCCATGATAGTTCCTCACTTTTTGGTGATATTCAACTGATAAAAATTTCCCGGATTGCGCTTGACGTAATTCTTGATGGCAAGAATGGTCAGATGGCGCAGCACACTCGCCGTGGGAAGCCCTGTGCGCAGAATGATATCATCCACGTGGGTCCCGGCCGGATCGATGGACGACAGGATAGCCATCTGATCCTCCGGCAAGCCGGAAAGCTGAGTTCTCAGGTCAATATAGTCCGGGGCCGCGGGCTTGTCAACGACTTTTTCCTCCCGCACGGGCTCGGGAGGCGGCGCAGGAGGCGCTTTGGTGCCGGTGAATGGCGCAGGATCAGACCCGGCGTCCCGCAGCTTTCCGGGAAAGAGGATCTGGAAATCCTGCAGCACGTCCCAGCCGCAGGTGGCGAGATTCGCGCCCTCCTTCAGCATGGAAAGGGTCCCGGCGCTGTTCTCCGCATTCACATTCCCCGGAACGGCAAAGATCTCCTTCCCCTGCTCCAGCGCGTCCTGGGCAAAGAGACGGGTGCCGCTTCGCTCCGGCGCCTCCACGACCACAAGTGCAACCGAGAGGCCCGCGGCAATGCGGTTGCGCTCCCGAAAGAACTGCTTTTGCGAATGACGGCCGGGCGGGTATTCGCTCAAAAGACAGCCTCTTACGGAAAGCTCCTGCGCGAGGCGGGAATGCTCCTCCTCATGGGGAGTACCAAGGACGCCGACGCAGCTGCCTTCCGCCAGGAGCGCTCCCCGGGCAGCCTCCGCATCGATGCCGTGGGTCAGAAGAGAGACGACCATTCCGCCGCAGCGGCAGATCTGAAAGGCCATATCGCGGCTCATTTTGAGACCGTAAACGCTGGCTTTACGGGTGCCGATGACTGCGACAGCCGCTTCCCGGTCCAGCTCCGGCAGCCTCCCTTTGGCATACAATACCACGGGAGGCGCAAAAATATTCCGCAGTCTTGCGGGATAGGCGGCGTCCTGATAGGTCAGGATCTGCAGCCCCTGCTCCTCACAGGCGCCGAGGATGGCGCTGACCTGGGAGAGGTCCCGCTGCTCCAGGCGCTCCGCCTCCAAAGGCGTTACGCCGGGAACGGAGGAAAAGGCGCCCTTTGGGGATAGCCAGGCCTTTTCCGCATCCCCGAAATGGCGGATCAGAGCGGCCTTGGCCTTGGGACTTACCGAGGCGGCGGAAAGCCAGATCCAATATGCAAGAGAAGCCAAAGCCAACACCTCCCCGACTTAAGGTTGATTTTGATAAACGGAAGCCTTAGCGGCAGGCCTCCCACATGAGGACAGCCGCCGCGACGGCGGCATTGAGAGATTCGCTGTCCGGCCCCATGGGGATAATGACGGTCTGATCACTCATGGCGATAAGCGACCGGCTGAGACCTCGGCCCTCGCTGCCAACGGCCACCGCAGCGCGGTACAAAGGGACCTTGCGTACGTCCACGGCCCGCTCGTCCAGAGCCGCCGCATAGAGCGGCAGGCCCTGGTCCTTCAAAAAGGAAGGAAGGAATTCCCGGTCGATCTCCAGCACCGTCTGCCGGAAGATGGCGCCCATGCTGGCCCGCACGGTCTTGGGATGGTAGAGATCGGCGCAGGCGCCGGTTAGGATCACGGCGTCCATGCCGAAGGCATTGGCCGTGCGGATGACGGTGCCCACGTTTCCGGGATCCTGAACGCCCTCCAGCACAATGGCATTTTTGAGCTTGCCGGGTTTGGAGCATCCGCGGATGGCCACAGTAAAGAGCGGACCGGGACTGTTCTGCATGGGAGAGGCAAAATCAAAAAGCTTCCCGGGCACGAGAACCTGGCGTGTCTCGGCGGGAAGAAGAATCTCCCCCACTTTCTCCTTCCACAGCACAGAGGTGACCCTGGCACCGAATGTCAGCGCCTCCCGCAGGGTCTTGATGCCGTCGCAGAGATACTCCCCCTGCTGACGGCGGTAGTTTCCATCTGAGGCCAGGAGCCGGACGTGCCGGATATATGCGTTTTTGCGCGAGGTGATCGTTTCCAAAAGAAGGCCCGCCTTCCGAGTTTTTAATATTATAGTACTGCCGCTTGCCATCATACCTTGTCGGAAAACATTTTGCAAGCCCCAAAGAAAAGAACAGATCCCCCGGAGTCTCTCTCCGAGGGATCTGTTTTTCCGGCTGGACTTGCATCAGTCCTCTGTTTTGCCGCCTTCCATGTCCAGGATCTGGCGGAACTGGGTCTCGTACAGCTCCCGATAGGTACCTCCCTTTTCCAGTAGCTCCTCGTGGGTCCCGCACTCGGCGATGACCCCGTCCTTCACCACCAGGATCCGGTCTGCTTTCAGGATGGTGGAGAGCCGGTGGGCGATGACGATGCTGGTGCGGCCTTCCATCAGGGCCTCCAGTGCCTCCTGGATGGCGTTTTCGGTGATGGAGTCCAGAGCGGAGGTGGCTTCGTCCAGGATCAGGATCTTGGGGTCCTTCAAAATGACCCGGGCGATGGAGAGGCGCTGCTTCTCGCCGCCGGAGAGTTTAAGGCCCCGGTTGCCCACCATGGTCTCCAGTCCCTCGGGCTGGTTATGGATAAAGTCGGTAAGGTTCGCGATGTAGCAGGCGGCCTCCAGCTCCTCGGGCGTGGCGTCCTCCTTGGCATAGAGCAGGTTTTCCCGGATGGTACCGTTGAAAAGGTAGCTGTCCTGGGTGACGACGCCGATCTGCTGCCGGAGATATTTGAGGTCAAAGTCCCGCACATCCACGCCGGCGATCCGGACAGAACCGCCCAGCACATCATAGAGACGCGGGATCAGGTTGACGACAGTGGATTTGCCGGAACCGGAGGGTCCTACGATGGCGTACATCCTGCCGCCTGGGACGGTGAAATCGATATCGGTGAGCAGGGGCTTTTCCGGGTCGTAGGAGAAGGAGACGTGATCGTAGACGATGTCGGCGTCAGTCACGTCGGGCTTGAGGCCGTTTGGCGGGGACTGAATTGGGTTTTCCATGTCAAAGTAATCGAAAATGCGGGTGAAAAGGGCAAGAGAGCGGGTGAAATCCACATGGATGTTCAAAAGGCTCTCGATGGGTCGATAGAGCCGGTTCACCAGGGCCACGGTGGCGGTGATGGTACCGACGGTCAGACTGGCGTCGGCCTTCGCGATGATGAACCAGCCGCCGGCAAAGTAGATGAGCAGCGGGCCCAGCTGGGTGAACATGCCCATGACCACACGAAACCACTTGCCGCTGCGCTGTTCCTTGAGCTGCAGCTGGGTGACCTCCTCGTTCACGTCCACAAAGCGCTGGTACTCCCGCTCCTCCCGGGTGAAGAGCTTGACCAGAAGAGAGCCGGAGACCGAGAGCGTCTCGTTCACCATCTGGTTCATCTCGTCATTCTTGGACTGGCTCTCGGTGAGGATCTTCCAGCGGGTCTTGCCCACGCTCTTGGTGGGGATGACCAGGAGCGGGATGACCACGATGCCGATAATGGCAAGCTTCCAGCTCATGGTGAAGAGGGCGACCAGGGTGGTGACCACGGTGGCGATATTGGAGACGATGCTGGAGAGGGTGCCGGAGATGACGGAACTTACGCCGGAAATGTCGGTATTCATGCGGGTGATGATATCGCCCTGCTTTTCCGAGGTGAAGAAGGCGTGGGGCATGTGCTGCAGATGATCAAACATCTGGTTCTTCATATCGAAGATGATGCGCTGGGAGATCCAGGCGTTGATATAGCTCTCCAGCACGCTGATGATCTGGGAGCCGGCCAGGGTGATAAAGGCCAGGATCAGGAGTTTGATGAGCAGGGTCAGGTTTTTGCCCACCAGGGCCTCATCGACGATTTTACCGGTGATGATGCTTGGCAGGAGGCCAAGAACGGCGGAGAGCAGAATCGCCGCAAAGACCAGCACAAACTGGAACCAGTAGGGTTTCAAATAGGACAGGATACGCCGGAGCAGTGCAGCGCTGACCTTCGGCATGTTTTTCTTTTCATCCTCCGTCAGAAATCCGCGGGGCCCCATGCCCCTTCCGGGTCCGGCCATAGAATCGCTTCCCTTCGCTAAAGATGGTCCCATTGTATTGCGTGCAAGAGAATTCGTCAAGAAAAAAGCGGATAAAACGTACAAATCACGAACAAAGATACGAAAGAGATGAACTACCGCGTTTCTGATTTACCGGAACGGAGCCAGTTTTTTCAAATTCCTATAGACTTTGGAAGTTTATATGTGTTAAGATGTGGGCATCGAGATGATGAGAGGAGAACCGATATGTTTGACATTCCTGTCATTGCGGGTGTCGCTGACTGGATCAATGCCGTTTTCAGCGGCATGGACCAGAGCATCACCCTCTTCATCCGCCAGCTGTATGAGATCGGCGGCGATCCCATGACCAAGTTCATGGAGTTCGTTTCCCTGCTCGGCAAGCACGGCATGTTCCTGATCGCCCTGTCCCTGGTGCTGGCCTTCTTCAAGAAGACCCGCCGTTTCGGCACCGCCATGTGCGCCGGCCTCTTCCTGGGCGCGCTGCTGGTGAACATCTATCTGAAGGACGCCATCGCAAGGCCCCGGCCCTATACGCTGGACTTCTACCGGCAGCTCTGGATGACCGTGGGGCAGAATGTGGAGAGCGACTTCTGCTTCCCCTCCGGCCACACCAACGCCGCTTTTGCGGCCATGGTGCCGGTATTCATCCTGGGCAAAAAGCGTTGGAGCTGGCTTGCGCTGGTATTCGGCGTGCTGATGGGCATCTCCCGCATTTATCTGGTGGTGCACTTCCCCAGCGACGTGCTGGCAGGCATGATCACCGGTACGGTGACGGGCATGATCGGCACCTTCTGCGCCCTGATCGCGCCGCGCTGGTGGTATCGCTGGGATGTGTTCCGAAAGCGGGCCGAGGAAGCAGAGGAATAGAATGTTCGGATTCGGCAAATTAAAATTCCGCGGCGTGGACAAGAGCATCCTCTCCGACGAGGAGCACCAGCAGGACTACGAGACGGCGGAGAGCATCGGCCGGGTGCGGCTTGGGAAGCTCTGCCTGTACTACAGGGACCTGGGCAAGAAATACTATGTCCCCTATGAGCACATCGACCGCTCCTTCACCCGGATCAGCGAATGCCAGCCGGACGACAGCCCGGCCTATTATTACTACCGGCTGATCCTGGTCCACGGAGAAAAGGAGTTTGCAAACCTCATCTTCAATAAAGAGGAAGAGGTGGACAGGATCCACGCAAGACTCCGGGAGATCCGCCCGGAGATCCAATACGGCTACGTTCCCCCGGCCGACGGGAAGGAACGGCCCAAATTCATGTAAAAAAACGGAAGGCCTTGTAAAGGCCTTCCGTTTTTTTGGAGCTGGTAATGTGACTCGAACACACGACCTGCTGATTACGAATCAGCTGCTCTACCGACTGAGCTATACCAGCATGGGAACTTTTCAGCGAATGAGAGTATAGCACAGAGTGGAGGATTCGTCAAGTTGCAGTTCGGAAAAGAAGCTCTGGAGACAAGCAGCTGAATTTTGAACTATAAAAATTACAATTTGGAATCACACGATCCACGGAGATTACAATTTGGAATCATTTAAGGCGAATGCAGATTTGCTCACGCCGAAAAAGGTTTCAAAACAAAAGCGAACGTCGAAAATCGCAAACCTCCCGGGCGGGATGATCTGAGTAACATAATCGAAGGGAATAAAACGATTTCAAATAGTTATCAACATTTTCAACAGGCTTTTCAACAGTCGATTTTTGTTGAAGTACAAAGGCTTTTGCGGAAAATAGGAAAAAAATGCCGAACCCGGAAATGGGGGTGGGTTACAAAAAAACTACAAGATTCAGTTTACATAAAGCCTGTTTCAATAATAGCCCAGGAGTTGCAGCGCGCCGGAGTCCCGATAGGAAAAGACCCCGTCCCGGGCAAAGATCAGATGGTCCCGCAGCTCGATCCCTACTGCAAGAAGCGACCGGTAGAGCTGACCGGTGACCAGATCGTCCTCCCGGGAGTTGCTGGCAGGGCCATCGGGATGGTTGTGGGCCAGGATCAGGCTGCAGGCCCGGTGCTTGAGAGCGATCTCCAGAACGCGTCGCACGTCGATGCTGACGGCGTTGACCACCCCTCTTGCGAGCTCCTCGCAGCGGATGACCCGTCTCTGACTGTCCAGGCACAGGAGCAGAGCCTTCTCATCCCGTTCATAGAGGAAATGCGGCATGAGATAATCCCGGGCATCGGCGGTGGATGTGAGATAGCGAAGCTCCGCCGCCCGATCCACCGCGCTCTTTTTCAAGATCTGAGGGACCAGGCGCAGCAGTACCGCGGTGGAGGGGCCGATCCCCTCCACCTGGAGGAGTTCCTGTTCACTGGCGTCGAAGACCTCCTGAAGCGAACCGAATTCTTCCAGTAGCGCGTGGGCAATGGGATTGGTGTCCCGGCGCGGAATGGCAAACTGCAGCAGCAGCTCCAGAGAACGGATGGCGTCAAAACCGTCCAGTCCGTTCTTGCGAAAGCTCTCCCGCAGGCGCTCCCGATGTCCGTCGTGGATACTCACGAGAGCATCCCCCTTCCTTCTTGCATCTCATTTACAGGTCCATGGTGGCGTACGCGTTCAGATCGCTGCCGGCCCGCACGCCGGCAAGGTACTCGTAGTAGCCCTGGGCGCCGATCATGGCGCCGTTGTCACCGCAGAGCTTCAGCGGCGGCACATAGAGAGAAAAGCCGTTTTCCTCCGCCGCCTTCTGAAAATCGGCGCGGATGCGGGAGTTGGCGGCAACGCCTCCGGCCACGACGACCTTATCATAGCCCAATTCTTTTGCCGCCATCACCGTACGGGGAACAAGACTGTCGCTAACGGCCTTGGTGAAGGAAGCGGCCAGTCCGGCACGGTCGATCTCCTCCCCCTTCTGCTGGGCGTTGTGGACCAGGTTGATCACCGCAGTCTTCAGGCCCGAAAAGCTCATGTCATAAGGATTTCCCGCCACATGGGCCAGGGGAAAAGCATAGCGCTGATCGTCCCCGCCCTGGGAAAGCTGGTCGATGGGCTTGCCGCCGGGATAGGGCAGGCCCAGGACCCGGGCGGTCTTATCGAAGCACTCCCCTGCCGCATCGTCCCGGGTGGCGCCCAGGATCTTCATATCCGTATAGCCGCGCACATCCACCAGGATGGTGTTGCCGCCGGAAATGGCAAGGCAGAGGAAGGGCGGTTCCAGCTCGGGATAGGCAAGGTAATTGGCGGCGATATGGCCCCGGATATGATGCACCGGGATCAGCGGGACGCCCAGAGAGAGGGCCGTGGCCTTGGCGAAGTTCACCCCCACCAACACCGCGCCGATGAGTCCCGGGGCATAGGAGACGGCCACCGCGTCAATGTCCTCGCGGGTGATGCCGGCAGCCTCAATGGCCCGCTGGGCCAGGAGGGAAATGGATTCCACATGGCAGCGGGAGGCGATCTCCGGCACCACGCCGCCGTAGACCGCGTGGAGCTGGGCCTGGGAAAAGATCTGATCGGTCAGAATATGGCGTCCATCCTCGACGACGGCCACAGCGGTCTCGTCGCAGGTGGACTCAAAGGCAAGAATTTTCATTGCCCGCACCTCATTTCAAGTATTTCGTCATCAATAGAGCGTTCTCTACCGGAAGCTCATAATAATTCTTGCGAAGCCCTACGGGAGCAAAGCCGTGCTTGCGGTAAAGCGCGATGGCAGGCTTGTTGTGCTCCCGGACCTCCAGGGTCACGAAGCTGAGTTCGCGGATCCGGGAGCGCTCCAGGAGTTCCGTGATCAGAAGATCGGCGATCCCCTGCCGGCGGAAAGCCGGGTCCACAGCCACATTGGAGATATAGCCCTCATCCAAGACAGTCATCATGCCCACATAGCCCAGGACCTTGCCCTCCTGCTCTGCCGCCAGAAACTCATGGCAATCGTCAGGCAGCTGGCTCATTAGCTGGTCCCAGGTCCAGGGAAGCGAAAAGCACTGCTGCTCCAGTTTCTCGATCTGCGGCAGGTGATGGGGCTGCACATCCAGGATTTGAACAGACATCAGTGCGCCTCCCCCCAGCTGTGCCCGCTGTTGACCTCAACCGTGAGAGGCACGGAGAGGCTGGCAGCGTTCTCCATCTCCTTTTTGAGGATGCGGCTGACAAGGGTGGTCTCGTTCTCGGGACACTCCACGATGAGCTCGTCATGGACCTGAAGCAGGAGCTTTGCCTCCAGGCCTTCCTGATGAAGGCGCTGGTCCACATGGACCATGGCAAGCTTCATGATATCCGCTGCGGTACCCTGAATGGGCATATTGAGAGCTACCCGCTCGCCAAAGGAGCGGAGGTTGAAGTTGCTGCTCTTGAGCTCCGGCAATTCCCGGCGGCGGCCGTAGAGCGTGGAGACGTAGCCTTTTTCCTTTGCTTCCTCCACCACCCGCTTCATATAATCCCGCACGCCGTGGTACTTCTCCAGATATGCCTCCATATAGGCCTTGGCCTCGTTGGGGAAGACACCGATATCCTGGCTGAGAGAGAAGGCGGAGATGCCGTACACGATGCCGAAGTTCACCGCCTTGGCACGGCTGCGAAGCGTTGCGCTGACCTGGTCCAGCGGGACGTTGAAGACCTTGGAGGCGGTGACGGCATGGAAGTCCTCCCCGCTCAAAAAGGCGTCCCGCATGGCCTCGTCCCCGGAGATGTGTGCCAGGAGGCGCAGCTCGATCTGGCTGTAGTCCGCATCCACCAGCACTTTGCCGGGGCCTGCCACAAACATATTGCGGATCTGGCCGCCCAGCTTTTTGCGGATGGGGATGTTCTGCAGATTGGGCTCCCGGGAGGAGAGGCGCCCGGTATCGGTGGCGGTCATCTGGAAGCTGGTGTGGATGCGTCCGTCGGCGTCGATGACCTTTAACAGGCCGTCAGCATAGGTGGATTTGAGCTTGGTAAGCTCCCGGTATTCCAGGACCTCTCCCACGATGGGATGCTTGCCCCGAAGCTTGTCCAGCACATCCGCGTTGGTGCTCCAGCCGGTCTTGGTCTTTTTGCCGGAGGGCAGCATCAGCTCCTCAAAAAGCACGGTCCCCAGCTGCTTGGGAGACTGGATGTTGAAATCATGCCCGGCGTGGGCCCAGATGCTCTCCTGCAGGGCGGCGATGCCCGCATTGAGGCTGTCTCCGAAATCGGAGAGGGCCTTGCGGTCCACCAGAAAACCGCTCTCTTCCATCCGGGCCAGGACGGCGCAGAGAGGCAGCTCCGCCTGCAGATAGAGATCCAGCATCCCCATCTCCCGGAGCTTTGCCTCCATGGGAGCGTGGAGCAGCCAGAGAGCCTCCGCACCGTGCTTCTCGACGCCCAGGTAGCGCAGAGAGAGCTTTTCCACGGCATAGCTGCCGGCAGTGGCCTCCAGCAGATAACCCGCCAGAGCGGTATCGAAGACGAAAGCCTCCAGCGAGAGCTTTTCTTTCAGGAGAAGTCCCATCAGATCCTTCAGATCATGGGCGATCTTGGGGATGTCCGGTGAAAACAAGGCCCGCAGGAGCCGGTTGTAGCCTTCTCCGCAGGCAGTCCACTGAGCGGACCAGACGCTTTTGCCGTCGCAGAGCTCCAGGTGATCCAGCCCGTCCAGGGGAAAAACCGCAAGGGTCCCAAGCTGCGGGAGCTTCTCCGCCAGGGAAAGAGCACCGGCCTCGTCCAGTTCCAGGCGGGGCAGACTCTCGCTCTGCTGTGTAGCCGCGATCTCTTCCGTAGGCGCAAGGCCCCAGCGCTCGATGAATTTCAAAAAGCCCAGGCGCTGCATCATGGGATAGAGCTTGGGCGTATAGTCCCTCTCCCAGCGATTTTCCGCCGGGTCAAAGGCCAGCGGCACCTCCCGCAGGATGGTGGCCAGCCAGAAGGAAAGCCTGGCGCTCTCCTCCCCTTCCCGGAGCTTTTTCAGGACGCCTGGCTTCACATCCAGCGCGTCCAGGTTCTGATAGATCCCGTCCAGGCTGCCGTAGCGGTGGAGGAGATCCAGGGCGGTCTTCTCCCCGATGCCGGGAACGCCGGGGATGTTGTCGGAGCTGTCGCCCATGAGGGCCTTCAGGTCCACCATCTTGGGCGGATCGAAGCCGTATTCTTCCCGGAACACCTCCGGGGTATAGAGGATGGTCTCGGTCTGGCCCATGCGGGTCTTTACGTTGCAGACGCTGGTGGTGTCGCTCACCAACTGAAGAGAGTCCTTATCGCCGGTGACGATGACACAGTTCCAGCCCTTCTCCTCGCAGATCCGGGCGGCGGTGCCAAGGATATCGTCGGCCTCGTAGCCCTCCAGCTCGTAGCGGCGAATGCCCATGGCGTCCAGCAGTTCCTTGAGCAGGGGCATCTGCACCGCCAGATCCTCCGGCATGCCGGCGCGTTTGGCCTTATAGCCGTCAAAGGCGCGGTGCCGGAAGGTGGGCGCCTTCAGGTCAAAGCTGACGCAGACCGCCTCGGGCTTCTGTTCCTCCAACAGACGCTGGAGGATGGCAAGAAAGCCGTAGAGAGCGTTGGTGGGGGTGCCGTCCGGCGCGGTCAGGGGCCGGACGCCGAAAAAGGCCCGGTTCACGATGCTGTTGCCGTCCAATATCATCAGTTTCATGATCTGACCTCACTTCTCGCCCCGCAGGCGAATGATCTCGTCCCTGAGCTGGGCGGCGATCTCGTATTCCAGCATCTGGGCGGCCTTGCGCATCTTGCTTTCCAGCTCCTGGATCAGTTCCTTCCGCTCCCGCTCGGTCATCTTCACGCCCTTCGCCTTGGCGCCGCTTTCCGGCGCGGCGGAGATCTCAATGAGATCCCGGACGCTCTTAATGATGGTCTTTGGTACGATGCCGTGGGCTTTGTTATAGGCGATCTGCTTGGCGCGGCGGCGCTCCGTCTCGTCGATGCAGGCGCGCATGGAGGGCGTGATCGTATCGGCATACATGATCACATAGCTGTCCGCGTTACGGGCGGCGCGGCCCACCGTCTGGATCAGGCTGGTCTCGCTGCGAAGGAAGCCTTCCTTATCCGCATCCAGGATAGCGACCAAACCGACCTCGGGGATGTCCAGGCCCTCCCGCAGAAGGTTGATGCCCACCAGAACGTCAAATTCCCCGAGACGCAGGTCCCGGATGATCTCCATACGCTCGATGGTGCCGATGTCGTGGTGCATGTAGCGGCAGCGGATGCCGGCGTTGAGCAGATAGGAGGAGAGGTCCTCCGCCATCTTCTTGGTGAGGGTCGTGACCAGGGTGCGCTGCCCCATGGAGATCTTCTCATTGATGGCGCCGATGAGATCGTCGATCTGGCCCTCAATGGGGCGGACAAAGATCTCCGGGTCCAGAAGGCCGGTGGGACGGATGATCTGCTCCACCACCTGGCCGGCCCGCTCCTTCTCATAGTCTCCGGGGGTGGCGGAGACATAGATGCGCTGATGGATACGTTCTGTGAACTCATCAAATTTCAGCGGCCGGTTATCAAAGGCGGAGGGCAGACGGAAGCCGAAGTCCACCAGGGACTCCTTTCTGGCCCGGTCCCCCCGGTACATGGCGCGGACCTGAGGCAGAGTCACATGGCTTTCATCCACAAAGAGGAGGAAATCCTTTGGGAAATAGTCCAGCAGGGTCATGGGCGGGCTGCCGGGCTCCCGGTTGGAAATGACCCGGGAGTAGTTCTCGATGCCGGAGCAGTAGCCCAGTTCCTGCATCATCTCGATATCGTAATCCGTGCGCTGGCGGATGCGCTGGGCCTCAAGCAACTTGTTGTTGGCCTCGAACCAGGCAACCCGCGCGTCACATTCGTCGCGGATGCGGTCGATGGCGGCGGCCATTTTTTCTTTGGTGGTGACATAGTGGCTGGCGGGATAGATGGCCACATGGTTCAGCACCCGGGTGGGAGCCCCGGTGACCACGTTGATCTCGCTGATTCGGTCCACCTCATCCCCGAAAAACTCCACCCGGATGGCCCGGTCGTTTGCATAGGCCGGGAATATCTCCACCGTATCGCCCCGCACGCGGAACTTGTTGCGCTCGAAGGCGATATCGTTTCGCTCATAGCGGATCTCGATGAGCTTGCGCAGCAGCTCGTCAAAATTCCGGGTCTGGCCCGGGCGGAGGGAGATGACCATGTTGGCATAGTCGATGGGATCGCCCAGACCGTAGATGCAGGAGACGGAGGCCACCACGATCACATCCCGCCGCTCAAAGAGGCTGGAGGTGGCGCTGTGGCGGAGGCGCTCGATCTCATCGTTGATGGAGGCGTCCTTCTCGATATAGGTATCCGTATGGGGAATATAGGCCTCCGGCTGGTAATAGTCGTAATAGGAGACGAAGTATTCCACGGCGTTTTCCGGGAAGAACTCCTTGAACTCGCTGCAGAGCTGAGCGGCCAGGGTCTTGTTGTGGGCCAGGACCAGGGTGGGCCGGTTGAGTCGGGCAATGACATTTGCCATGGTGAAGGTCTTGCCGGAGCCGGTAACGCCCAGCAGCACCTGCTCATCCAGGCCGCTTTCCAGACCCAAGACCAGATCGTCGATGGCCTCCGGCTGGTCCCCGGTAGGCTTGTAATTTGAAACAAGTTTAAAAGCGTCCATAGTGATCCCCGCACATGATATTTCAGTATATTGTACCACGTACGATCCGGAAACACAAGATAAACTGTCGGGAATCTCCCGATTGCCTGTGGAAAAGCGTGATCGCTTTTGTTATAATAGGCGTAAGAGGTGACGGAGCATGACAAAGAAGGACCGGATCGGGTCGGTCACGATCCACAGCGCCTGCGGAGAGATCCGCGGGAACGAGCGGGAAAGCTGCCTGGAGTTTCTGGGCGTACCCTATGCCCGCGCAGAGCGTTTTGCCTACTGCGAGTCCGTGGAAAACTGGGAAGGAACGCTGGACGCCACAGACTTCGGTCCCGGCTGTCCCCAGAACCGGGCCTGGCACGAGCATCTGGAGCATCCCACCCGGCGCTTTTACAAGAAGGAATTCCGCGAAGGGGCCGAATACCGATACAGCGAGGACTGCCTGAACCTGAACGTATTCACGCCCAAGGGAGCAAAGAATTGCCCCGTGGTGCTGTTCTTCCACGGAGGCGGCTTTGACTCCGGGCTGAACGCGGAATCTCCCTTTGACGGGACCGGGCTTGCACGCCGGGGGATCGTCACGGTGTTTGCCAACTACCGGGTGGGTCCCCTGGGCTATCTCTGCCACGAGGAGATCCGAAAGCGGTACGGTCGGGACGGCAATTTCGGGCTGGACGACCAGCTTACGGCCATCCACTGGGTGAAAAAGCACATTGGAGACTTCGGCGGAGACGGGGAAAACATCACCTTGCTGGGACAGAGCGCCGGAGCGATCTCCATCCAGTATCTCTGCCTGAACGGGGCGAACGCCGGGCTCTTCCGGCGGGCCGCCATGATGTCCGGCGCGGGACTCTTCCCCAGATTCGCCCTGCCGAAGAGGGCGGAGGACACCCATGCCTACTGGCTGGATTACATGGAGGAGGCAGGCTGCGGCAGTCTGGAAGAATTGAGAAGGGTCTCACTGGACACGCTGTTTGACGCCATGGAGCGGATGCACGAAAAGCGGAAGGACAACATCTACAACACCATGCCTGTGATCGACGGTCTGTTGATCCCGGAGCCTGTGGACAGGCTGATCCGTCATCCTCTGCCGGTGGACACGCTGATCGGTTTTACCAACAACGACATGTACGCCCCGGTGATGGCCTTCATCGGCAAGCGCTATGCAAGAGCCAACGGCGCGTATGTGTATTACTTTGACCTGGATTCTCCCGGGGACGACAACCGGGCTTTCCATTCCTGCGACCTGCGCTACATCTTCGAAACGCTGGAGGGCAGCTGGAGGCCCTACGGCAAACGGGACCGGGAGGTTTCCGAAGAGCTGGCGCAGTATCTGGCAAACTTTGCGAGGACGGGAGGCCCCAACGGCGACGGACTGCCTCTCTGGCAAAAAACCGAAAAGAGACGGGGACGGGTCCTGCACATCACGCCGCTGCGCACCGCCATGGGCCATGTGCACTACGGCAAGCTCATCGGTAACATGCTGCAAAAAGGAGATCCCAAGGATGAAATTTGATCATCGCTTTCGTCTTGCGGAATGCAGCCCCACCATGCGCCGCTATGAAGCGGACGGGGTCAGCATGCGGCTGGATTTTTGCGAAAACCTGCTGCGGGTGGCCATGATCCGCGAGGGGACGCCGCTCCTTCCCACCTGGAGCGTCTGGCCGCTGGCGGGCGACTGTCCCCTGGAAGGGCGGGACAAGCTCTCCACCGAGGGGCTGAAGTCGGTCTCTCCTGCCATACGGGAAGAGGAGGACGCGCTTCTCTTTACCCTGGGCGGCGTGGATTTCACGGTGGAAAAGAAAAACTTCCGCATCCAGGCGAAGACACGGAAAGGCCTTCTCTACGCGGACCGGTCCGCTCTCGCCTATAACTTTTCCGGAGAACTGGGCGAGGGCTCCGCTCACTACACCCTCCGCCACGAAGGGGAACGGATCTTCGGTCTGGGTGACAAGGGCGGCCATGTGAACAAGAGCGGACGGAGCTTTACGCTGGAGGCTGTGGATTCCATGGGCTTTCACGCCGAGACCAGAGACCCTCTCTACAAGCAGATCCCCTTCTACATCTGCGAAAACGAAGCCGGTTCTTACGGACTGTATTATGATACCTACTCGAACGGCAGGGTCAATTTCGGCCAGGAGCACAACAATTATTTCGAGCCCTTCAACTCGATCCGCTTTGAAGAGGAAAATCTGGTCTTCTACCTCTTCCTGGGAAGCACAAAAGAGATCCTGCGCTCCTTCATCGCCCTCTGCGGCGGCGTGGGAAGGGTTCCGGACTGGGCCTTCCGCTATTGCGGAAGCACCATGGAGTATACCGACGCGCCGGACAGTGACAAAAGGCTCCGGGACTTTGTGAAAAAGTGCGAAGAAGAACGGCTGCCGGCGAGCGGCTTTTACCTCTCCAGCGGCTATACCCAGATCGGGGAGCAACGCTGTGTGTTCCATTGGAACCGGGACAAGATTCCCTCGCCCGAAGGGCTGGCCGCCCATTTTCGCGAACACGGCATGGAGCTGATCCCCAATGTAAAGCCCGCCTTTCTGACCGAGCACCCGCTGTACCGTCAGATCGCTGAGAAGGGCTGGTTCCTCCACTATGCCGACGGCAACCCCGCCTGCTTCCCCTTTTGGGGCGGCATGGCAAGCTATCTGGACTTTACAAATCCGGACGCCTACGCCTTCTGGAAGGACTGCGTGCGCAGGCAGCTGGTGGAAAAGGGCTATCGCAGCATCTGGAACGACAACAACGAATACGACGTGCTGGACAAGGAGGTCCTGGCCTGCGGCTTCGGGCGGGAGATCTCCGCAAAAAGGATCCGGCCGCTATTCAGTTACCTGATGGCCAGAGCCAGCCGGGAGTCCTGTGCGGAAACCCTGGGAGAGGAATTTCTGCCTTTCAACATCTCCCGCTGCGGCATCGCCGGCACCCAGCGGGTGGCCACCACCTGGACCGGAGACAATCTGACAGATTTCCGGGACCTGCGCTTTAACCATTACCAGGCCATGACCATGGCCCTCACCGGCTTCAGCTTTTTCGGTCCCGATATCGGCGGCTTTGCCGGACCCAAGCCCGATGAGGAGCTTTTCCTCCGCTGGCTGCAGTACGGAGTATTTCTCCCGCGCTTTGTGCTCCACTCCTGGAAACCGGGGGAAGAGAGCACCATGCCCTGGCTGTATCCGGAGAAGATGGAGGCCGTAAGACGGCTCTTCCGCCTGCGGGAGCGGATGCTGCCCTATATTTGGCGGGAATATGAGAAAGGCAGAAAGGAAAACCTGCCCCTGATCCGCCCCGTTTTTCTGCAGGATCCGGGCTATGACTGTGAAAGCGACTGCTTCTTCTTGGGGGAAGCGCTGCTGATCTGCCCGGTGTTTGACAAAGGGGCCGAAAGCGTAAACGTGCTTCTGCCAAAAAACAGAGCTTTATGGCAGCTGCGGGGCGAAGGCGAACCGATCCCCGCCGGCACACGAGTGACGATCCCCTGCTCCCCCGAGGACGATCCCGTCTGGTTCTGTCCCGGCAGAAATAGATAAAGGGAACCACCGGGTTCACTTCCCGGTGGTTCCTTTTATCATATGTCGATCAACTTGTTCTCATAGGATTCTTTCAGCTTTTGCTCCTTCAGGATCTGCAGCTCCTGCACCTTATGGCGGGACAGAGGATAGGACAGGAAGAGGAGCAGGGCCATCAGGCCGAAGAGCACCGCGGGGATCAAGGTCGCCAGATCATACATCCGACGGAGATTCTCAAGGGTCTGGACGGCGCCCTTTTCCACCTTGTAATGCATGCCCAAAAGCGCGCCGTTCACGCAAACGGCGGAAAGGACCTGGCCCAGCTTGCGGAAGAAGTTGAAGACGGAATAGGCCGTGCCGTCGTCCCGGCTGCCGGTCTTCACCTCGATATCGTCAACAGCGTCGGTGACCATGGCCCAAAGCTGCATGACCAAAGTGGTGAGGCCGCAGCCGCTGACAAAACAGAGGGCCAGGAAGATCCACATGAGCAGATCCGGTTCCATGCCGCGGAGGAGCGCAGACCTCTTTCTTGCCGATCTTCCGCGCCATGCCGGGCAGAAGGAACATCATGACCAGCATGGGAGAATAGGTGCAGGCCTGGGAAGCCAGGTTCATCCAGTTGGCGTGGAAATAGTCGTCGAAGAGGTAGGTATAAAAGCTCTGGGTGAACATCTGGCCGGAGAGCAGCAGCATGGAAATGAGGCTCACGGAGACAAAGGCGCGGTTATGAAACAACAGCTTCATGGCCTTGAGAGCGGCTCCCTTTTCCACAGGCTGGGGACGGGTCTTCACCCGCTCCCGATTCAGGCGAAAGGCGACGAGCAGCATGACGAAGGAGACAAGGGCCATGATCACCACGCCCCGGATCACCGGCGCATACTGGAGGTCGGTGATGGCCTTGCCGTTTTCACCGAAGACCACAGCGCCGTTTGCGTCAAGCCTCTTGGCGTAGGCAAAGCTCGCGATGAGCAGCACCGGGATGGAACCGACGGCCGCGCCGATGGAGCGCCAGACAGAGAGCTTGCTGCGCTCGGAGACGTCGGTAGTGACCACAGAGGCCAGGGAGCCGTAAGGGATCTGCAGGACCGTATAGGCCATGCCGAAGAAGACATAGGTGACGGTGGCATAGACGCAGGTGGCGAGGGTATGCCCCTCCTCCCCCATGCCAGGGAATTTCAGGAACATGAGCACCGCCGAGAGCGCCAGCGGCAGCGCCGCGTACAGGATCCAGGGGCAGTAGCGGCCAAAGCGGGAGGGCTTCACCGTATCGCAGATCCGACCCATGATGGGGTCGTTGATCCCGTCCCAGATCCGGGCGCCGATGAACATGAGCATGATAAAGAGCGGGCTCAGATGGAAGATGTCGGTGTAAAACTTCTGGAGCAGAGTGGTGACCAGGCTGAACACCAGGCAGCCGGCCGCATCGATCATGGCATAGCCTACATAATCTTTGGTTTTCAGGCCGCTGGTGCGCGCAATGTAGGAAGAATCGCTCATGACAAAAACCTCCTCTATGCTGTTCTGGATCTATCATACCGCAAAAGCGGAAGATCCGCCAAGGTTTTTCAAACGGCAGACTCAGGGCATCGCGTCCTCGTCCGTTATGGGGTGGATCACCCGGCAGGGCACCCCGGCGGCAAACACCCCGGAGGGGATGTCCCGCGTCACCACGCTGCCGGCCCCGATCACGCTGCCGGCGCCGATGGTCACTCCACCGCAGACGGTCACGTTTCCGGCGATCCAGCAGTTGTCCTCAATGGTGATGGGTCTGGCGTATTCCCGATCCGTCAAGGTGCCGTCCGCCTTTCGGTAGAGGTTGCGGTCCTGCCAGCGCAGCGGATGCACCGGCGTAAGCAGGGAGACGTTGGGGCCCATAAACACACTGGAGCCGATCTTCACCGGAGCACAGTCCAGACAGGTGAAGTTGAAGTTTGCATAGGAGCACGCGCCGAAGGAGGTAAAGCAGCCATAGTCAAACTGCACCGGTCCCTGCAGGTAGACGCTCTCTCCGCAATCGGGCAAGAGCTCTTGCAGGATCGCCCTGCGTTCCGCCTCCCGAGTCTCATCGGTGTCGTTATAGCGCTTGCTGAGAACATGGGCCCTCTGCCGAAGCGCCGCCAGCTCCGGATCACTGGGGTCGTACAGGAGACCCGCCAGCATCTTCTCTTTTTCCGTCATGATCCTTTCCTCCCGGAATTGCGGCCCTCGACTGTACCAAACAAGCCACCCCATGGGGGTGGCTTGTTTGGTACGGCCGACGGGATTCGAACCCACGACCTCCAGAGTCGGAGTCTGGCACTCTATCCAGCTGAGCTACGGCCGCATATTCTTTTTGCTCCAACTTTACAAGGTCAGAAACATCTGATATAATGACCTTGCTTTCGAGCAGGGGGTATTATACCAAATGAAATCCTAAATGTAAAGCCTTGTTTTGATTTTTTTCCGGGAGGGTCCGAGATGAAGAAGATTCCCCTTGGCAAAACCGGTTTGACCGTGACGAAAACCGCCATGGGCTGCCTGCCTGTGCAGCGCTGCGACGTTGACTATGCCGTGAAGCTGCTGCGCGCGGCCTATGAGGGCGGGATCAATTACTTTGATACCGCCAACGCCTATACCGACAGTGAAAAGAAGATCGGCCTGGCCCTCTCCGACGTGCGGGACAAGATCGTGATCTCCACCAAGAGCCAGGCGCGGGACAAGGACGGGGTGCTCCGGCACATCGAGCAGAGCCTGTGCAGCATGAAGACCGATCACATCGACCTGTTCCAATTCCACCAGGTGCCGGAGGTCCCGGACCCCAAGGACCCCAACGGCGCCTACGCCGGCGCGCTGGAGGCCAAGCGCAGGGGCTGGATCGACCATATCGGCGTGACTTCACACAAGATCGACGTGGCGGAAGCCTGCATTGCCTCAGGGTATTTCGAGACTCTGCAGTTCCCCTTCAGCTACATTTCTTCCGACCGGGATCTGGCCCTTGCGGAAAAGTGCAAAGAGGCCGGCATGGGCTACATCGCCATGAAGGGGCTGGCCGGCGGGATGCTTTCCAACGTGCGGGCCTGCCACGCTTTCATGAAGCAGTATGACAATGTAGTGCCTATCTGGGGCATCCAGAAGACGGAGGAGCTGGAGCAGTGGCTCGCCGTGGCGGAGGAAGACCCGGACATGGACGAGGAGCTGGCCGCGTTCATCCGAAAGGAGCGCCAGGAGCTCTCGGGAAGCTTCTGCCGCAGCTGCGGCTACTGTATGCCCTGCCCCGTGGGGATCGAGATCCGCAACTGCGCCAGGATGAACATGCTGCTGCGCCGCAGCCCCTGGCAGCAATACATGACCCCGGAATGGCAGGCCAAGATGAACAAGATCGAGGACTGCCTGGAGTGTCACAGCTGCTCCGGCAAATGCCCCTATCAGCTCGACACCCCCAATCTGCTCAAATACATGCTGAAGGATTACAGAGAATTCTATGAGACACACAAAGATCTTCTCTAACCGTTTACTGCGCGCGGCGGCGCTGCTGCTGTGCCTTGCCATGATGCTGCCCCTGGCCGCCTGTGGTGAAAACCGCAAGTCCACCAGGGAGCTCTTCGCCATGGACACGGTCATGACCCTCACGGCCTACGGCAACAATGGCGAAAAGGCCCTGGACGCCGCGGCCAGCGTGATCCTCGCCATGGACGTGATGCTGGACCCGGAGCTGAGCACCAGTACCGTTTACGCCATCAACCACGCCAGAGGCCAGAGCACCGTGGTTTCCGCCCAGGTGGCCAAGATGCTCACCTGCGCCCGGACCGTCTACGACCAGAGCGGCGGCGCGCTGGATCTGAGTCTCTATCCCCTGATCAAGCGCTGGGGCTTCGTGGACCAGAAATACTATAAGCCCACAGAATCGGAAATCGCCGAAGATCTGAGCAGACTCTGCTTTGACAAGATCTCCCTCACCAGCTTCCCCGCCTCCGGTTCCTATTCGCTGACCATTCCGGAATACGGCGAGCTGAGCTTCGGCGCCGTGGCCAAGGGCTGCGCCTCGGAGAACGCCATCGACGCCATGCGCCAGGCCGGCGTGAAGAGCGCCATCATCTCCCTGGGCGGAAACGTCCAGACCCTGGGTGTGAAGCCCGACGGCAGCCTCTGGAAGGTCGCGATCCAGGATCCGGAGAATCCAGACGGCTATGTGGGCGTCGTCACTGTGGGCGAGACCGCGGTGGTCACCAGCGGCCCCTATCAGCGGAATTTTTCCATCAAGAACACAGTGTATCACCACATTCTCAACCCCGCCACCGGCCACCCCAGCGGCAGCGCGCTGCGCTCCGTCACCATCATCTGTGAGGACGGGACCATGGCCGACTGCCTTTCCACCGCCATGTTCGTACTGGGCGAGGCAAAGGCCCTGAACTACTGGCGGCAGTACGGCGGCTTTGAGATGATCCTCATCACCACGGACGACCGCATTGTGTGCACCAAGGGTCTGCTGGAAGACTTCACCCTTTCCATCGACGCGGAGAAGTACCGTGTGGTCTATTCGGAGTAATATGGCAAATCTGCAAACGGATATCCGTTACCTGAAGGGCATAGGAGAGAAAAAGGCGCTGGCTTTCCAAAAGCTGGGCGTCTTTACTCTCTATGACCTTCTTTGCTATTTCCCCCGCCGTTACGAGGACAGAAGCGTCTATAAACCCATCGCGCTGACCGTGCACGGCGAAACGGTGTGCATCCGCGCTCTGGTGGCGGACACGCCCCGTCTTACCCGGATCCGCCGGGGGCTGGATCTGGTAAAATTCCGGGCCGTGGACGAGAGCGGCATGGTAGAAATCACCTATTTTAACCAGTCCTACCGAAAGGACGGCATCCACAAGGGCGAAAGCTACGTCTTCTACGGAAAGATCGAGGTCAGCGGCGCACGGCGCAGCATGACCAACCCTGTCTGCGAGCGGGAGGACACTGAGGGCGGCGTCACCGGACGGATCGTTCCCGTCTACCGGATGAACGCCGCGCTGAACCAGAGAACGATCCTGCAGGCGGTGCGCCAGGCCCTGGAGAGCTGCCGGGAGGAGCTGCCGGAGCTGCTGCCGGAGGAGATCCGGGCTCTTGACATTGCGCGGCGGCGGCTGGTGTTCGAAGAGCTCTTCGTTCTGGCCTGCGCGCTCGGCAAGATGCGGGAGACCCGGGTCAAAGAGCAGGGATGCCGTCTGGAACCGGTGGAGATCGAGGAATTCTACGCCGAGCTCCCCTTCCGGCCTACCGGAGCCCAGCGCAGGGCCGTGGAGGAAGCGCTGGCGGACCTCGCCTCCGGCAGCGTCATGAACCGCCTTGTCCAGGGCGACGTGGGCAGCGGTAAAACCATGGTGGCCGCGGCGCTGGTGTGGGCCGCCTGGAAAAGCGGCCTCTGCAGCGCTTTCATGGCGCCGACGGAGATCCTGGCCCAGCAGCACCTGACTACGATGGACCGTTTCCTCTCCCCCTTCGGCATCCGGATGGGCAAGCTCACCGGCTCCTCCACCGCCAAAGAGAAGCGGGAGATCAAGGCAAAGCTGCAGAGCGGCGAGCTGGATCTCATCATCGGCACCCACGCGCTCTTCAGCCAGGACGTGGAGTACAAAAACCTGGGTCTTGTCATCACGGACGAGCAGCACCGCTTCGGCGTGAACCAGCGCTCCGCCATGATCGGAAAGGGCACACGCCCACACGTGCTGGTCATGTCCGCAACGCCCATTCCCCGGACCCTTGCCCTGATCCTTTACGGCGATCTGGACGTGTCGATCATCGATGAGCTGCCCCCCGGACGGCAGAAGGTGGATACCTTCGCCGTGGACGAGAGCTACCGGGCAAGGCTAAACGGCTTTATCCGCAAGCTTGCCGCGGAAGGCCGCCAGATCTTCGTGGTGTGCCCCATGGTGGAGGAGAACGAGGACCTTCCCATGGAGCTGAAGTCCGCGGAGGAGCACGCCAGAGAGCTGCAGGAGGCCTTCCCGGAGTTGAAGGTGGCCTGTGTCCACGGCAAGATGAAGCCGAAAGACAAGGACGCCGTGATGGCCGCCTTCGTCAGCGGCGAAGCGGACATCCTGGTCTCCACCACAGTGATCGAAGTTGGCGTGGACGTGCCAAACGCATGCCTGATGGTGGTGGAAAACGCCGAGCGCTTCGGGCTCAGCCAGCTGCACCAGCTGCGGGGCAGGGTCGGCCGGGGCAGCCACAAGAGCTGGTGCATCCTGGTTTCCGACGCAGACGGCGACGAGGTCAGGGCGCGGCTGGACATTCTGTGCAAGACCAATGACGGATTCAAGGTGGCCGAAGAGGACCTGCGCCTGCGCGGTCCCGGCGACTTCTTCGGCTCGCGGCAGAGCGGACTGCCTGAGATGCACGTGGCGGACCTGGGAGGCGACGCCCAGGTACTGCAGCGGGCCCAACAGGCGGCGCTGCGGCTGCTGGCCGCGGACCCCACGCTGCAGGAGCATCCGGCCCTGCGGGAGCGAGTCGACCGCCTCTTCCACGACAGCGCCGACAGCTTCAACTGAAAAAGCACTCACGGCGATTGGAACCGCCGTGAGTGCTTTCTTTATTCATGTACGTTATTTCTCGGCCTTCATCAGGCTGCGGACCACGCCCGCGATGGCCATGACGGCGCCGTCGATGCCGGTGATGGCGCTGTTGATGCAGAGATCATAATTGTCAATATCGCCCCAGGACTGATCGGTATAGTATTTATAATAGCTGGAGCGGTCCTTGTCCACCTGCTTGATCAGGCGTCTGGCCTGGTCTTCCGTCAGGCCCTGGCGCTGCATCATGGTGCGTACCCGAAATTCAACAGGCGCCATGATGAAAACGCGCAGCATGTCCTTCCGGTTGCGCAGCACATAGTCCGCGCAGCGGCCCACGAAGATGCTGTCCCCCTCTTCGGCAAGACTGCGGATGGCGTCAAACTGGGCGGCGGCGATCTGGGTACTGAGGCGGAAGCCCTCCCCCATGCCCATGTAGTGGGGCGAACTGGAGATATAGGGAGAGATCCGCTTTTCGTCATAGGAAGCGAGGATGGCCTTGTTGAAGCTGGAATCCTCCGCGGCCCGATCCACGATCTCCTTATCCAGGCAGCGGAAGCCAAGCTCCCTGCCCAGGGCGCTTGCGATCAGGTGCCCGTTGCTGCCATGCTCTCGTCCGATGGTGATGATCATTGCGATCCCTCCTTTTTTCTTTTATTTTATCATCTTCCGCCGAAAATGCAAGCACCCCGACAGAAAATCGGGGTGCAGGATCTTCAGGATTCTGTTTCAGTGTCTCTGCTGTTTCCGCGCATCGCCCTTGTGCATCAGCGGGGAAATGCGCTTGTAAAGCAGGAAGGTCAGCGCGGATACCAGGATCCCCTTCAAGAGGTTAAAGGGTACCACGGCATAGAGGACCAGGGTATAGACGCTGGTGATATGGCCGTTCACCGCCGTTCCCATGCCCACGATCTTTTCCAGTTCCATGTGGAAAAGCTGGGCGAACTTGGGGATGAGATAGAGGGCGTTGAAGGCGCTGCCGAAGACGGTCATCACCAGGGTGCCCACGACCATGCCGAGAAGGGCGCTTTTGCGGCTGGGCTTTGCGTGATAGAGAATGCTGGCCGGGAGCACAAAGGTGCAGCCCACGGCGAAGTTGGCAAAGTCGCCCACGAAGGCGGTGCTTGTGCCCTTGAAGATCAGCTTCAGGAAGACCTTGATAAACTCCGAGACCACACCTGCCACCGGTCCCAGGTAGAAGGTGCAGATCATGACGGGCAGCTCGCTGAGATCCAGCTTATAAAAGCCGGGGGCAAAGAACAGCGGGATCTCCAGCAACATCAGGACCGCCGCCATGGTGGAGAAAATGGCGGTGTAGGCGATATAATGGGTGTCGGAAAACTTTTTGCGGTTTTTCACCAGCAGGCGCTCAAAGAGCCAGGCAAGCAGAAAGAGCCCGGCGAACACGGCGGCGCACACCAGCAGAAAGCCCAGGTTTTCCTTGGCGGATTGCAGCAGTTTTTCCATGATTTTTTCCTCCTCACAAAAGAAAAAGCCCGAAGTCTCCACGACTTCAGGCGCAGCAAAAGAGAGGACAGGAATATCGGATTTTCCCGTCTTCTTCCATCCAGACTATACTGTCGGTTCCGGAGTCGCACCGGATCAGCCCGAAGGCTCGCGGACTATACCGCCGGTCGGGAATCACACCCTGCCCTGAAGACGAAGAGAGTATAGCACATCATCTTCCCTTTGACAAGTCCTTCTTTCTTCGCTACAATGGGAAGCGATCCAAGGAAACGCTGATCTATATTTCTGCGGTATATCTCCCAGAGGATATTGCATTCGGACAGCTTCGTACAGGCTGCAGGGTTGACACATCATCCGTCTCGGCCCTCGCGGGAGATCGGGCCGAGCCACCTTCCCCTCCAGGGGAAGGCTGTTGAGCAGTTCCTCATCGATCTAATTGCATTCGTACCATAAAGAATTGTGAAGGACTCCATTATCCAAAAGGATCTGCCATGAACAAACAGGACATCACCTGCTGCTTTACCGGGCACCGGCCCTCCAAGCTGCCCTGGGGCTACCGGGAGGACGACCTCAGGTGCCTGGACCTGAAAATGGATATCGTTCAGGCGCTGGTGGGCCTGTATCAGCGAGGCTTCCGGCATTTCCTCTGCGGGATGGCGGAGGGCTGCGACCTGTATTTCGCGGAGAGCCTGCTGCTTCTGCGGCAGGTCCATGCGGACGTGACCCTGGGCGCCGCCGTCCCCTTCCGGGGGCAGGCCGACCGCTGGAGCGCGGAGCAGCGGGAGCGTTATCACCGGATCCTGGACGGCTGCGACAGCGTATTTCTGCAGCAGGAGCAGTATGCGCCCGGCTGCATGATGGCGCGAAACCGCTACATGGTAAACCATTCTTCCCTGCTGCTGGCCTGCTACAACGGCGAGGCCGGCGGAACCCGCAACACCATCCTCTACGCCAGAGAACAGGGGCTTGAGATCCTCACGATCCCGGTGGAATGAGAATCCGCAATTCTTCAGGGCGCCCTCCGCAAGGAAGGCGCCCTGTATTTTGCTGCTATGTTGGGGATCGTCTGCTTTATCATGACGTGCTGTGCTGATTGCAGGGAGCAAGATCCAGGGAATCCACGATCTCATAGGCTTCTGCAAGGACACGCGAAAACTCGATCCTGCCGATCCTGGCCGCAAAGGGAGAAAAGGCATTGGCCATTTGATCGCAAAGGCCGGGCAAGTCCAGCTGCGGGCCGAAGAGCAAAGTGGTGTGCGGATACCAGCGGTCTCCTTTCGTCCAGATATCCAGAGCATCCCCATACGCTTCCGCGATGCATTGATGCAGGTGTGCCAGCGGCTCCGACTTTGCCGGTACCGCCACGATGATGGAGGTTTCCTCCAGGACTTCGAGCTTATCATACACGAGGTCAAAGGCCGAAGCATCCGCCAGGGCGCTCTTGCAGAAGCGGACAAAGTCGCGCTCATCCTCTCCCAGATAGGTGGCCAGGGTAATATGCCCGTAAAGGGTCTTCCCTTCCGAAACGGGAGGGAAAGCTGCTTTTCGGATCTCGATGAGTTTATCCGTCGCCTTCTTATCCAGCTTTGCGATGACACACAGCATGTTTCTCACCTCCGCACACCGCGCTTCGCTGCGAGGCTGTCAGCCTCTGCCGACAGGATCGGTCCCAGCTTCCGCGCAAAACATCTCATTGTAATCTGACCATCAGACGGCAACCGGTTTTTTAAGAGAGAAGCATCTCCCGAAGGGCGGCCAGATCCGGGGCGACAGCGTCTGCCCCGGCATTTTCCAGTTCTCCCCGGGCTGCGTAGCCATAGCCCACACCGATGCATGGGATGCCGCAGCGCCTGGCACCGGCCACATCGTATTTGGTGTCCCCGATGAGGAGGGACTCTTCTTCCGGCGCGCGCAGCCGCTCCATGGCGCGGCGGAGCACCTGCCACTTGGCGTTGCCCTCTCCCTGATCGGCAGCGCCGCAGATACAGTCGAAGAGCTCATAGAGCTCCCCCCGGCGGAGAAGCTCCTCCGCCAGCACCTGGGGCTTGGAGGTGGTCACGGCCAGCTGATACCCGGCGGCTTTCAGCTCACGGAGCAGATCCTTCATGCCGGGAAAAGGCTGGCTTTCATAGAGACCGATGGGCACATAGCGCTCCCGGAAATCCCGGACGGCCTGCTCCGCGTCCTCTCTGGTCAAACCGAACTTCTCTACAAACATGTCGTCCAGGGGAGGACCCGCAAAACAGCGCAGGGATTCCAGGGGCGCGTCCAGGCCCCGCTTGCGCAGCGCATACCGCACGCAGCGGGTGATGCCCTCCACGGTGTCGTAGAGGGTGCCGTCAAAGTCGAAAAACAAATACCGAAACAAAAGAATCGCTCCTTTTTCGCAGCGTGTATAAACGCAGCCAGCCTTTCATACACTGTTCAGAAAGGGGTGCATGCCATGGAATCCTATTTTCTGGGCGCCAATACAAAGGCGGGCTTTTTCTCCCTCTATGGAGACTTCCCGCCGGAGGGCGCCTATCTGCACATTCTCAAGGGCGGACCGGGCACCGGCAAATCCAGCCTGCTGAAGGCCATTGCCAAGGCCGCCAAGGCGAGGGGGCTGGCCGTGGAGCAGGTCCTCTGCTCCGGGGACCCGGACTCTCTGGACGGGATCTACATTCCCGCTCTCGGTCAGGCCTGGGCGGACGGGACCGCTCCCCATGTGCTGGAGCCGAGGCTCTTGGGCGTCACCGGGGACTATCTGGATCTTTCCCGATACCTGCTTCTCCCCTTCTCCGAGGCAGAGAAGCAGGAGCTGCTGTCCCTGCAGGCGCAGAACAGGGACTGCTATGGACTTGCATATCAAGCGCTGGCAGACTGCGCAGCCAAGGGCTCCGGCAGGACAGAGCCGCAGGACGAGGATCAGGTGAGGAACATCCTGGAAGCGCTGCCGGAAAAGGGCGAGAGGCGGCCCGCGCGCCGCTGCTTTCTCAGCGCGATCAGCTGCAGAGGAAGGCTGAGCCTGGACGCGCAGCTGTCGGACTGCGTCACACTTCAGGAATCTCCCGCGTCCATTTCCCTGGCCGCGGAGCTGGCGCAGGAGAGAGGCTATATGGCCTTCCTGTGCCCATCTCCCCTGGACCCGGAAAGCCCGGAAGCACTGGTCCTGCCGGAGGAGAAGCTGGTTCTGAAAGCTGTTTTTATGCCTTCAGAGGAGGCCTCAGAAGCGCTGCGGGAAGCGATCTCCAGGCTCAAGGAGGCGAAACGGCTCCATGACCGGATGGAGCTTATTTACCGGCCTCATATGGACTTTCGCTCTCTCGGCGAATACACGGAGCAGCTGATCCGAAAGCTGTTCCTTTGAGAAAAACAGCGGGGCTGACAGCCTCGCTGTTTTGTATCTCCATTTCAATCAGCAGCAGCAGACATGCCAGCCGCAGAGAGGTCCCAGGCAGAACTGAGACAGGCAGAGGGCCATGCACAGGCGATCCATGTGTAGCCCGCTCTGATACTCGGTGGAATAGCTGCGGTAAAAGTCGCCGCCGGTCTCCAGCTGACGAAGCAGCTCCTGATATTCCTCACAGTCCGGGTCCAGACGGACGGCGGTCCTGGCGTCCTCCAGAGCGGCGATCTTATTGCCCTGATACATTTTCGCCACGCCGCTGAGATAATACCAGCGTCCGTCCCGCTCGGATACCGGGACGCCGCTCAGCGCGGTCAGGGCCTCGGGATACATCCGATTGCGAATGTAATTGCGGGCCGCCGTATACTCGCTGCGCTCGGTCCGCCGGGTTTCCTGCTGATACCAGGTATAGGGATTGAAGCCGCCGGCTCCGTTGAAGCCGGCCCAGCCATAGGGCCCGTAGGCCTGCTGGGCAGCGCCGCCGTCCCAGGTCTGCTGCTGGGCGGTACCGTTCTTGATGGCGTCATACGCGGCGTTCACATCGTGCATCTTCTCCGCGGCGCTGGCGTCTCCCGGGTTCAGATCCGGATGATATTTTTTTGTGAGGTCCCGGTAGGCTTTCTTGATCTCCTCATCGCTGGCGTCGGGAGATACGCCCAGGACCTGATACGGATCCTTCACCATGCTTATTCCTTCTTTTCCCCGTACTTCCGTTCAAACTGCGTCCAAAACCCCATGCAGAGGATATTCTTGAGGATAGAAACGTCCTGCACCAAAGGCAGTATATCAAAGGCACGGAGGCAGTCCCCCATCAGCATCTGCAGCATGGCGCGAAAGCGCTCCCGGTTATCCGAGAGACCGTACCAGCGCCGAAAGGGGTTATACCGTCCGCGGGCAGCGTCCCCGTCCAGATCCATGCAGGCGTCCATGACATAGACCGCTCTGCCAAGGGCATCGCCCATGCGGCGAAGCGTTTCCGCCCAGCGATCCTCCCGCCAGACGAAAAGCTCCCCCAGGAGCCTCCCGAAGCAGGCGGAGGCCGCGTCCGGATCTTCCCGTCGGTCCTTTTCCAGGGTGCCCAGTTCCCGCAGGCTCTCCTGCATCACGGCGCACTGACGGGGATAGCGCGCGCAGACGTCCTCATAGGCCTTCTGCAGGGCTTTTGCCTCGCCAAGGGCCAGGAGGCTTCCGTCGTCCTCCCAATTGTCCAGGCACTTGAGATAGGCCAGAGCAAGGTTCAGATCGGCGGCATATGCCGTGATCCCGCTCTGCTGCCAGGGGCGGGAACGGAAGGGATGGACCAGACAGGGCTCGTCTCCCCCGTGCTCCTCCGGCTCATACAGAGACTGGAGCAGCAGGATGAGAAAGGTCATGTCGTAATTCAGCGTGAGCCGCGCCTGGATGCCGTGCCGGTCCTGGAGGCTACGGCACAGTCCGCAGTAGCAGGCCTTGTACCGGGCAAGCTCCTCCGGCGTTAAATGGGAGGTGTCCGCGGCGAGATAGCCAAACATCTCAGGTCTTCCTTACAAAGGAGCTGCCGCACTTGCGGCATACGATCTTGATCTGGCCCTTGCCGCGGGGAACACGCAGGGTGGTACGGCAGGAGGGGCAGCTGAAGAAGCGGTAGTCCTTCCGCTGGAGCCAGCGCTCCTTCAGGAGGCGGAAGGAAGCCACAACACGGCTGCGCTTTTCCCAATAGCGGGCGTTCTCCATCTGTCGCTTATACAGGTTACGGGAGAACATGCGAAAATAGCTGTAGCCCAAAAGGACGATGGTAAGCGAATAGAAAATGCTTCTGAGGCCTGCGGGAAGAAACAAAGAGAGCAGCATCAGGATCAGGATGAGCACAAGCAGGAAGCGATTGAAGGCGTCGTTCCCGTTTCTGCCAGCCATAAATTGAAGCAATCTCTGTTTCATGTTTTCACCTGCTCATTACGAATTTCTGAATCAACATTTTACCATAACAGCGCGGCAATACATCAAAAATCTGTTAACAAGAGCAGGCGCATTCCCTACTTTTCAGGCTCAAAAGGACGATCTGCTCGCAAAGCTCGGCATAGCTCATCCCGGCCAGGGCGGCAGCTTTCGGGATCAGGCTGTTGGGCGTCATGCCCGGGAGTGTGTTGACCTCCAGGCACCAGGGCTTGCCGTCCTCGTCCAGGATGAAATCCGTGCGGGAATAGACGGAGAGTCCCAGGGCTTCATGGATGCGAAGCGCCAGGGAGCTGACCAGGGCTTTCTCCTTCTCCGAGATGGGAGCCGGACAGATCTCCCGGGCCCCCTCCTCCCCGCTCTGATACTTGGAGATATAATCAAAATCATGTCCCTCGGGCGGAACGATCTCAATGGGGCTGAGGGCCGCTCCGTTGAAGACAGGTACCGTAAGCTCCCGGCCGCGGATCTTCTTTTCCACCACGACCCGGTCTCCGTAAGCAAGGACCTGCTCCAGGGCTGCGCGAAGCTCCCCCCGGGTCTCGGGCAGGGCAACGCCGATGGAGGACCCGCCGCCCACCGTTTTGACCGCACAGGGGCAGGGCAGCTCCTGCACCAGAGCGGGGATGTCTTCCCTGCTGTATTTCACTTCACGCCACGGGGCGGTGGGAACGTCCACGCTCTCCATGATACGCTTGGCAACAGCCTTATCCATGGCCATGGCGCTGCCCAGAGGGCCGGAGCCGGTATAGGGAACCCCCAGAAGATCCAGCGTCGCCTGGATCTTGCCGTCCTCCCCGTCCGCGCCGTGGAGGCCAAGAAAGACGCAGTCCGCCAGCTTGCAGAGTTCCAGGATCCCGGGGCCGATACGGCTGGGGCTCTGATCTCTGCGGGAGGCGCGGACCTGCTCCAAATCCGGCGCGCTCTTCTCGATGCTCACATTCCCGCAATTTCCGTCGGGCGCGTCAAAGAGCGCCTCCAGGGGACCCTCTACGTTTTCAAGGCCCATATAGAGATCGGCGAACACAGCCTGATGGCCCAGGCTCCGCAGCGCTCTGCAGATCGATGTGGCGCTGACCAGAGAGACATGCCGCTCCGTGCTGATGCCGCCGCCCAAAACAACGATTTTCAAAATAGGTCCCTTCTTTCCGGTTTATGCATACTTCGATAGCATATCACCCCGGCGCCGCTTGCACAAGTCTTTTTTGAGATCGCTGTCCAGGCAGCAAAAAGAAATGAAAATATTGCTTGACATTCGTTCGATTTGTGGTAATATATCCCTTGCTGATGCGGGCATAGCTCATCCGGTAGAGCGCCACCTTGCCAAGGTGGAGGTAGCGAGTTCGAGCCTCGTTGCCCGCTCCATTCAAAACCTGTTGCGTTTGCAATGGGTTTTTTTCATACGCGGGTATGGTGGAATTGGCAGACACGCTGGATTTAGGTTCCAGTGGGCAACCGTGCAGGTTCAAGTCCTGTTACCCGCACCAAAATCCAGCCGCCTTTTTGGCGGCTGGATTTTGGTGTGGGTAAGGGGTTACTGGGTTCTGCCCGCGCGCAGCGCGGCGGCAGCGACGGATGCCGCAATGCGGCATCCTAGTCCCTTTAGGGAGTTCAAGTCCTGTTTTTGATAGATGAAACAAAAGACTTCCATGCATGACCGCTCCCTGTCTCTTTCCCATATTTGCAAACTGTGCTATACTGTCTTCAATCCTTGCATGAAGGAGGCCGACAACAGATGATCTACAACAACGTCACTGATACGCTGCGCAAATGGTGCCTGGAATACGGGAGCAAGGCCTTGAGCATGTATGATTTTCAAGGCGGTCCCTCCTCCCTTTTGTATCGTGTGCCCTATGATCTTGCCTTCTGGCTCGGTACACTGACCGATCGTGACTTTACCGATTTTACTTCCTATTGCCAGGCCGTCCGGGATTTGCTTCCCGTTCCCGTCACGCCGCCTCTGGGGCATGAACCCACTATGATCGAGCAATACTATATACAAAAGACCGAGGGGGCTTTTCTGGAAGAGTTCTCCCATCTTGCGCCCGACTGCCCTTCCCCCGGGATCCCCTATTTCCGCGTTCTTCCGGAAGCGGAGGCCTTTTTTGTAAAAGGCAAGCTTGCCGAGTTCTGGGACTGTCGGGAGAACCAATACTGGTATCCGCTTTCCGCTGTGACGGTTCCAAGCGACCAGCTGTTCTATCTGCCCGCCTCATCCCTGGAAGGACGTCTGGTTGAACTCGGCGCACTTCTCCATCTTCCCGAGAAGCACGCCTTTTGTTTGGGGGAAAGCTGGTTCACCTTACCCAACTGCGTGGAAACGGGAGATCTTTCCGACTATGCAGGCAGCGAATGCTTCTATGCGGCCAAGGATTTTCGTTGGCTGATCTATTTCTCCCATGAGGAAACAGTGAGCTTTGCCGGGAGCATCGTTCCTATGATAAAAGAACGTTTCGAGGAGGCGACGAAATGAAAAAAGCAGCGCTCCAAAAGCCTATCGCTGAAATCTGCCGCAGAAACGGCTTCGAGAGAAGCAAAGGAAATGACTATACACGCATGGATGAGACAGGAGAGCTTCGCTTTGTCCTGCGGATCCCGGACGGGAAAAAGGGCTTCATTTTTGGGGCGCAGTTTACCGATTTGGGAGAGAAGGACGGGCTTCTTTCCTACTGCATGCTTCGACAATATGATTTTGCTTACGAACTTGCTTACGGGGACACGAAAGAATACACGCCGGAAGAGATTCAACAGGCTTCGGAAAAAGTGCTGGATTTCTATCGTCCCTATTGGGAGCAGGGTCTCACCTGTCTGCGCGAAAAACGCACGGATTGGACCTTCGGAGATCTGAACGAAGCGCTGCGCAATCGAATCCTTCTTAGGCTCGGCCTATCCCCCATCGACCCGTATTCCGAGGAATACCAGCGGGAAACGGCGGAAAAGCTTCGGGAAAACGGAGAAGAGATCATCACGCTGGAGGAGTATCTTTCCCATCAGGATTTCTATGACCGGTACAAGGATCTTAACGCCGAGATTCGGGTAGAGGAAAAGCTGGGCAAGGTCATCATTGATTTTCATCAGCCCAGATGGTTTTCCCACTGAGCAGACGCAGGAACGCAAGAACGTAAAAAAGCGGGGCGCAAATACGCCCCGCCCGCGGTCTGGCCGTCCCGAAAGCGGGAAAAATCGGCGTTCCGCTTGACATTTTTCCGGTTTGGATGTATCTCTATAGAGTCACTATGAAGATGACACCCAAAGTCTTTTTCTCTCCGAAAAGCTGTCCGCCCTTAGTATGCGCGGCGAGCCGGAGCTTACACAGGAAGCTTTTCCCTTCTGATTAAGGAGTTTTTTCGTGGATAAACTTGAACTGCTCAAACAATTTCTCTCCTCCGGTCATCTGCCCTTTGCGGCTATTTCCGCAGGCGGACTGGTCATCATCGTGTTTCTGGTGATGCTGCTGGCAAAGCCTCTGGGCAAGATCGTGAAGCTCCTGCTGCACGCGGTGCTGGGCTTTGCGCTGCTGTTCGTGCTGAACACTTATGTGCCGCTGGAATTCCTGCACCTGGAGCCCAATCTGGCCAACTGCATCGTGGCGGGCGTGGGCGGAGTGCCCGGCGTGATTTTGCTTCTGCTGTTTCAATATTTCATTGCCAAATGAGCAAGTTAATCCCGGGAGGATCCACTTCATGGAAGTGACCCTCCCGGGTCTTTTTACACAAGTCCCAACGAAACGAGAAGCTCAGGCAGTTCAGAGAGCGATCGGATCTCCGCTTCCGGGACGATGTCTGCTCTCCCGGGGCGGACCTGGGGATTGAGCCAGCAGGTGTGCATCCCGCTGCGGAGACCGCCCAGGATATCGGAGGTGAGACTGTCCCCGACCATGAGGGCGCGGGAGGCGTCATAATCCGGGATCCGGGCGATGCAGCGCCGGAAGTATTCCTCCGAGGGCTTGTCAGCGCCAATGATCTCGGAGATGAAGATATCCTCGAAATACGGGCCGATGGCGGAGCTCGCGATGCGGGCTTCCTGCACCGCGGCACAGCCGTTGGTTGCCAGGAAGAGCCGGGCCTTGCCCTGAAGCTCCCGCAGCAGTTCATCCGCGCCGGGGATGAAACGGTGTCCGTCCGCAAGCAGTTCTTCATAGCGGCGGCCAAGCTCCTCCGCCGAAGCGGAGATGCCCTGCTCTTCAAAGAGCAGCCGGAAGCGGCGCACCAGCACCTGCTCCCGGGTCAGGATGCCCCGCTCCAGCAGTTCCCACTGGCTGCGGTTGATGTCGCTGTAGCGCGCCAGGATCGCAGGCTGCGGGTCCAGACCAGCCTCCCGGAAGGTGCGGGACAGGGCACGCTGCTCCGCCCAGTGAAAGTCCAGGATCGTATCGTCCAGATCCAGAAAGATAAGGGGCTTTTTCATAGCTGCTTCAGGGCCTCCGCGACCCGTTCAAAGTGCATGCCCCGGGAGGCCTTGACCAGAACCCGGTCCCCATCCCGGATCAGCTCCGGCAGCGCGCGAAGGAGCTCTTCCCGGTCGGAGAACCAGCGTGCGCAGTCTCCCGCGCCGGCGGCAAGCTCCCGGGACAGGGGGCCGGCACAAAGGAGAAGGTCCACGCCCTTCTCCGCGGCGTAGGCGCCGATCTCCCGGTGCATCTCCCGTTCCTCCGGCCCCAGCTCCAGCATATCGCCAAAGACGCAGACGTGCCGGCCCGGAAGCTGAAGCAAGGAGTCGATCCCGCATTTCATGGAATCGGGATTGGCATTGTAGCTATCGTCGATGAGGGTGATCTTCCCGGTCTCCGTCACGGCAGAGCGGCTCCCCACCGTCTCATAGGAGGCGATGCCCCGGATGATCTCGCTCTCGGATAGGCCAAGGGCCAGGCCCACCGCGGCACCCTCCAGAGCTGCGTAAACCATGTGCTTGCCGAAGGAAGGGATCTGCACGTCCCTGCGCCCACCTGGATAGAGGATAGAACAGGCAAGATGCCCCAGAGCGTCCGCGCGGATGTCCGTCGCACGAACATCGCAGTTCTCTCCCAAGCCGAAGGTCAGCTTTTTCTGGGGACACTTCAGCGCACAGAGCAGGTCGTCATCCCCGTTCACGATGACAACGCCGTTATCGTCCATGCTCTCCAGCATCTCGGTCTTGGCACGGAAAACGCCGGCGCGGTCATGGAGAAACTCCAGATGGGCGTGGCCGATGACGGTGAAGACCGCCACCGTAGGCCGGACGATATGCGTCAGCGCCCGCATCTCCCCGAAGCCGGAGATGCCCATCTCCACCACAGCCGCCTGATGCTCGGGCTCGATGCGGGAGACGGTCATGGGAACGCCGATCTGATTGTTGAGATTGCCCTCGGTTTTCAGCACCCGGAAGCGCTGCTGCAAAACAGACGCGATCATCTCCTTGGCGGAGGTCTTGCCCACGCTGCCGGTGATGCCGATGATGGGGATATCCAGATCCCGACGATAGTCCGCCGCGATCTTCTCCAGCGCCGCCTGCACATCTTCCACCAGAAGGATGGGCCGCGTCTCCCCCTCCGGGATCCGCTGGGCCAGACAGCAGGCCGCGCCCTTTGCAAAGGCAGCGGCAATGTAATCATGGCCGTCCACCTTCTCGCCCTTATAGGCCACGAAGAGGTCCCCGGGTCGGACCAGGCGGCTGTCGATGACCACCCGGCCAAGCTCCGTATTGCCGTCAAAAGCGCCGCAGAGCCGTCCGCCGGAGGCATTTTCGGCGCGCAATAAAGTCATATTTTTCATATGTGATCCTCCATATGCAGAGTATAGCATATGCGATGACAGCATGCAAAAGAATTCCTGTCTGTTTTCGAAAAAAAGTCGTGCAATCACAGGGAGGATATGCTATACTGTTACGGTGAATTTTGATACAAAGAGGACAGACCTATGAATTACGTTGTGGTGGATCTGGAGTGGAACCAGGCCATGAGCTCCAAATCCTCCGTCTTTAATAAGCTGCCCATCCATCTGCGGGGCGAGATCATCGAGATCGGCGCCGTGAAGCTGGATGAGAACATGAAACCCACCGAGGAATTCACCATCGATGTGAAGCCCGTTTACTTCCGGCGCATGCACTACAAGGTGAAGAAGATCACCGGTTTTGACAAGGATCGCCTCGCCAACGGCGTGGGCTTTCCCGAAGCCCTGGCCCGCTTTCGGGAGTGGTGCGGCGACGGGGTCACCTTCCTGACCTGGGGCTGCGACGACCAGGGGATCCTGGAGCAGAACATCATCATCCACGACCTGGATTGGGACTGGATCGAAGGCTGGATCAACCTGCAGCTGATCTACAACCTGCAGACCGGCGGCGACAAGAACCAGAAGTCCCTGGCCAGCGCCATGGAGCATTTTGAGATCGAGCAGACCCGAGTAGCCCACGACGCCCTGGGCGACGCCTACAACACCGCGCTGGTGAGCACCCACCTGGACATGGCGGAGGGTCTGCGCCTCTATCCCGAGGCGGACAGGATCTTGGCTGCCCGGATGCCCAACTACAAGCCCGCCGCGGAGGAGACCGGACCCCGGGCCCTGCTGCACGAGAGTTACGACGGCCTTGAGAGCAAGACCGCGGCCTTTTCCGACGAGCGGCTGAGCAAGGTCCTGTGCCCGGTTTGCGGGAAGGAGCTTGCCGGCACCCGTTGGGTCAACCAGGGGGATCAGCGCTATATGAACCTCTTCGTCTGCGAAGAGGACGGCGCCTATCTCTCCCGTGTACGCTTCCGCAAGGACCCGGTTAACGGCAGCTGGGTCTGCAACAAGCTGGTGTACGAGGCGGATGAGGAACTGAAGGACTTCTACCAGAACAAGGCCACCCAGTCTCGCCGCCGCGGCCGCAGCCGCGGCAATCGCAAGAGCCGCGCCGCCAACAAGCAGCCGCTGTGATCCTTAACGAGCAAACGACCACTTTTCACACTGGATGAAAAGTGGTCGTTTTTTTATTCTACCGTGCCGGCAAATACCGCATCACAGTACCTGTCCCAGAGGATATCATACTCCTCATGCTCCAGAAGCTTCATATCTCCCGGCGTAAAAATTCCCCGCGCTCTGGCCTCGTTGACAAAGGTCCAGACACAGTCGTCGGTCTCGGAAAGGACGGCGCGGACTTGTCGGATGCCCTGCAGAGATGCCCAATAGAGCCGGGTATGCCCGTCCAGCGCGATATAGCGGTCTTCCCAGGGCAGGACCTGGATGGTCACGTCTTCCCAGCCGGAGAGAAAAGTCTCCACCGCCGCAAGCTTCTCCCGGTCTACATAGAACTGCGATGGCTGGATCAGCGTCAAGGGAAGGTCGAGCACCTCAGGCCACGGGAAACGGGCAAGTGAGCTCCCCTGTTCATCGGTAAAGCGCACGATATGCGGCGCGTGGAAACGAAAAGACTCAATGAGTTCCGGGAAAGCATCCCTGTTTCCGCCGCGCACAACAGCCCGATCCGGGCCGGTGATCTCAAGCTCATAAGGCTCCCCATCCACAAGATAAGCCCCGTGCTGATTCAAGACTGCCTGGGAAAATCGAGGGTCCCGGTAGTTGTCGATCCGCCGGATGTCCATGGCACTCTCCCCCCCTCTCGACGACTCATCCTTCTCTTTCCCAAGTATAGCACAGGATCTCTTCCACAGCAACAAAAGGCAGCCGGTCCAGGTCCGAAAGACGCGGATCGGCTGCCGTTATTTATTCTTCTTTGTCCTTGTTTTTCTTACCGAAATTAAAGCTGAACGACATGGCCCGCTGTACCGCGTCGGAGATCCTGCGGCCCAGATCCTCCCCGAAGTCGGAGGTCTGCTCCGCTGCCGTCTGTGCCTTCTCGATCTCCCGATCGATCAGATCATCCAGATCCCGGTCGAAGTTCTCCTCGTCCCAGGGCTTCACTTTGGCGCGCCCAAAACCGGAAAACATGGATCCTCCCACATCCTCGCAGTCCACGGAGACACCGGCGGTCACACTGCCGCCTACATCCTCACAGTTCACATTGCCGCCGGCGCTGACGCTGCCGGCCACATCGCCGGCTTTGACGCTTCCGCCGGCCTTCACGTTGCCGTCCACGTCAGAGCAGCTGACGCCGCCTCTGGCGGTGAGATTGCCGCTGACATCGCCGCACTCGACGCCTGCTCCGGCAAAGACGTCGCCGGAAACATCGCCGCATTGGATACCGGCTCCTGCCTTGGCATTGCCGCTGACGTCGCCGCACACGAGACTTGTGCCCGCATGAGCATCGCCGCCCACATCGCCGCAGGAAACGGATTCCCCGGCCTTGACGTCTCCCAGTACGCCCCGGACACCGTTGACAGATCCATGGATCTCCACGGAAAAATCACTGAAGATGTTCTGAGCCTTTCCCTCATAGGAAAAGACAAAATGCTTCTTTGCAGGGATCAGATCCGGATCACCTGCCAGATGTCCCACAAGGTTGTGCCCGTGATAGAGCACGGCATAAAAGCAATCGTCATCCGGCCAGGGCAGATCCTGGCTCGGCGCAGAATAGACCGGCTCTGCTTCCGCTTCTTCTGTCACATCCGGCTTCTCCGGTTCTTCCGCCTGCTCAGGCAGGGAAATTGCCGTCTCTTCTGCTGGGACCAGTGGGGTCATCCTCTCTTCCTCCGGAGGAAGCGTCTCCCGGCCAAGAAGCTGATCCACGCTGACGCCAAAGAGATCCGCCAACAGGGGTAGGGTGGAAATATCCGGACTGGAGATGCCGTTTTCCCACTTGCTCAGTCATACCGTGCTCCTTGCGTAAACGCATAATGATGGTACCGATGGATTCGTTCATGTCGATCTCCTTTCTCGATCAGGCTGCGCGCCGCCCTTTTCTGGCAAAAGCGTAGCAGCAAAAAGCGGCTTTTGCCAATAAACTGTCTGTTGAATCTTCTCATTTCAACCGTTGGTTGAGTCGAGGCTTGTAAAACTGCCTCCCTCCCAAGGGAGGAAGGCGATTGGCTCAGGCTTCCTTCGCGGCAAAAAAGGCTCGCGCCGTTTCCGCATCCTTATGGATCTGCTGGGAAAGAGCGGCGTAATCGGAGAACTTGGTCTCATCCCGCAGGAAGGCATAAAACTCGACCCTGGCCTGGCGGCCGTAGAGATTGCCGGAATAGTCCAGCAGATGGCTCTCCACGCTGACCCGGTCGTCCTGGCTCACCGTGGGCCGGACGCCCACGTTGGTCACGGCAATGTAGGACTCGCCGTTTTCCAGATAGACCTTGGAGGCATAGACCCCGTGCCGGGGAACGATGACGCCGTGGGGGAAGAACATGTTGATGGTGGGCGTACCCAGCTTCCGACCCAGATGATAGCCGGAGTGGACCGTATCCGCCAGGGTATGGGGGTGACCCAGCCAGCGGTTGGCCTCCTCGATCTCCCCGGCGGCGATGAGCTCCCGGATATGGGTGGAGCTCACGATCTGTCCGTCCAGCATCACAGGCGGGATCACATCGCAGCCAAGACCGTGCTCGGCGCAGTATTCCCGCAGGCGCGCCGCCGTACCCTGGCCCCTGTAGCCGAAACAGAAGTCATGGCCCACCACGATGTGGCAGATCTCCAGGTCCCGGATCAGGTCCTCCAGGAAATCCCGCCAGTCCATCTGCATGACGCGGCGGTTGAAGTGGATGAAGACAACGTTATCAATGCCATAGCAGCGGCGGATGATCTCCTCCCGGCCGATGGCGCTGTTGATCAGGGGAACTTCTTTCCCGAACACCAGGGTGTCAGGGTGCACGTCAAAGCTCAGAACCGAGGGCATGGCATGCAGTTCGGCCGCCCTCTGCTTGGTTCGCTTGAGCAGTTCGCCGTGGCCGATGTGGACGCCGTCGAAAAAGCCCAGGGCTATGACTCTCTTTGTCTCTTCCATCGACTAAACCTCGAAAAAGCTTTTGATACTCTTGAGCTCTCCCCCGGTGACCCGGACAAGAGCAAGGAAGGCCCCATCGGAACCGTAGGCCCGGTACTGCCCGTCTTGGACAGCGACAGGGAAAACGCCGCCGCTGCGGATCCGTTTCTCATCCCGTGCATTCAGGCTGAGGGCGGGGTCCTGCCGAAACAGGCTGTCCACCGGCAGAAGCAGTTTCTCCGCCTCTCCCCTGTCCGCCGCTTCCCGGACCTGATCCAGGGTGCAGGCGTTCTCAATGGAAAACTCCCCTGCCCGGACCCGGCGCAGGGCGCTCATGCAGCCCCCGCAGCCGAGGCTTTGGCCGATATCGTGGCAGAGGGTGCGGATATAGGTACCCTTGGAGCAGGTGACGTCCAGGAGCCAGTCCTCCCCTTCCCGCCCCAGGAGCCGGAGCTCGCGGATGTGGACGGGACGGGGCTTGCGCTCCACCTCGCCGCCCCGGCGGGCGATCTCATAGAGCTTCTTGCCTCCCACCTTGATGGCGGAATACATGGGCGGAATCTGCTGAAGGTCTCCGCGGAAAAGCGCAAGCGTCCTTTCCAGTTCCGCCTCGCTGATCTCCCGAGGCTCCCCGGAGATACGGTTTCCGGTGATGTCCTGGGTATCGGTGGCAAGGCCCAGGCGCAGGGAAGCAAGATAGCGCTTCTCCTGGCTCTCGGCAAATTCCACCGCCCGGGTGGCGCGGCCCACGAAAACCACCAGCAGTCCCGTAGCCATAGGGTCCAGGGTGCCGGAATGGCCGATACGCCGTTCATGGAGCAGTCCCCGGAGCTTGGCCACCACGTCGCTGCTGGTCCAGTCTGTGGGTTTATCCACAAGGAGGATGCCGTTCATGCCAGGACCTCGTCAATGGTTTTCAGGAGGATCTCACGGGCCTCCAAAGGCGGGACAGGCAGATTGCAGCCCGCAGCCATCTTATGACCGCCGCCGCCGAAGCGGGCGCAGAGGGCGCAGCTGTCAAAGCTCTCCCCGGAGCGGACGGAGACCTTGCTGTGTCCGCCGGGGTAGTCCCGGATGGTGATGCTCACCTCGCCGCATTCCGCCCGGCCGGCAAGTCCGGCCAGATCGTCGCAGTCATCCTCGGTGGCATGGGCCTGCCGCAGCATCTCATCCGTCACCAGAGCGACGACAACCTTCCCGTCGTGATAAAAACTCATACTGTTATAAATGAGTCCCTCCAGCTGGATACGGGCGGCGGACACCTTGCGGAAGAAGAGCTGATTCAGGCGGGCGTTGTCCGCCCCGGCCTCCACCAGCTCCGCAGCATGGCGAAGGGCCGCGGCGTCCGTATTGCCGTACTGGAAACAGCCGCAGTCAGTGGAGAGGGCAATATAGAGAAGATCCGCCTCTTCCTTGGTGACGCCGCCGCAGAGACCTTTCAGGATCTCCAGGACGATCTCCCCGCAGGCTGCCCGATCGCCGCAGATACAGTCCAGCGGCGCATAGCGGGAATTGCTGGGATGATGATCGATGGCAAAATCCACATTTCCGGCATAGCCCTCGGCAAACATTTTCTCCGTGGCAACATCCACAGAAACGATGAAGCCAGGCTCAAAGTCCTCCGGCGCGTAAAAGGGCGCAACAAAGGGCAGGAGCTTGGCGATGACCTGGGGATTGGGATAGAGCCAGGCTGTCTTTCCCAGGCGGCGCAGGCCGGAACAGAGGGCGGCAGCGCTGCCCATGGTGTCCCCGTCCGGGTTGCGGTGGGTGACCAGAAGGATCCTGTCCTTCTCACGGAGAAGGGCGGCAGCTTCCTCAGGTCTCATCGCTCTCATCCTCGTCGTGCTTGATGTCCAGAGAGTTGATGACCTGACTGATATGGGCGCCGTACTCGATGCTGTGATCCACCTCAAAGACCAGTTCCGGCGTATAGCGCAGGGTCATGGCCTGACCCAGCTCATGGCGGAGCCAGCCCGCGGCGGATTTGAGTCCCTTCTTGAATTCCTTCTCATTTTCCAGGCCCAGGACCGAAAGCCAGACCTTGGCATAGCGCAGATCCCCCGTGGTCTCCACCCGGGTGACGCTGATCATCCCCTGCTGGACCCGGGGGTCCTTCACCTGGGGAAGCAGCCGGGAGAGGACGAACTGGATATCGTCGTTGGTTCTGGCAAGTTTATTGGATGGCATACTGTTCTCCTTTGCAAGGCAGGGGCGGCCCACGGGACCGCCCCTACGGCTTATCCTTTGTTTTCTTACTCCTTGATCTGCTCCATCACGAAGCACTCGATGATGTCGCCGACCTTGATGTCGTTGAACTTTTCCACCTGCATGCCGCACTCATAGCCGGAGGCGACTTCCCTGACGTCGTCCTTGAAGCGGCGGAGGGAGGCCAGGCTGCCCTCGTGGATGACGATGTTGTCTCGCAGGACACGAACGTCGCAGCCGCGCTGGATCTTGCCGTCGGTGCAGTAGCAGCCGCAGACGGTGCCCACCTTGGAGACCTTGTAGGTCTCGCGGACCTCGGCGTGGCCGATGACCACCTCTTTGAACTTGGGCGCCAGCATGCCCTTCATGGCGGCTTCGATCTCATTGATGCAGTCGTAAATAACGCGGTACATGCGCATATCCACATTGCTGCGCACGGCGCTGTCACGGGCGGCGTTGTCCGGGCGGACATTGAAGCCCACGATGATGGCGCCGGAGGTAGCGGCCAGCATCACGTCGCTCTCGTTGATGGCGCCCACGGCGCTGTGGATGACCTTGACCCGCACCTCGTCGTTGGAGATCTTCTCCAGAGAGGTCTTCACCGCCTCGGCAGAGCCCTGCACGTCGGCCTTCACGATCAAATTCAGGGTCTTCATCTCACCGGCCTGGATCTGGCTGAACAGATCCTCCAGGCTGACCTTCTTGGCGCCGGGCATGGCGTTGCTGGACTGGCTGATGCGGCGCTCCTCGGCCAGCTCTCTGGCCATACGCTCGTCGTTTACAGCGTTGAAGACGTCGCCCGCGCTGGGAACCTCGCTGAGACCGGAGATCTCCACAGGGGTGGAGGGTCCGGCGGTGGTGACCCGCTGTCCCTTGTCGTTGATCATGGTACGGACGCGGCCCACGGCGGTGCCGGCGATGATGATATCGCCCAGCTTCAGGGTGCCGTTCTGCACCAGGACGGTCATGATGGGGCCGCGGCCCTTGTCCAGACGCGCTTCGATGACGGTGCCCTTGGCAGCGCGGTTGGGATTGGCCTTCAGCTCCTGCACCTCAGCCAGGACGACCAGGTTCTCCAGCAGTTCCTCAATGCCCATGCCGGTCTTGGCGGAGATGGGCACGATGATGGTATCGCCGCCCCACTCTTCGGAGACCAGGTCATACTCGGTCAGCTGCTGCTTGATCCGCTCGGGATTGGCGCCAACGGTGTCCATCTTGTTGATGGCAACGACCACGGGGATGTTGGCGGCCTTGGCATGGTTGATGCTCTCTACGGTCTGGGGCATGATGCCGTCATCGGCAGCCACGACCAGGATGGCGATATCCGTCACCATGGCCCCGCGGGCACGCATGGAGGTAAAGGCCTCGTGGCCCGGGGTGTCAAGGAAGGTGATGGGGCTGCCGTTGATCTCCACGGTGTAGGCGCCGATGTGCTGGGTGATGCCGCCGGCCTCGCCGGAGACCACGTTGGCATGGCGGATATAGTCCAGCAGGGAGGTCTTGCCGTGGTCCACGTGACCCATGACCACCACGACGGGAGCGCGGGGAACCAGGTCCTCCGGCTTATCCTCATGGTCGTCGATGAGGCGCTCTTCCACGGTGACGATGACTTCCTTCTCCACCTTGCAGCCCAGCTCCATGGCAACGAGAGCCGCGGTATCGTAATCGATGATCTCGGAAACGGAGGCAAAGACGCCAAGCTTCATGAGCTGCTTGATGACTTCGGCCGCGGACTTCTTCATCCGGGTGGCAAGCTCGCCCACGGAGATTTCCTCGGGTATCTCCACCTTCAGCTGCTGCTTGCGGGCGATCTCCAGCTGCAGGCGCTGCATCTTGTCCCGCTCCTCCTGGCGGCGCTTGTTGGAGGGCTGCTGGCCGCGCTGCTTGGACTTGGACTGGATCTTCTCCTTGGTGCCGCGGCGCATGTTGTTATTGTTGCCGACCTTGGCGTCGCCCATGTCCTCGAATTTCTCATTGTACTTTTCAATGTTCACGGCAGCGCCGCCGCGGGTGTCCACCACGCGCTTCTCGGCCACCTGGCGGGGCGTGTGGGGCTTCTCCTTTTTCTCCTGCCGGGACTGCTGCTGCGCAGGAGCAGCGGCGGGCGCATGGGCGGGAGCGGCGGGCTTCGCGGGAGCCTTGCTCTGTCCGGGCTGTGCCTGGGCAGGCTTGGCTGCGCTCTTGGGCTCCTCCGCCTTCTCGGCAGGCTTCGCCGGGGCAGTGACCCGGAACACTTCCTCCAGGCTTGCCACCTGGTTGTGCTGGGTCATATATTCAAAAATCACATCCAGCTCGGGCGTTTCCAGGACCTGCATATGGTTCTTCGGCGGCGCGATATAATCCGTCAGGATCTGGGTGATCAGCTTGGAACCTACCCCGAAATCCTTCGCCACCTCATGTACGCGATATTTCACCATGCTCATACGTTAGTCCTCCTTGTACCTTCTCGCTTTGAACCCTTCTGGTTCTTTCTTCTGACCGCCTTGTCCCGGCGATCCTCCACAGCCTTTGCAGCCTCGGCATATTGCTCCGGCCACTGGGCTGCCAGCAGCTTCATCCAGGCTGAGGCAAAGCCCAGATCGGTCATCGCAGCCACGCTGCAGCCGCCGACGCCAAGAGCGCCTCCCAGCTCTTCCCTGTCAAAAGGGAGGGAAAGAAGCTGCACATTCCTTCCGTTTGCCAGGTTTTCCGCCTTTCTGGCGGCGTTTTCCGACACATCCGAGGCCAGAAGCAAGAGCTTTGCCTTGCCGGCACGGACGATCTCCGCCGCCTTGTCCTCCCCAATGGTGATGGCATTGGCCCGGCGCATCATCCCCAGAAGGTTCAATATTTTCTCTCTCATTCGCCCCGCTCCATTTCCTCGCGCAGGCGATCGTAGATCTCCGCAGGTATCGCCGTTTCAAAGGCACGTTCCAGCGCCTTGGCCTTGATGGCCTTCTTCAGGCACTCCTCGTTGGGGCAAAGATAAGCGCCCCTTCCGTTGGCCTTTCCCCGGAAATCAAGGCTGATCTCCCCCTCCGGGGAACGGACCACGCGGATCAGCTCCCGTTTGGGCTTCATCTCGCGGCAGCCGAGACACTGCCGCATGGGGATCTTCTTTTGCATCTGACTGCCACCTCACTTCGTCAGAAGAAGCTCGCTTCGCTTCGTTTCCGCCGCAAGGCGCCGAAAACTGCGCATCCGCTCCCTCAAAACTCAAATCTGAAAACTTTCCTCACGCCTCGCTCTGGGGCTTGATGTCGATCTTATAGCCGGTGAGCTTGGCGGCCAGGCGGGCGTTCTGGCCCTCCTTGCCGATGGCCAGGGACAGCTGATTGTCCGGCACGATCACCCGGCAGCTCTTTCCGTCCTCCTGCATGGTGACGCTGATCACCTCGGAGGGAGAGAGGGCCGCGGCGATGTATTCTTCAGGAACCTCGCTGTACTTCACGATGTCGATCTTCTCGCCGCCCAGCTCATTCACAATGCTGGCAACACGGCCGCCCTTGGGGCCGACGCAGGAACCGATGGGATCCACATTGGGGTCCTCGGACCAGACCGCCATCTTGGTGCGGCTGCCGGCTTCCCGGGCGATGGACCGGATCTCAACGGTACCGTCAAAGATCTCGGGCACTTCCAGCTCGAAAAGGCGCTTCACAAGGCCGGGATGGGTCCGGCTAATGAGGACCTGGGGTCCGCGCCCGGAGTTGCGCACTTCCACCACATAGACCTTGATGCGGTCGCCCTCCTTCAGTTCCTCGCCCTTGATGCGCTCGCCGGCGGAGAGCATGGCCTCGGTAAACTCGCTGTTGGAGGAGATACGGATGGAGACGCTGCCGTTGCGCGGCTCGATATGGGACACGACGCCGGTGAGGATCTCATGCTCCTTGGAGGTAAACTCCTCATAGATGATCCCCCGCTCCGCCTCGCGGATGCCCTGGGTGATGATCTGCTTGGCCTGCTGCGCGGCGATGCGGCCGAACTTCTTGGTCTCCACCGGAATATTCACGGTCTCGCCCAGTTTGACACGGCGGCTGATCTTCTTGGCAGCCTCCAGGTTGATCTCATGGCTGGGATCCTCCACCTGGTCCACCACGGTCTTGGTAACATACATCTCGATGCGGGATTTCTCCTCATCCAGATCGATGGCGACGTTGTCCTCGCACTCCGGATTGTCCTTCCGGAAGGCGGCCAGCATGGCCTGCTTGATCTTATCGTACATATAGCCGCGGGGAATGCCTTTTTCCTTTTCGATGGCCTCGATTGCCTCAAAGAATTCTGCGTTCATTTGTAACTCTCCATTCTATGCTTGAACATTTCTGTTAAAAAGACACGTATAAACGGACCTGCGCAATTTGAGCGGGAGCAAAACGGAGTTCCTTTCCGCGCCAGTCCAGGACGACGGTTCCCTCTTCGTAGCCGGCGAGTCTGCCCACAAAAGACTTGCTGCCGTCCAGGGGTTTATAGAGCTTTACTTCGATCTCCGCGTCCATAAACTGTGCAAAGTCGGAGGGGCGCTTGAGCTCCCGGTCCGCCCCGGCAGAACCCACTTCAAAGACATAGCTTTCCGGAATCGGGTCGGCCTCATCCAAAATGGGATCCAGACGGCGGCTAATGCGCTCGCAGTCGTCGATGGAGACGCCGCCTTCCTTATCGATATAGATCCGAAGATACCAGGTGCCGGCCTCCCGCAGGTATTCCACATCCCACAGGGAGCAGCCCTCTTCCTCGACCACAGGTTTTGCCAGTTCGAACACACGCTCGGTGATCTTGCTCATTCTTCACACTCCCGTTCTGACGGATCAGCCCCGAAAAAAGAGTGGGCCGCAACCCACTCTCCATAAAACCATAATCCTTACTTTGTGAGTATACCACTATATTGCGGGCATTGCAAGCATTTTTTGCAAGATATTGGAATCTGCGGCCCGAAAATGCAACTGCGGCCGAGTAATCGGCCGCAGTTGAGATCAGTATTCAAAATCAGGAACGTAGTGGGCGTAGAACTCCTCGTAGCAGAGCTTGTTGTTCATGATGAAGGTGGCGGCCTCCTCGCCCACATAGCGATAATGCCAGGGTTCATCCCAGCCGGTGAGCAGCAGCTTCCGGGTGGGATACCGCTTGATAAAGCCGTAATGCGCGCAGATGGAATCCAGATACTCGTAGAACTTCTGGTTCATATGATCGTAATTCTGAGCCACATACTGCTTATCATAGAGGTCCACCGCAAGACCCAGCTGGTGTTCGCTGGAGCCGGGCTCCATGGTATATTTCTTGGCCTCTTCCACTGCCAACTGATACTCCGGCAGAAGCCAGATCTCCTTGCCCTCAATGCCCATTTCCAGCGCGATGTTGTAGCACTTGCCGTCAAAACGCTGCTTCTGATAGGAATAGGAGCGGTAAGCGCCGCCTACATAGACGCCAAAGCCGTTGTCCCGCAGATCCTGCATCATAGCCTCCAGATGCGGAAGCGCCGAGACGTCAAACATCATGTTCCAGGTCCCACTGATCAGGGCAACATCCGGTACATAAGAGGAGGCAAGAAGACGGGAGCTGTTCACCATGGCATACTGCGGCAGAGTGATGTCGATATCCGGCCAGGCATCCTGGATCGGATGAGGCGTGGGCGTACTGAGGACGATCTTCTCTTCCTTCACAGCGTCGGGATCGATGTTATCGGGATATGCAGTGGCCACGTCGATCCTGGCGGAAACGACGGCGACAAGCGCAAGGCACAGCAGCCCCATGCTGACAAGCCACGCGACCTTTTTCCAATTCAAGAGCAGCCACCTCCTTCCGATGCCATCCGTCCCGTCGGTCAAAAGATGCATGCTATGACCGACAAAACGCTCAAGTGCTGGTATTATAGCACCATTTCCATCATTTTTCAAGACCCACGGCATGCTCCGTCCCCCACCGCAGTGTCACAGGTCCCGGGATCAGCCCTCACCTTCCCCTAAGGCTGCCCGCAATTTCTCCACCGCACGCTTTTCGATGCGGGAGACGTAGCTGCGACTGATGGAAAAACGCTCCGCCACCTGACGTTGGGTCAAGGCTTCTCCACTCTGCAGACCGTAACGCAGGCTGATGATCTCCCGCTCCCGCGGGCTCAACTGTGTCTCAACGGCATTGCGCAGGTTTTGGCAGAGCTCTGCCCGCTCCACGCGCTCCGTCATATCATCCGTATCGCAGAGCACATCCAGAAAAGAAAGAGCTCCCCCCTCCTCTTCCACATCCAGCGCATCGGAAAGACTCAGGTCCCCGGCGCTCTTACGTTTCCCGCGAAAGCTCATCAGGATCTCGTTTTCGATGCATCTGCTGATATAGGAGGAGAGCTTTACCCCCTTCTCAGGCCGATAGGTGTTCACGCCTTTGATGAGGCCCACCGTGCCGATGGAGATCAGATCCTCCAAGTCCTCCGCCTGGGCGTAATACTTTTTCACGATATGCGCCACCAGGCGGAGATTGTGCTCGACCAGAAGATTTCTGGCCTCCAGGTCTCCTTCGGACCAGCGCCGGAGATACTCCGCTTCTTCCACCCTGCCGAGCGTTCTGGGGAAACTGCCTCCCGGTGCGATACGCAGCATCCAAAAAACGCTGCCAAGCAGCAAAAGCCATGCGCTTTCGATCATTTTTTCACCCCTGCGCTATCCTATTCAGGCACGGCTTGCCTCTATGCGCAGGATTTCATATGGAAAAACCGGAGGCCCGAAACGGGCCTCCGGCAAGAGATCATAAATTGCTCAGGGAGGAGAATAGCGATCAGGGCTTCTCTTCCACGATCACGATACGGCCTTCGCCGTAGGGGTTATCATACTGCTCGCCGACGGTGCCGCCAAGAGTGTCGACGATATAGTCGATGAGGACCTGGTTATCCAGCTTCACACGATCCTGCAGGAGCTTGCAGCCGCCGAACATGGAGTAGCCGTCGCCCTGGTTGAGGAGCATGTAGTCATGGCTGGCCAGGGTGTAGGTGGCTTTGGGATCGATGGGCTTCCCGTTCACAAGGACATTCTGCACACGGCGCTCGCCCTCGATACCGGCAAACAGGGTGTTCTCGTCCTGCTTGCAGGGGCTCTCGATGTAGGTGTGAATCTCATAGGTCAGACCGGAGACCTGCAGGAAGCCGCCGTTCTCGCCGGGAACAGCGCGGGCGCCCCATTCCAGAGCATCCAGGATCTGCTGGCCGGTGACTTCGATGACGCACATGGCATTGCCGAAGGGATGGACCTTCAGGATGTCGTTGAGAGTGATGTCACCCGCCTCGATGTTGACGCGGACACCGCCGCCGTTGACGAAAGCGATATCAGCGCCGGACTGGGCGCGGTAGGCATCGGCGCAGAGGTCGCCCAGGTTGGTTTCGGCGCGGCGGACCATACGGATGGGCTTGCCGTTCTCGTCCACAGCCTCAGGATCGTTGATGGTCAGCTTGACCTGAGTGGTAGCGACGACTTCCTTCAGCTTCTCGTTCAGAGCGTTGGAAGCCTTATCCACTGCCTTGGACATGTCGTTGGTAATACCGAGGAGTTCAGGAGCGGAGATATCGTTGTTCCATTTGTAGATGCCGGCAGTGATCTTGCCGTCGCCGGCGATGCGGCAGTAACCGACGCAGGCGAGCTTCGTGCCGCAGGCGGAGCGGATGACGTCCTCGCCATCCTTGTTCTTCATGGTGACCTGTTCGGTGTCATGGCTGTGGCCGTCCAGGAAGGCGTCGATGCCGGTGGTGTTCTCGATCACGTCGGCATAGGTCCAGGGGCGGCACTCTTCCTCATTGCCCATATGGCCCAGCACGATGACATACTCGGCGCCATCGGCACGGGCATCGTCAACTGCCTTCTGCACAGCCTTGTAAACGCCCTCGCCGGTTTCGTCCTGGAAGAAGCCATAGACGAACTCGCCCTTTTCATTCTGGAAGTACTTGGGGGTGGAGGAGGTCAGGGTCTTGGGGGTGGTGACGCCGACGAAAGCGACCTTGGCGCCGCCCAGTTCCTTGATCACGTAGGGCTCAAACACCAGCTCACCATCTTTATTGAAGTTGCAGCTGATGTACTGGAACTTGGCCTTCTCGGCCAGAGACAGGAACTGATCCATGCCATAGTCGAATTCGTGGTTGCCGGGGATCGCGATTTCATAACCTGCCGCGTTCATCAGCTCGACCAGAGCCTCGCCCTTGGTCATGGTGCCGATGGGCTCGCCCTGGATATTGTCGCCGTCATCCACAAGGATAACAACGTTGCCCTGGGCAACAAGGCCGTCGCGGATCTGTTCAAGGCCGGCATAGCCGAAGCCCTGGTCGATGCCGCAGTGCACGTCGCTGGTGAAAAGGATCACGATGTCGGGTCTGGTTTCTTCACCTTCGGCAAATGCGACAAAGCTGCAGCAGCCAACAATCAGCACGAAGGTAAGGAGAAGCGCAAGGATTCTTTTTTTCATGCGAACAACCTCTTTCATTAGGATGTTTTTATTATATCACCAAAATCCAGAACTGCAATATCTTGCCACAAATCTTTTCAAGTTTTCCCATATGTTGTGATAGCTGCCGCGTATGTCCCGGAAGCTTTCCGAGAACTGCTGATATTGAAAATCATATTTTACTGTTTGGCAAGATTTTGTTTGCATTTTTCCGAATCTCTGATACAATAGATATTGATACGTTTAACACAGGCTTGTCTTCTGCCCTCCTGTCTGTACGCGGGACTCGTCGGCCTCTATGCCATGTGTGATAATAATGTGCGGCACACTTTCATTTTTGTGCCTTGGCAGGTGAAATAGAATTTGAAAACCAGACCGTCACTTTACCGAAATCACGGCAAGCGGTGGCTTGATATCGTGATCTCAGCCGTGGGGCTCGTGATCAGCTCACCGATCACGCTTCTTTCTGCTTTGCTGATCGCCCTGGAGTCCGGGAGACCTGTTCTATTTAAGCAGGCGCGCATCGGCTACAAGGGAAAAGTCTTTCAGATGGTCAAGTTTCGCTCCATGATCCAAAATGCAGAGCACACCGGTTCCGGCGTCTATTCGGATAAAGGGGACGCGCGGGTGACCCGCGTCGGAAAGATCCTGCGGGCCAGCTCTATCGACGAACTCCCGCAGCTTGTCAACATTCTGAAAGGCGATATGTCCCTGATCGGTCCGCGGCCTCCTCTGACCTATCATCCCTGGCCCTATGAGCAATATACGAAAGAGCAGCTCCATATGTTCGATGTTCGTCCCGGGATCACCGGCTGGGCGCAGGTCAACGGACGCAAGACGGTAGAGTGGAACAAGCGGATCGAACTGAATTGCTGGTACGCAGATCACGTCTCCTTCTGGCTGGACCTCAAGATCCTCTTCATGACCGTCTTCAAGGTCCTTGCCAACAAGGATAACGAAAACAAAGGCAAAACGGTTTGACGGAAGATCCCGACCGTTTTGCACGAAATACTATTTTGGGAAGAATGGAGTAAGAACAAATTGAAGATCATGGCAATCGGTGCGCATCTCGATGATATTGAGATCGCCTGCGGGGGAACTCTGGCAAAAGCAATCAAGGCCGGGCACGAAGTCAGAGTACTCATTATGAGCAAGTCCGGCTACACCAACAAGGACGGGATCGTACAGCGCTCCGATGAGCAGGCTGTCCAAGAAGGAATCGAAGCGCTGCACACCCTGGGCATATCGGAAATTGAGATTCTCGACTTTCCCACAAAGGATATCCCCTTTCGTTCTGACGTAGTGAACGCGATCGATGTACGCATGGCTGCGTTCAACCCGGACATCATTTTTACCCATCATCCTTTTGACACGCATCAGGCCCACGAAGGGGTGGCAAAGGCCTCGATCGCCGCGGCGCGGAGAAAAAACACGGTGTTTTTCTACGAGCCGATCACGCCCTCAGGCCGCTCTTACGTACCTTTCAAGCCCTCTCTTTATGTTGACATAGAATCGACGCTTTGCATGAAAATCGCCTCTCTGAAATGTCACAAAAGCGAGTATAATAAGTTCGGTGCCGAAGACTGGATTGAAGGCGTACGCTGCCGCTGCGGATTTCGGGGATATGAGATCGGGAAAAAATACGCAGAGGCTTTTGAGGTCCTGCGGCTTGAGTTGAGCTTTGAAGAAAGAGCAATGATATGATGGATTTTAGCCTCGAGACGATCCGCAAGCTGGAAGCAGAATTCGGAAACCCGCTGTATGTTTTGGACGAAAGCTCCTTTATCCAAAACTATCGAGCGTTCGAAACGGCGCTGAAACGGCAGTATCCCAAGTATCAGCTTTCCTATTCGTTCAAGACGAATTACACGCCCTATATCTGCTCCCTGGTAAAGAAGCTGGGAGGCTATGCCGAGGTCGTGTCGGGCTTTGAATATGAACTTGCAAAGCGCGTGGGCTTTGCCGGCAAAGCAATTGTTTTCAACGGTCCGAACAAGGGCGAGGACGGGCTGAAAGCGCTTCTTGAAGGCTGCATTCTCAATGTGGACAATCTTGATGAGCTGGATGCGGTGTGCCGCAGAGCAAAGCAGTTTCCGTCCGGCAGTTTTGAGATCGGCTTGCGAGTCAATCTGGACGTGGGTCAGAGCTTTCTTTCCCGCTTCGGAATGGATCCAGAGGATCTGACCAGAGCCTTTGCGATCGTGAAGGGCGTTCCCAACCTGAGGGTAGCAGGGCTGCACTGTCACATCAGCCGCTGCAGAGGGCTGGATGCCTGGCGGAGACGTTCCGAGATCATGCTGGATCTGTCGGATCGCTTTTTCCCGAACGATCCGCCGAAGTTCATTGATCTGGGAAGCGGGATGTTCGGGAAAATGGATCCCGCATTCGCAGCGCAGTTTGATCTTGTTCCCTCTTACGAGGATTACGCTGCTGTGACGGCAAAGCTGTTCTCAGATCACTACAGTGGATATGCCGAGGATCAGAAACCCATCCTTCTCACAGAGCCAGGTACAACTTTGATCAACAAATATATCGACTTCCTTGGGCGCATAGACGCAATCAAAACAATAAAGGGGAAAAGCTTCGCGATCCTGAATTGCAGCGAACACAATCTGGGAGAAACCTGCACGCTCAAGAAGCTCCCGGTGAAAGTCATCCCGGCCGGCGGTCGGTCCGAGCATTTTACGAATGCAGATCTGGTCGGCTATACCTGTTTGGAGCAGGACGTCATGTATCAGGGATATACAGGCTCATTGGGTCTTGGCGACTACGTGCAGTTCGGCAATGTGGGCGGTTATTCCAACGTCTACAAGCCGCCGTTTATCTGGCCAAACTGCGCCATGATCGTCAAGAAGGAAAGCGGAGAATACCTGGAGATCAAGCGGGCAGAGTCTTTTGAAGATCTGCTTGGCACCTATGTCATTTAATTGAGGTTGGAAAATGGAAGCGCTGAGAGAAATAACAGTCATGATCACAGCTGCAGGAAACGTGTTTATGCCCGGGACGACAGCTTGCCTGACGCAGAACGGGGAACGCAAAGTCCGGCTGATCGGCGTGGATATGAACGACGACCCCAGTCTGCTGCAGATGTGTGACGCCTATTACCCTGTCCCCCGCGGCGATGATCCGGGTTATATTGACGCGCTTCTTGCCATTTGTGAAAAGGAGCATGTGGACGTTCTTCTTCCCATCATGTCGGTGGAGCTGAATGCCCTGGCGAGAAACCGCGCACGATTTGAGGCGATCGGTGTAAAAGTATCCGTCTCCGGGGCAGAGTCCCTGGAAATTGCCAATGACAAACGAAAGCTGTTCGATTTTCTGAAGCAAAACGGGATCCCCTGCGCTGACTTCAGAGCCGTTCACAGCATGGAATCCTTTGAGGCGGCTGTCAGGGAGCTGGGTTATCCCGACAAACGGGTCTGTGTCAAGACCACCAGCGGCAGCGGCAGCAGAGGCTTTCGGATCATCGATGAGACCAGACCTCGTTACGAGATGTATCTGCATGAGAAGCCGAATTCCTGCTTTATCAGGCTCTCTGAAATGGAGGAGATCCTGGCAGAGGCGGAGGAGTTCCCGGAACTTCTGGTCATGGAGTACCTTCCCGGAAACGAGTACACCGTAGATCTGCTGGCAGAGCAGGGAAAAGTCCTGTACTGCTGCTGCAGGAAAAGTCTGGGCATGGACCACGGGATCATGCTGAACAGCGAAGTCGTACGTCACGACGAAATCGAGAGTCTGTGCAGCCTGGTCGCCGAAAAGCTGAAGCTTGACGGAAACATCGGCTTTGATGTTCTGGAGCGGGAAGACGGGACACCGTTTCTTGTTGAATGCAACCCACGGATCACTGCCGGTATTCCGGTTTTTCGTCTGGCCGGCGTGAATTTGCCCTACCTGAATGTCAAGAGACTGCTCGGAGAAGCCTTGCCTGACTGCAGTCTGGAGCTTGGCAAGATCGTCCGGCGCCGCTGGCTTGAGATGTAAACGCAAACGAGGGACGCGGTACTGCTTTCCCGCGCCCAATCTGACGATTCAATTCCATCCCCCTCGCTGCATCTGAGTCCATATCCCCGCTTTCTTTCGGCACCACTTCCCTTTCGACCTCTTGATCCGATCCAGAATAATCAGCAGGAAATACAGAAAGGAAATCACTGTCATGCCGCTGAAACTGATGTATATCACGAACCGCCCTGATGTTGCCTTGATCGCAGAGCAGAACGGCGTTGACCGTATCTTTGTCGATATGGAGTATATCGGCAAAGCCGAACGACAGGGCAACCTGGATACCGTGAAAAATCACCATACGATCCAGGATGTGTCTGCGCTTCGGAAGGTTCTGATGCAGTCAGAACTGCTTGTGAGAGTCAATCCCATCCACGAGAAAACGGACGAGTATGACTCCTCCGAGGAGGAGATCAACGCCGCCATTGCAGCCGGCGCCGATATCGTCATGCTCCCCTTTTTCAAAAAAGCCTCAGAAGTCAAGCGTTTTCTTCGCATCGTAGACGGGCGGGTGAAAACGATGCTTCTTCTGGAAACACCGGAAGCGGTGGATGTTCTGGATGAGATCCTGGCGATTCCCGGGATCGATGAGATTCACATCGGCATCAATGACCTGAGCCTTGGCTACGGAAAGCCCTTCATGTTCGAGCTGTTGACGGACGGCACGGTGGAACGCCTGTGCAGGCGGATCGGGCAGGCCGGTATCGTCTACGGCTTCGGTGGGATCGCATCACTTGGACGCGGTCTTGTTCCGGCAGAACTGATCATCAAGGAGCATTACCGCCTCGGCTCGAAGATGACCATCCTTTCCAGATCCTTCTGCAATATCGACCGCTACGACAACATCGATGCCATCGAAGAAATCTTCTTTCGCGGCGTGAGAGAGATCCGGTCCTTGGAAAAAGAATGCGCCTCCCACGCTATGTATTTTATCGAAAACAAACGGGAACTACAGGCCGCAGTTGCCGAAGTTGTTCAGCAAATCGAGTCCGAGCGTGCCGGCAATACACGCTGATCATCATGAATCTTCTGATTACCGGGGCCTGGAACGAAGCTGAAAAGCACTTCCCGCTCCTGACCGAATCCGGTCATTCACTCTGCTTTCTGCAGCAGGAAAAAGATCCTCTCCCCTGCGATCCCGCTTGGGTCGAAGGGGTCATCTGCAACGGACTTTTTCTCTATCACGCGATCGAATCTTTTCCCCGTCTGCGCTATATTCAATTGACCAGCGCGGGCTTTGATCGCGTCCCTATGGACTATGTGCGCGAAAAAAGGATTGAGATCCACAATGCCAGGGGCGTATATTCTGTCCCCATGGCAGAGTTTGTCCTGGCCAGTGTTCTGGAGCGGTATAAGGAGCTTTCCCTCTTCCGGGCGCAGCAGGAAGAGCATCTCTGGAAGAAGCGCCGCGGACTGCGGGAGCTTGCCGGAAAGAAAGTCGTGATCGTCGGCTGCGGAGATGTGGGCGCTGCATGCGCGAAGCGTTTTCAGGCCTTCGACGCCTCTGTGGTGGGTGTCAACCGGACCGTGCGGGAAGTGAGCTCCTTCGATGCAGTCGTGGGGATGGACAGCTTGGAGGACGAGCTGCAGTCCGCCGACATTGCGGTCGTAACCGTCGCACTGACGGACGAAACCCGTGGGCTTGTGAAAGCCCGGCTGCTGAAGCCGGACGCGATCCTTGTGAATATCAGCCGCGGCGCAACGGTGGATCTTACAGACGCCAGGTGCGAGCTGCTTCTGGATGTGTTCGAAAACGAACCGTTGGAGGAGCAGAGTGAGCTCTGGGACCGGGCGATCATCACGCCGCACAACAGCTTTGTGGGCGACGGTAATGCGGACAGACTTTGGCATGTGATCCGGGAAAATCTGGAACGCAGTCACACATAACAAGGATAAGCAAGAACACAGGGAGAGCGGGATCCGCCCTCCCTGCCTTTCTGAACAGCACAGCAGGCCTTCCTGTTCCATCAGGGGTTCGACACTCTGACAGAACAGGAAGGCCTGCTTGCAATATTATGAGGTTCATCCCTGGCAAAACAGATACACAAGCTCGTTTATCTGCAGATCGGAACCAGGTCTACCACGACGATCTCCGGCGGGTTATTCAAGCGAGGAATGTGGTATTCGCTTCCCAAACCGGCTGAGAGCACGCAGGTCGCCTGCTTTCCGGTAAAGACTCCCTTTGTGAAAGGCGGAAACCAGCCCACATAAGGGGCGTACAGTCCCTGATCAAGGATAGGGATGCGCATCACGCCGCCGTGATAATGGCCCGAAAAGACCAGGTCCACCAGGTTGTCGTCAGCATAACGCCAGTCGATCATCCCGGTAGGAATATGATTGATCAGAAGTTTCAGACGTTCCGTGTTTTCAAAGTCCTGAATGAAAGCGAGCTCCGCCTCCTGCTGCGCAGGATTCAAGGTCGTCATTTTCGGGACCGGATAGAAGCCCATATAGCCGCCGATGCGGACTTCGGTTCCTGCGAGCTCCAGATCTGTGTAGTCGTTATCCACAACCACGGCCCCTGCTGCTTCCAGAACGGGCCTCAGATCCCGCCTGAACCTGCGTTCCCAAGTTTTCTCGTGGTTGCCATAGCCGTAGAACACCGGAGCAATGTCTGCAAGATCGGCGATCAGACTCGTAATGATCCCGGTATTCTCCTCGTCGCGATTGAGCATATCGCCGCTCATGACGATCAGATCGGGCCGCTGACGCTTGACTGCCTCCACAAGTATCCTGTTATGATCCCCAAACTGCGCGTTGTGCAGATCCGAAAGATGCACGATGCGCATCGGCGCGAGGACTCTGGCCTGGATAGTGTACTCCTGGACATGGAGGAACAGGGAGGCGAGGAAAAAAGAGGCAAGAACCAGGATCAGCGCAGCGAGGAACAACAAAAAGGCCCGCCGAAAAGTCAGCTTATGCTTTTTTCGATTCATATGTCATTTTTCCGCATATGCAAATGGATAGGTCGATTTTCAAATAAACAGGGCACATTGAAAGAGTCAACGGATCACTCTTGCCGGAACCCCTGCAACCAAATGTCCCGGTTCCTGTACCGACTGATTCACAAAGGCGTTGGCCCCGATGGTGGTGTTGTCCGCGATCGTTATATCGCCGACGATCACCGCACCATAGCCGATGTCTACATGGTTTCCGATCACCGGTGTGAGATCCGTTTTCCCTTTGTTTCCAATACATGCGCCGCCATGCAGGACGCAATAGTCGCCTATTCTTGCGTTGGGATTTACAACGATCCCGCCCGCATGCCACAACTGCAGCCCTTTGCCAAAGCAGTTTGGTCCGATCTCGATTCCAAGTCTTTGACCAAGGCGGTTTTTTCTCCCTTCATAATACCAGAACAGATAGGTGTGGCGTCTGCTGCCCGCTGCATTATTCAAATGATACTCCGCTTTCCTGAGCAGGATCAAATACCGCTTCAGCACTCTGGAATGACTGGAAGTGACGGCATCTATCACTTTTCTCTTTGCGCTTTTGGGATGATACCATTGATTGTCTGCCGCGATATACGCTCTCAGATCATCTCTTGTATGGATCAAAGGTCTCTCTCCTTACGAAAGCCAAAACTTATTTGATTCTGCGTGCCGGAACGCCGCCCATTACGGCTCCGGGCTCAACGTTCTTTACTACAACAGCATTTGCGCCGATGATTGCATTATCACCAATCGTGATCGGGCCAAGAACCTTCGCGCCGCAGGTAATCGTCACGTTGTCACCGATCACAGGGGCGGTCGTGTTGTCCCGATAGCCGATAGTCACCTGCTGATTGATCCAGCAGTTTTGTCCGATCGACGCGGCAGCGATGTAAGTGGAAAAACCGTGCTGGATAAAGAGTCCTCCCCCGATTTTTCCTGTCATGATATAAAGCGAATCCAGCGGCCGATACAATACTCGGACCAATCTGCGAAAGCACGGTCGGTTGCCGTTTCGGAAGAGATAGAGGTTTCTAAATTCTCTGCAATTACTGAGCAGCTGCCTCAACACCTGCTTGCGATTGCCCTTCAGATGCAATACCGTTTGCCAGCGATCAAGATCCATATTGATCGTTTCATCGTGCAGGTCCAGAAAGGGCATGATCAAGAGAAAACGGAAACGATTCAGTGCTTGTTTCACTCTGTTCATAGAATCACCTTATCGCCGGAGGGAAGATTTCAGATACGCGATTGCCTGCTCCCTCCCAGTCGCTCTGATCCGGTCTGTCTTGCTAAAATCGATTTCTCTGCCGAAGATCGATTGCAGATCGTTGGTATCATCCACAAGACGGTCCGTAAGCTCCAGCTTCCGGAGAAGATCCAGGATCTTTTCGGAATTGGAATAGTTCACATCCTGCGGTTTGCGGCAGTACACAGCAAAGGGTTTGTGAAAGAGCGTCGAAAAAATCGTACCGTGGAAGGTATCCGTAACAACGTAGGAAGCGTTTTTGATATAGGGAAGGATCTCATAAGGCGTACAGGCCTTGATATTCTCGAAGCCTGGAAGCTTTTGGTCGCCGCAAATGCTCAGGATGCGAAGGCCTTTTTCTTTGGCAAAAGCCGCGATTACTTTGCCCTCATCAGCAGAAATACGTCGTGGATAGGCATAGACAGCAAGATACTGCTTTTCGTCGTTGTCCTTCCATTTCATATGCTCAATCCCCCCGATGAGCGCAGGGTCCAGGTGTTGGAAAGGCTCTTTCCCCGTCAGCGCTTTGACGATATGGGCGGAGTTTTCATCCCGAACCGAGATCGCGTCAAATTTGTCCAGGTATCGGCCGATTTGGCGCTGCACGCCGTACTGTTCCAGTCTCTCCAGCGTGGTGTTGCCAAAGGACGCTGCATAGGACAGCAGGATATTGGCACGGTTGTTCTTCCCGAAAAGCTCCAAAGAATAGCCAACATTGTCCGCGTTCTGCAGGCAGTTGAACACTTCATCGCTGCCAATGATCAGGGCATCCACAGCGGTGTGATAATGCTGCAGCTCATAATCCACGCCCAGTTCCTTCAGCGCGGGTAGAAAGGCCAGCTCTTCTGCGGTGTATTCTTTCCGAAGGCGATAGCCGACGGGTCTGCCCCGCACGATATTGGCAATTGTCCAGAAGATGCCGGTGTTCCGAAGAAAACGTCTGGCTCTGTCCAACCAGTAGAAAAAGCTTCTCCTGTGCTGGAGAGAAGGCTTTGCCTTGTAATCTACAAAAACGACCTCATGGCCGAGCTCTTCCAGTATGGTTTTCAACGACAGCGCCTGCATATAGGAGCCATAATTGATGATTTTTTGCATGGACATGATGCCGATTTTCATGCTAATCCCTCATGAACAAGTCTCAGCTGTATTCTACATCTCGGAAATCCGAAGGACAGAGATCATATAGCAGGATCACGAAAGCGAAATCAGCTTTTCAATTGCTCTTACGCTCTTGTGCTTTCGAAGCGCTCTGTATTTTTTGCTTTCATCGATCATCTGGGTAAAGAGCGCAGGCAACACCGGTTTGGGAAGCTCATACCCTGCGTCCCGAATCAGCCCTTCATCGATCAGTCCGGCTGTTTTGATGTATTTCCAAACCAGGTCATAAAACCTTTCATCATCCGGCATGCTCTTGACCATCAAACTTGCATCCGTCAGCAGGCGCATGGCGGAAATGAAATGCAGCCTGGCATACTCCTTTTCTTTAGAAAGGATAAGATTATCCGTGATGCCGCACATCAAATCGAAAGCTTTCTGAAACTTAACCTTCGATTTCATGATACCGGGTCTGTATAAATATGTCATCCGATCGACGGCATAAAAGGATCCCATGGCGGTCATGGTCCTGACAAAAAACGGAGGATCCTGAAATCTTGAATACATCGGAAAAAACAGCTTGTTGCGGATCAGAAACTCTCTTTGAAAAACATATGCCTGGAACTGGTAGTCGCACTGAAAATCTTGATACTGCGTCAATCCGGCACATGAGAAATCCACCCCATAATAGCTGCGGCTCTTGGGGACAGGCATACTATTTTCATCGATGCAGCCGAAATACCCCCCCGCCGCAAGCACGTCATGTTCTTTTGCCGCATCGTAAAGCAAGCGCAGGGTATCCAAATCGGGATACTTATCGTCCGGATCCATAAAGGCCACAAACTCCCCGTGCGCGGCGCGGATCCCGTCGTTGCGAGCAGCGCCAACGCCCTCGTTTTGCTTATCGATGATAAGAAACCGATCATCGCGAGCGGCGTATTCCTTCATGATTTCAAGAGAATGGTCCGGAGATCCGTCGTTGATGCATACGATCTCAATATTCCTCAGAGATTGTCCGCAAACGGAATCCAGGCACTCTCTCAGCCACTTCTCCACGTTATAGGCAGGAATGATTACAGATACTGAATAATCCATTTGGCCCGGCGAACCTCACTTTGCGTTAGTCTCATTTGCTGATAGAAAACCATAGGATACCGTCTTGACTAAGATAAATTAATCTGAAGGTAAGAACTCAAGATGAAAGGCACCATAATCTGCAAATCCCCAACGTCTTTGCCACCAGTTGTTGCCGTCATAGTTTGCAGGCGATTGTGCAATGGTGAAGGTAAGTGCGTCTTTGAGCCGATCCAACTCCACATACGCGCCGTCATGATTCACCTGGTAAAGGACCAGATCACAATTATAGATGCCGGGAGAAAAGTGCTTCAGCGAAACAGAGCCTTGCAAGGCATTGATTCCTCTTGATAATACAAATCTGCTGTCCGCGAAAGAAGATCCGGTAAGATTAGCCATCCCGGACCTGCAAATAAACTGCGGCAGAACATCACCAACTTTGGAACTGCATCCAATCCTCACCTTAAATGGAATACACTCACCAGAGAAGAATTCCATTCCCGAATGGTTCTCGACATCGACAGATAACACTCTACACTTTTCGCCTTCAAAACCGCTGACATTGTATTTCGACTCATGATGATTTGTAGCATCCGGGGAAGCGTCATAATAACTGTTGATGGCCTGCTCAACATCACCGTCGAAAACCAGTTTACCATGATCAAGAACCACACATCTGGTACACAGCTGCCGAACAGTCGCCATGTTATGGCTGACGTAGAGGACCGTTCTACCTTCATCAATCGCCAGCTGGCTCATCTTGGTCAAACACTTTCTCTGAAAGGCAACATCGCCAACAGCCAGCACTTCATCCATGATCATGATCTCAGCGTCAAGATGTGCCGCCACGGCAAAGGCCAGCTTGACGTACATGCCGGAGGAATAACGTTTTACCGGCGTATCGATAAACTTCCGGCACTCGGAAAACTCGATGATGTCCTCGATTTTTGAACTGATCTCCGCTTTTGTCATTCCGAGGATCGCGCCGTTCATGTAGATGTTTTCTCTTCCGGTAAGCTCACGATGAAAGCCCGTTCCAACCTCCAGCATAGACGCAACCCGCCCGTTCATGGAAATACTTCCGCTGCTGGGAGCCGTGATCCGGCTGATCAGTTTCAGAAGGGTGGACTTCCCAGCGCCGTTATGCCCGATGATCCCGACGCGCTCCCCCTGGTGGATGGTCAGGTTGATATCCCGCAGCGCCAGAAATTCCTCCCCGATCTTTCCGCTGGAAGTGTCTGTCACTTTCCGTGTGGGGTCCTCCAGGCCCTTTCTGGCGGCTCTTTTTCTCTGCAGCTCTTCCCTCAGGGAAGTACCGCCGATCATACCAAGCCGGTATTTTTTGGACACATGTTCAATTTTCAGTATTTCGTCGCTCATATCATTCCTCAAATCGTATCCATGAAGGTGCGCTCCACCTTGTTGAACAGCAAAACGCCGCAGGTGAGCAGCACCGCGGTAAAGCCCCAGGAAGCCCCATAGGAGACCCAATCCAAAGAACCTGCCTCAGGTCCGAGAAATCCGTACCGAAGCATCTCAATGACGGGCGTCACCGGGTTAAATCGCACAATACGATACAAAATGCTGCCCCGAAACAGGCTCATGGAGTAAGCTACCGGCGTGCCGTACATCCAGAGGGAAACGCCGAATCCCACAAGGAATCGGAGGTCCCGATACTTCGTTGTGCAGGCGGAAATGATGATGCCACAACCCAGCCCCAGCATGGCCAGCTGAAGAATATGAAGAGGGGCAAAAAAAGCATACGGATTGATCCGAATCTCATAGCCCGGAATAAACAGATAGATCACCAGAAAGATCACAAACATGGCCGACTGGATCCCAAAGCTGATCAGATTGCTGAGCACCGTGGAGATCGGCATGCACAAGCGCGGGAAATATACTTTCCCCATGGTCCCGCTGTTTGCGATAAAGGTGTTGGCGGTACCGGTCAGGCAGCTGGAAAAATAGTGCCAGGCGATATTGCCGCACATGTAAAACAGGAAGGTAGGAACAGCGCCGCAGTCCGCCAGTCCCGCCACATTGCCGAAAATAAAGGTAAACACAACCGTCGTGAGCAGGGGCTGGATCACAGCCCAGGCAGGGCCCAGGATCGTCTGTTTATACTGGGAGACGAAGTTCCGTTTGACAAACAGCAGGATCAGATCCCGATATTGCCAGACTTCCTTGAAATTGAAGCGGAAAACCTTTGCTTCTGATGTGATTTCTCTATAATACTTCCCTTTTTCCATCAGTTGATTAACCCCGTGTTAAAAAATCGAACATAATCGAAGGCGTCTATATACCGCCTTCTCCAAAAGCTGTTTCTGCAATCCGTGACAGTACCCATTTCCTGGCAATTCTCAAAGCCGGGCAGGTGATAGGCACATCTTATTTGAGGCATAGGCACATGAGTGAGCAGGACTTTATTCTGATAAGGAAGCTTGTCAAACTCTTGTGCGATCGCAGCCGTGCAGCCTTCTCTCTCCGTCATGATAAAAAAGAGATTATCATAGTGTACCCGCCTGGAACGTTCTTCCCATTTGGCTTTTGCTTCCTCAAAACTCTTGTAATGCATAAAATAAAGCTTGACGTCGCCGATCCTTCCGACTGGGTATGAACGGTCAGATTGTTCCTCCCGAAGTTCCAGGGACAGATAATACTTCAGGTTTTTCGCAAATTTCAGGAAATCCTCTGCCTCGAAAAAAAGATTGATCGTAGGTGAGCAAAACTTCAGGCCCAAGTCGTGATAAATCACGCCGCCGACGCAGTTGTTGGAAATGATCGTCGGGTCCAGATTCCTGAGACGCTTCCGCTTGTGGAGGAGATAAGCGTCGTGCTCCAGATTCACGATTTTGTTTTTGCATTTTGTAAAAAATGACGTTGTCATTTATATGCCGCTCCCGGAAACCGTAATATAAACGCTGGGGAAATAACGGAACAACAGGATCTTCGCTTTTTGCGCAGGTGTAAACCCTTTATAGTTCATCATTTCCGGAAAATGTCGATCACAGACCGACTTGACCTCACGCAGCCGCGCCTTCGTTTTGTCGTCAGGGTCCGGAATCCGGCAAAACGCTTCTACCGTCGCATTGAAGAGGAACGAAAGCTGTCGATCCGCAAGGTCATCGTACTGCATTTTTCGAAGACCCTTGATCCGCAGATCCAATCCCTCGACCAAGTCGGTATTCCGAATGTCATATTTCTTGTTGATGATACTATTCTGCCGAGTAAAATAAAAATACGAGTTTTTCCCTGTCAAAACCACCCGATCAAGCTGTGCCAGAATCTCGTGATAAATGAAAAGATCTTCGTACAGCTTTCCAAAAGGATATCTAAGGCCATGAAAAAGGCTTCTATCATAAAGCTTGTTGCATGCGCTGGGCCTCCATACCGTCTCCATCATCTTTGTGCCGGAAGCAGTTTCCTCTTGACGACTTGGAGTGTAATCGGCCACAATATGTCCTCGCTCATCAAACTTCATGATCCCGCAGATGGCCAGACGAGTATGATGCATCTTGATCGCATGATAGAGCGATTCAATGAAATCCTCGCTCACATAATCATCGCTGTCAACAAAGCTAATGTACTCGCCGCTGCAGACATCCAGCGCCGCGTTTCGTGCGTCCGAGAGTCCTCCGTTCTTCTTATGGATCACTTTGATCCGCTTGTCCCTGGCCGCGTATTCATCGCAAATCTTCCCGCAGTTGTCCGGCGATCCGTCGTCCACCAGGAAGATCTCAAGATTTGTATAGGTCTGCGCAAGGACAGAATCCACACAGCGCGGGAGATAGTCTTCAACATTATAAACCGGAATGATGACGGAGATCAAATCATTCATGCTTCAGTTTTCCCTTCAAGAACCCGAATCCCCGAATCAGCCATTCATGTTCGGGATATGCTGAGACGTAAATGTCCTTTCGCTTTTCAAGGGGGATATAACGCTTATGCGTTCTCATGTACTCTTTTAATTCCCGACGAAGCTTTTTCATCATCCGTCTGGATTCCTCATCTTTGCGTGTTTTCAAAAGCCAGATCGCTTCCGACCATGCAGAAGCATAGTATTCCGATTCGAGCCGGTAAGCCTTCTGCCAGGGGCTGTGTGCGAAGTATTCCTCGTGCTGCCTGAATGCTTCCAACGCATCCGGAAAACGCTTCAGATAATCACTCCGCGAAACGCTGTCTTTATTGACAAAATAAAAATACAGCTTATTGTCCAGAACCGCAAGACGCCTGCATGCAAAGAGGATTTTATATGTCACGTATTCATCTTCCGCAGTGCGTCCAACAGGATAGCGAACTCCATGAAACAATTCCCTTCTATACAGCTTGCCCCAAGGAACTGTCGCGCCCATTCTGTCTCCAATCCAATAGCTTTCTTTCGTGGCAAAGGAAAGCTGAGCCTCCCCTATCGCGAATTCGTCTGATTGTTCGGAAACAGTCTGATACTTGCACACGGAGACGTCTGCATCATTCAGACACGCGGTTTCATAGAGCAATCGAAGGTAGTCTGGATGGACCCAATCATCGCTGTCTATGAATGTGATCCATTCTCCCGATGCTGCGTCAAGTCCGGTGTTCCTCGCAGCAGCAGCACCGCCGTTCACCTGATGGATCACACGGATCCGGTTGTCTTCTTCTGCGAATCGATCGCATATCATGCCGCTCTGATCCGGAGAGCCATCGTCGACCAATATTAGTTCAAAATCCTGGAATGATTGATTGAGAATGCTGTCCACACAGCGGGGCAAATACGCCTCCACCTTATAGACAGGTGTGATGATCGAGATTACCATTTTCTGAAGTCTCCAACAGACCGTTTTACCCAGTTGGCAACACTGTGACGAAGTTTCGAGTAATACCGTTTTGCAATGAGCCTTGCAACTTGTCCATGATAGATCATCATGGGATATTCTTTCTGACAAATAACAGGGAACAGATCGTGTGCATTGATCCAAGTCTTGAAATCGTCGCAAACAGCATGGATCTCTTTTCCGGAAGAAACGCTGATCTTCTCCCGCGCAAGGGTCAGATAGAGAAACAGCAGGATCTTCTCCCTGTCTGCCTCGTCTCCGAGGGCAGCTTCGATTTTGGAAACCAGGTCAGGTATATGCGGGATCCGTTTCAGCCTGCGGCCGGCGTTTCCCTCGTCCTCAGACTGGTGATATTGATAGATCGCTTCCGGATAAAAATAGATCCTGCTGCAATGCTGATGAAGCCTCAGTACGAACTCAAGATCCTCATACAGCCTCATCTCTTCACAGAGGAAAAGGTCTGCATCTTGAAGGATCCTTCGATTAATCAAGCGCGTGCAAAGCGAGCTCAGGGAATTGGAGCGAAAAAGTACATACAGCATTTGACTGCACTCCTCTGCGCTCTTCATTCCCTTAGCTGCGGGAAGCAGTTCATCTCTGCGATAAATCCTTCCCTTATGGGAATAATCAAACTCCACCCCGAAAACCAGCATGTCCGGCGCATTTCCTAGAAGGATAGCTTCCACTTGCTGCATGGAGCGTTCTTTGACACTGTCATCCGCATCTACGAACCAGATATACTCCCCCACTGCTTCCCGGAGGCCTCTGTTGCGGGCTGCGGAGACTCCGGCATTGTTCTGGTGGATGCAGCGGATACGGGGATCTGATTTGGCGAGATCATCGCAGATCTCAGCCGTCCCATCGAAGGAGCCGTCGTCCACAATGAGGATCTCAAACTCAGATAATCCGGATTCGATGACGCTCTTGATCGTATCACCAATCACCGTGGCGCAGTTGAACGCCGGGATCACTACGCTGATCTTCATCATAACGCACACACCATCTATTCACTGCCAGAGGAACCGGAATGAATTATAAAGCGGAGAATTATTCATATATGTCACAAATCTCCAGATCGCAAAGCCGCAGAACAGCCATGGAGCGACGCTTTTCACACTCATCTCATCCGTAACGCTCAGGACATGAGTTTTCAGATCACATTTTTCAAAAATGAGCGGAAGGAGCACAATAGAGGTGTGGAAATAATAGTCCGCAAGCCGCTCAAAAATATTGTTATAGCCGCAGAATGTCTGAAAGACGATAGCGATCCCCGCGAAGGCAAGGCAGGCATTGTAGACAGCGTCTTCCGGGGAAGGCGGACGCAAAAGGACTGCAGCGATCACAATGATGATCATAACAATGGATTTGGTGCGCAAGAACCGGATGCCCTCCATGCTGATGACAAGATCCTCGCTGCCGTAGGTATCCAGCATCAGATTCAAAATCTGATCCCGGAAGAGATAGGTCACGAAGAGCAGGGCAGCAAGAAAAATCAAATAGTAGCTGCCGACCCGCATCCGTCCCAGCCAATAGGCCGGCAAGAACACCAAAGCCGGAAAATGGAACAAGGAAGCAAGCAGAACAAGCAAAACGAATTTGAAGGGCTTGTTTTCAAAGATCGCATCGAAAGCAAAAAGCAGAACGGACATGGCGACCGCCTGCTTGAGCGCGTCAAACAGGAAAGAATAATACAGCAGGCCCAAAAAATACAGGATGCTTTGAATTGGCGAAGGAGAATACTTTCTGATGAAACGAAGATACGAGAACAAGATGAGAATAGAAATGATGGTAATAGACAGTTGATAATCTCCGCCTGTGAGTTCGTAAAGGAGCTTCATCAAATATGAGAACCCAATATTATACTGATTCTCTCCTTTTCCTGCCAAATTGCTCCAATCTGTCTCTCCATCTCGTTGGAATATAACAACATAGGAACCGTTCGCACCTGATGAGTCTGCACCTCCGGTAGTCACATCCCGCAGGCCCATAACCGCAAACAGCAGGAGGAAGGCAATAATGATAAACTTTTTACTTCCTTTTTTATTGCCTTGCAGAAGAATAGCTGCAAGTAAGAGAAGGATGATCAACCATGTAAAAACGGTCATTTTTTTCTCCGATCCGTCATTGTTGTTTCTGCCTTGATTTCAGGAAGTGGGCAGGATTCCCTCCCCATACTTCATATTCAGGAACATCTTTCGTCACAACCGCTCCTGCTCCGATCACAGCGCCGTTTCCGATGTGAACACCAGGGAGGATCGTTACTCTTGAACCGATCCAAACATCGTTGCCAATAGAAACCGGTCTTGTCTTTGAAAATCCCTGTTCCCTCATTGGAATATCAGTCTTTTCTGTGCAATGGTTTCGTGTATAAACCAGGAGTTCCTGCCCGATCATAACATTTTCACCGATCGTGACGGCGGAAGGCACATTGCTGTCTGCGCCGATACCAGACCCGTTTCCAATGGAAAGACCCTCTCCAAAACGAACTCCTTTTTCGATGTTGACCCAATCCCCGCAATGATCCAGAATGAGTTTTGCGCAAAACTGGCGAAACACTCTGCTCCCAAAACTCATTTTGCTGTAAGAAGGCGGCAAATGGATCCCGATACCGTGATAGAGCGCTTTTCCTATAATTCTCTTCAAATTCATCTGCCGGCAACCTTTCTGAGGAAATTCTGTGTTTCGGAAACCAACTGTTCCATGGAAAACTGCGTTCCGCGAACAGAAGCTTTTTTTGCATACTCGTCCCGAAGCTCCGGATCTGTCAGCATGGTTTTCAGACCTTCATAGAAAGCGTCATCTGCATTTTCGGTAATGAGACCATACTCACTGTCCCCGAGGATCTCTCTCATGCCGGAGCAATCCGTGGTCACGATCGCCTTTCCCAGGATGGTACTCTCGGTAATCACGGTGCTGAACCCCTCATAATTGGAAGAGCAGACGATCATATCCGCCGCTTTCATATACGGATAGGGATTCTTCTGAAAGCCAAACAGCGTAACAGAGTCAGCCAGACCATGTTCTCTGATATACTGCTCGATTTGAGGCCTTTGTTCTCCGTCTCCCAGGATCCACAGATCATGCTCAACGCCGGCTTGCAGCAGCTTCTCGTGGGCCGCAAGCAGTCTCGGATAATTCTTCGGCGGATACATGGTTCCAACCGCAAGCATCGTCAGTCTGCTTTTCTTCAGGCCCGGAACAGGTTCTTCCGCCAGATTACGTATTTTCTCATCCTCTATAACATTGTGAACGACTTCCGAGCGAAAGGCTGAATCAAAAATCAGGTCAAAGGCGTCTTTGACATTCTGTGACACACAGGCCACGCAGTCATATTTCTGATACCAAGGAGCAGTTTTATTCTTAAATGCGGAATAGTCTTTCAGCGCATGGGTAAGGTCACAGTGCACCCATGCAATTTTTATTGCCTTCTTATTTGTGGATGCAGAGATGATCTTTGTAGATCCAGACTCTAAAAACGCACATTCGATGTCATAATCGTCCTTGATGTGGAGAGGATAAGTCAGTTTCGCTGCAGCTTCCAGGCGGTAGAGCTTTTCCGTTACAGAGTTGCGAACAGGATAAACTGATTTATACTTTACGCCGGGAACAAGGTGCTTCCCTTCTTCATATGGCCATACAGATTGTACGGTAATGTCAAACTGGGACTGGTCCATATGATTGACCAAATCGCGCAGGACTTTCTCAGCCCCGCCTCCACCCAGTTTCTCAATAAAGAACAGAAGCTTGATCATACACTATGAGCTCTCTTTCGATTGAAGAATGTGACATAATCGAAATCATCGATCCATCTGTGCAGCAATGTCCCTTTTTTGATTGCAAAAATGCGACCAGTCTTATACTCTTGATTGTACATATCGATATGTACAAAGTCCGGATGCTCGAAACTTGTATCCCCGGTGATCCAAACTTTGTTTTCGAAGGGAAGCGCGCAAAACCGTTTCCACAACTCGTCATTTGGAGACGGCGGGTAACATTCCATGATGACGAAGGCGTTATTCAAATCTACGCGGAAGCACCTCTGTCTCCACTTTTCTACAGCGGACTCAAACGTCTTCTCAAACGTCTTATAGTGGACAAAGTAAAGCTTAACCGTCTCTTCACCTCTCCGCATGATCCCAATCGGGTGATCTACGCCATCTTCAAATATCTGTTCAATTTCACACGCCAAGTAATACTCTATGTTTTCCAGGAAGCACAGAAAATCCTTGTGAGGCATCCACAGATTTACGGTAGGTGAACGGAATTGCAGTCTCATATCGTGGCAAATCATACCGCCAATGCAATTAGTGGAAAAAACAGTGGGGGGTTTTGTTCCACAGCCGGAGCCGTTTCGGCAAATAATACCAGAATCAAATCGCATCCTTCATACGTTTTGACACAGTGTTTGCTTTCATAAGGATGGGCCTCTCAGTCTTTCTCGTAATGAGTATCTTTCATCAACCCTTGATAAATCGCCCAAAACTTCCCAATCATGGTCTGCGCATCAAAGCCCAAGTCCTTCATCATCTGAGCATATTTCTCCGGTTCTTTCCGTTCAGCTCGGCAGATTCTGTCAATCCAGGCTGTTTTTTCATCCAGTGAAAGCGCTTGTATCAAATCCGTCAGATAAACATCTTTCGGAACTCCGGTTGACAGCACGCAGGGCAAACCATTTGCCTGAACCTCAACAATGGATAAGGGCATCCCTTCAAACAAGGACGGAAACGCAAAGACATCCATTGCACTGAGATAATCCCGGACATTCCGCACATTTCCGGTCATGATCACCCGGTCTTCCAGACGCAGATCATGGATCAGTCGCTCGAGTTTCGGCCGGTCTTCTCCTTCCCCCAACAGCACCAGCTTCGCATTTGCTTTGCGCTTGAGGATCTCTGGCATCAATTGAATCAGGAAGGTCTGATTTTTGACTTGCAGCAGATGCCCAACATGGCCGATCACAAAGGCATTTTTCAGTCCCAGCGCCTCCCGGATCATCTCCCGAGCATCCGGGCAGAAGGAAAACGCCGCTGTGTCGATCCCATTGAGGATACAGATCCCTCTTTTTTGATACTCCTTTTCTCCATATAAACGGATTCCCGCGGCATTGCCACACGCAACCAGATGGGTGGCATTTCGCAGGATCAGTCTCCGCATGCAGTCCTCATAAAGAGATTTCTTTATGCTTCTGCCGTTGGACAATGCAGAATGCGCATGCGCTACGCGCACCGGGACTCCGCTCTGTTTCGCTGCCAGCATAGCCCAGCCGATATTGAACATCGTGTGGGCATGCACAACGTCATAGTGGTTCTCGGTCATCAGCTTCCGAAGAGCATTATAAAATCTCGGATAGCTTTCCGAAGGTGAGGGCCAATGGAAGACCTTGCACCCTCGTTCGATCAACTCCTGCTCATATTCCCCAATCTGATCACCGAACACAATATAATGGACTTCATATTGAGTCGGGTCTACGTAATAACCAATATCCCGCGCGACTTTTTCCGCGCCGCCGATCCGCAGGGATGCGGCAACCTGTAGTATTCGTTTCATAGCGTTCTCAATGTACCAACATCCAGGCGATGGCGTCGATCACGCAGGTCATCCGAAGTCGGACCGGAAGCGTCAGCAATGTACAGTAACGCGTATTCGGATACTTCATATGTCTGCGATTGATATTGTCGCAGATCTGTCCCAAGCGTTTTTGTCGCTGTAGCCATCCAACCCGATCCAGATGCAGGAGCTTCGCGTCGTGGTAGATGCTGCGGCAGTCGCCGAAATGATACGCCCGCCGATACAGTTCCTTCTCGCCCTCAGAAAGCTCGGCCTTGGAAAGAGCATCGAAAAAATGGGTCCTTGCAATTTGGAATTGCTGACTCAGGTCAGAATGGCGACCCCTTGTCAACGACTGCTCATTCTCCGTATTCAAAACATATACAGGCTTATAGCTCACTGCATAGCTCTGTATAAAAAAAGAGTAAACGATATTGAAGACCCGGTCCTCCGCAACAGAAGCTCCAAGGGGGAACCGCAAAGCATGCTTCTCGATCAATTCGCGTCTATAGAGCTTTGCCCACGGACCGTTGATCGTTTTCTGACAAATCGCGTCGATGATGACCGGCATGAGCGCCTCTCTGCCGGAAACACAAATCGGCTGGCGTCGGTAGGTCCGAATCTGTTTTCCATCATCGATTTGCTTGGAAAACTGGATCAGGTCGGCAGGCGTTTCCGCTCTGACGCTGTCAATGATGGAAAAGAAGCCCTGCACGACATAGTCGTCGCTGTCAACAAACAGAACATACTCTCCGGATGCGGCGTCGAGCCCAGCGTTACGCGCTGTGGAAACTCCGCCGTTTTCCTTCTCAATATAGTGGATGCAATTCTCTCTCGCGACATATTCCCGGCAGATCACTCCACTGCTGTCCCTGGAGCCGTCGTTGATCAGAATGATCTCGGCGTCAGGATAGCGCTCAGCCAGCAGGCTGTCAATGCAGCGGCGCAGCGTTTTCTCAGCATTGTATACCGGGATGATGACCGAGTATTTGACCTTGTCCGCCATTTATGTTCTTGCCTTTCTTTAAGTGTAGGAAGAGATTTGCGCGGTCAACCATGCAGGACCTGACGATCCAGCCATTTCAGCAGTTTCTCGCAGGGGAAGACGAGAAGAACGGTTCCCACAGCAGAGCCGAGGACGCAGTATAGCAGCGCCATACAGACCTCCATAGTAAACCTTATATATAATACCACCGAAAGGGCGTATTGTCCAGAAAGAAGGTGAAAAAAACATTCATTACGAAATAAAAAGGAAGCGGTACATGGATCGTCTGTTCACTCCCCTGCTCTTTCCGCCCTATTTCTCCTGATCTCGAAAAATACAGTGCATTTCAGAACAAAGTATGATATACTCGCAAAGAGAGACTGTGATGCGGCCGGACCGCAGCCTGAAGATGCTCTCGGCCGCAAAAAACAGAGCTCTGAACAGAGCTTTCCTTCTCGCAGGAAAAACACGGCAATCCGCAACAAAGGACAGGCAAGGAGAAAGAAAATGGTATTTGCAGCGATTCTGGCCGGAGGCGTCGGAAAAAGAATAGAACGGCATTCGATCCCCAAGCAGTTTATTTCGATCGGCGGAACGCCGATCATCCTTCACACCGTTCGGGAGTTTTTGAAGTCTGACAGATTTGAACGGATCTATATCGCCATCCATAAGGATTGGAGACTCCACCTCCAGGATTTGCTTTCGGCGTCTTTCTCCGCTGAGGAGCTTGAAAGGATTTCCCTGGTAGACGGCGGGAAAGAACGCCTTGATTCCTTTGTGAACACGATGGATGCCGTGATCGCGCAGTATGGGCTGAACAAAGAGGACGTCCTGATCTGTCACGATTCGGTGCGGCCTTTTGTCACGCAGCAAATGCTGGATGATTGTATCGATGCGGCGCTTCGGTATGATTTTGCATTGACCGTTGTTCCTACCACTGATACCATCCACGTATCTCATGAAGATGATTATATCGACGGAACGCTGGACCGAAAAGGCCTGTATAACGGGCAGAATCCTTCCGGCTTCAATATCGCCCTGCTGAAAAAGGCTGTGGACAGCTTCACAGAAGAGACGAAAGCCTCTGTCACCGGCACAACGCAGCTGATTCTGAAGTTGGGCTACAAGATCCGGATCGTCAAGGGACACACGAGCAATTTCAAGATCACCACCAACAACGATCTCGATGTGGCAGAGCGGATCATTCGCGCACGCCCCAAAACGAGGAAAATTGAGCTTGTGGACGTGACGCTGCGGGACGGCGGGATCGCCCTCAACTTTGATTTTGGCAGCGAGCGGATGCAGAAAATCAAATCTACGCTGGAAGCATCCGGGGTGGAGTACATCGAGACCGGGTATATCGACGAAAAGAAAGGCAGCCCAGAGGGACGCACCTGCTTTGATAACGAGCGCTCCATTGAGAAGACGCTGCTGCACACCGGGAAAAAAGCCGGTGTGAACTACCTGGCGATGATCGACTATGGCACCTTTGATGTCTCCAAACTTCACGACAGGACGGCGAACGGCGTGGACGGGATCCGCCTTGCCTTCCATAAGGAGCATTGGCGAGAGTCCATCGACTGGGGAAAAATCATCCTCTCCAAGGGCTATGATCTCTATATCCAGCCGATGGTCTGCATGCGGTATACGGACGAGGAATACAAGCAGCTGATTCAGGTTTGCAACGCGGAGCTTGCCGGCGCAAAAGGCTTTTATGTCGTGGACAGCTTCGGTCAGATGGACAATCAGGCCCTGCTCCACAAGCTTGAGATCGCCGACCAGTATGTCAGCATGTCCATGAAGCTGGGCTTTCATGCGCACAACAACCGCCAGATGGCCTATTCCAACGCGCTTGCCTTCCTCGACTATAACGCGCGCCACGACATGATGTTGGACGCCAGCATCATGGGAATGGGCAAGGGCGCAGGCAACCTGTGCACCGAGCTCATCGAGCCCACCCTGATCCGGGAAGGGAAATATTACGATTCCACAGTTCTGTACGAGGCGATCTCCGAGTACTTCGCCGCACAGCAGAAAAAGACTCCCTGGGGCTACAGCCTGGACTATTATCTGTCCTCTCTCTATTCCTGCACGCCCAGCTATATCAAGATCTTCACGGCGGATCCCCGCGTGACGACGGATGTGCTGATCGAGCTGCTGAAAAACATGCCGGATGAAAAAAGAGCCGCCTGCGACAGAAAGTTTGCGGCGGAGTATTTGAAAGGATACTTCGCATGAAAGCATACAGCATTTTTGATGACTTCTCGCAGGAGGCGCGGGATCTATTGGCAGCTGCTGGAGTGTCGGTCACCGTCCACCCGCTGGGAGTCCCCCGCCCGGATCCGACTCAGATGAAAGAGATCCTGCGGGACTATGACTGTGTCATCATCGGCACAAGCCAGAAGATCACAGAGGACATGTTCGATGGGATCGAAACGCCCCGCATCATCGGCACGGCCTCCGTCGGTCTGGATCACATCAGGATCCCGGCAGAAAAAAAGGACCTTGTGACGGTCCTCAACACGCCCAAGGCCAACGCCCAGTCCGTTGCCGAATACACAATGGGCTGTGCGCTCTCCTGCTGCAAACGGCTGACAGAAGGGAACTCCCTTTATCATCAGGGGAAAGATAACAAGCAGCTGTATCGGAAGCCCGAAGACCTTTCCGGAAAAACGATCGGCGTCGTCGGGGCCGGGAATATCTCCCGGCGGATCATGGACTATGCTTTGTTCTTCGGCATGCGGATCCTCTGCTGGACAAGAAATCCGGATCATCATAGGGATTTGGAAGAGCGCTCCGTTCGCTTCGTCGATCTTCACGAGTTGGTCAGGACCGCGGATTACATCTCCGTGAATCTCCCGAACAAGCCGGAGACTGTTGGCCTGATCTCAGAGGAACTTGTCAGCGAGATGAAGCCCACCGCCGTTTTCATCAGTGTGTCGCGGCTGGATACCATTGACGCGGAGGCGCTGTTTGAGAAAGCGCGGGAGAACCCAGGCTTTTATGTGTGTCTGGACCTGGACGTCAATCCTCAAGTCGTGAAGCAGATCCCGGACCAACCGAACGTGCTGGTGACGCCCCATATCGCCGGCGGCACCGTGGAAACGCGAAAGAGAATGTTTGCGGAGATCGCGCAGGCTGTAGCTGCAGCGGCCTCGAAAGGATGAATCACATGCTGATAGCCAAACCGCTGTATATGGCCAAGCGAAAATATGATGACTTTCGGAGAATCTGGTGCCACAAATTCAAAGTTGATTTGGGGATCGACACCCCCATTTCCTTTGCAGACAAGCTCAAATACTATCGGCTTGGCTTCCCGGCGGAGGACTACTATCGCTTCAAGCTGAAAACCAATGACTACCACGATTATATCAGCTATCGGGAGCGCTGGCGTCTGGAAGACATCAACGGGCGTTTCGCTTCTATTCTGGGAGAAAAGGTTTTGTTTGAACGCCTGTTTGGAAGCTTTGTTCGGGTCCCTCATGTGAATTGCTGGGTGAAAAATGGAAGCTGCATCGATATGGACGCCGGTAAAACCGTTGACATTCTCCCCATTCTTAACGAAAAGGGAAAGCTCATAGCCAAACCTACAAGAAGCTGGGGCGGCGGGAATGGACTCCACAGCCTTGCATTTGACGGGCAGAAATACTCGATCGACGGGAAAGAGCGCACTCCTGATCAGCTCCGCTCTTCTGTCTGTTCCTGGGAAGGCTCGATCATTGTTGATTACGCTTGCCAGGCGGAGTATGCCAAAAAGATCTTTCCGGAAACCACAAACAGCATTCGTGTGATCACTGGGCAGCATCAAAACGGGGAAATCGAAGTGCTGCTCTCTTTCCATCGCTTTGGTTCCAAGAGAAGCCTTCCAGCTGACAACATCAGCAGCGGAGGTTTATTCTCCCTCGTTGATTTGGAAACCGGGACGCTCGGCCCGGCGAAAACACTATTTGATCCGGATCGATTTCATTCGATCCATCCCGACACCGGCGAGCAGATCGAGGGCGTGCAAATCACCGATTGGGAGAAGATCAAGGCGAAGCTGCTTCATGCTCACCATTGCTTCCCCTGCTACACCTTCCTGGCCTGGGACGTGGTTGCAACTGACTCGGGCGACCCATACATTCTTGAAATCAACCGCGGTTCTGATTTGGGCATTCAGATGATCAAGCCCCAGCGGAACGAGAAGCTTGGTCAGTTCATGCGGGAGTATGGCCTGCTGGACAAGTGGTAAAGTAAAAAAGGTGAATTCATTAGGATTTATATGGTGGATAATCAATAGTCAACAGGAGGAAACACATGGTTTTCGATAGAGCAGTCATTGAGATGGATAAGCGAGCGGACAGGCTTTATTCCTGGCTCAAGACAGAGAAACTGGCGCGCGAGAAAGCTTCGTGGGTCAAGAAGAGGGTGAAACTGATCAATAACGGCTATCAGGGAACATCACAAGAGTATCGAGACACTGTAATTGCATATTGGAAAAAATACGGTTTGAAGCCTAAACGGTATTGGTTTGCAAACTACTGCAACGGGCTGGATGCATATGATCCCCGTTATTTACCGGATACGGTGTATTATCGGATGATCCTTCCGTATTTCAATGATATTTCGATGCGAAAGGCGTATACAGATAAGTGCATGTATCGATTCCTTTTGCACGGAGTTGAAATGCCGGATACGATTGTTAAGAATATTGCCGGATACTATTATAACGGAGACAAAAATGAGATCATTTCTTTCGAAGATGCGAAACGCATTTGCGAAAAGGAAGACCATTTGATTTTTAAACCTTCCATCAATAGCGGTCGTGGGAAAAGAATTGAGTTTTACGATCGCGGCAGGAATGATGTGGGAGCACTTTTTTCTTCTTTCAGGAAAGATTTTGTCGTTCAACGCATTGTATCTCAGCATCCAGATCTTGCAAGAATCAATCAGACATCGTTAAATACTATCAGAGTTGTCACGTTCAGGTTTAAAAACGACGTTCATGTTCTATCTACTATACTCCGAATGGGCAGTTCCGGTTCGCGGATCGATAACATCTCAGCCGGTGGAATCTCCTGTGTGATCCGGCCCGATGGCAGGTTGGCCGAAAAAGCTGTAACGCGAAAAGCTGTTTGGACAGACAAACACCCGAGCGGAATTGCGTTTAAGGATATTGTTGTTCCGAATATGCATGATGTAGTAGAATCAGCAAAGCAGTTACATCTTCAATTGCCATACTTCGATCTTATCGGTTGGGATTTTGCAGTTCGCGATGACGGAGCTCCTGTTTTTATAGAATACAATGTGATGCCTGAACCCAATCAAGTCAGTTGCGGGCCTACATTTGGCAACCTGACGGATGAAGTATTAGACGAAGTATTCTTGAAAAACAGTAAACGCAGATCCCCCCTTACTGTTCCTCTAATGAAGCAATTTGAAAGGATTTTTGGAATATGAAGATTGCAATACTTGGTGCGGGAAATGCCGGTTGCGCGGTTGCAGCGGATTTAACCATGCACGGTCATGACGTTACACTGATCAAGACATCCAATTCTTTACATGATGACAACTTCGCCTGGCTGCAGGCAAACAACGGGAAGATGACGCTGAATGAATTCGGCGAAATCAAATCTGCTCATATTCACAAGCTCAGTCGCGATGTGGCAGATATTCAGGAAGCGGAGATCGTTATCATCTACATCCAGACAAACTATCATGAGCAGCTGATCAAACGTATTGCTCCCTATCTGCAGGACGATCAAATCCTGCTGATCAATCCCGGATATCTTTCAACCGCGTATGTCCTTAAGCATTGCGCAGGGAAGAGGCTGATTATCGCTGAAGCGGAAAGCTCATTCATCGATGGCCGGATCATGGAACCGGGTCTGTTTCGCGTCGGCTTCCGAAATGTGCGTAATCCCGTTGGGATTTATCCCGCATCCAGGAAAACGGAGGCCAAGAATAAGCTCGATCAGTTGCAGGAGCGTATCGTGTATCTTGGCTCTGTTGTAGAGGCCGCTCTTCACAATCCGAACCTTGTGGTTCATACCGTCGGCTCAGTGCTAAGCATTCCGAGAATTGAAAGCTCCCACGGCGACTTCTGCATGTATCACGAGGCATACACCCGGGACAATCCTCACACATGGATGGTTTTGGATGCTCTGGACGGGGAAAAAATGGCCGTTCTGGAGAAATTGGGCTTTGACAGAATCCCTTATGTGGAAGCTTGCAAGTATCGCAACTCATTGGATGAAACCATAGATGCCAAAGAAGTCTTTTTGGAATATGCCGAGATGCCTACCCGGGCAAAAGGGCCAACGAAGGTTGATTCCCGTTATATTTCCGAAGATGTCCCGCAGGGGCTTGTGATGCTGGAGTCTCTCGGCAGTGCCCTTGGTGTGGCAACGCCTATCTGCACGGCACTGATCAATATTGCTTCCGCCGCCCTCGGGCGCTCTATGCGGGCGGAGGGAAGGACTCCTGAGCGGCTAGGCATTGAGAACATGAAAACGATACTCAGAGACAGTGGGAAACGTGAGATAATTATCTGACACAGAGCAAATTGAAAGGAATCGAGTATTGATGCTTCTGTTTTCAAAGGTAAAAAACAGGCTAAGAAAGCCTTGGAGAAAGGCGAAAAAAACCTTTTCAATTAAGAAACAATATGATTGGGCATCGGTGGGGTGCGACCGAAAGGATATCTTTGATGCTGCTATCAATTATGTGATTTGGGGTGTAGATCCTAAGCAGTACATAATCAATGAGTTTTATAAAAAGAGCCATAAAGAAAAAAGATCTTTCATGACCGGAATAGAAGGGCAGCAGATTGCTGATCAGTTGAAACAAAACTGCACCCCTGAGGAATTGTCTTCTATCGCCAATAAGTATGTGTTCAATAAAACCTATTCCCAGTTTGTGCACCGCGATTATCTCTTGAGCGATCATTCGAGCAAGAAAGAGGTTACAGATTTTATCTCGAGAAACAAAAAGATCCTTGTAAAGCAACTCAACAATACGCAGGGAAAAGGAATCTCACTTGTTCTGTCGGACGATCCAAATCTTGAAAGTATTGTTGATGATATTATTGTCGGCTCTTATGTTTTAGAGGAGTATATTCACCAGCATCCTGTTCTGGATGAACTGAATCCTTCTTCTGTGAATACAATCAGAATCGGTACCGCAGTTGACCGCGGGAATAAAGCACATATCGTCGGGGCATGTCTGAGAGTTGGAGGTAAAGGCAAATATGTCGACAACTTCCATAGCGGCGGAATTGCATACCCCATCGATGTCGAGACTGGGATCGTATGCGGATATGGAAGAAGTTATACATCAAGCCAAAAATACATGGTCCATCCCACATCGCAACGAATCGTTCTCGGGCTTCAAATACCGCATTGGGAAGAGGCTAAAGCCAGTGTGGTTGAAGCGGCGCAACGCTCTGATAAGCTGACTTTTCTAGGCTGGGACATTGCGATCACAGAGAGCGGTGTAGAATTCATAGAAGCAAATATCGGGCAGGACCCTCTTGTGATTCAGCTTGACCAGATCGGAAAAAAGAAGATGATTATGGATATCCTTTTTAGGTAGGGACTCCTGAGATTGATCGTAACACCGCGTAGTAATTGATTAGTTCCGGACTTATTTTTTCTTCTGAGGCATTAACAAGGGCAAGAGATAAGAATGGAGAACAGAAAAATGAATCGCATATTACATAAGTGCTACCAAGCTTTCTTTAATCAATGGGCTCGGAGAGCATTTTGCAAAAAAATGGAAAAGTCTCTATCTGGAGGTAGGAAACTCTGGGAACCCAATTTTGGTCACTTGGAAGAGACCCGCATTTTGTCAAACGAGCAAAGACAAGCCGCTCAAGATTTGTGGAAATCCAGATTTCCTGTTTCATCTCTGTTCACTTGTGAGTATCATGCATTTTATACCTTGGCAACCGGCCATTTCGATGCGCACTATATCCCGGATAGTTTATATTATAATCTGATAGATTTAGGCTTTAGCAACAGGACGCGTGGCAGAGCGATAGACAACAAATGCCTGTATGCGAAACTGTTCCCCCAGGCCAAGCAGCCAGAGACGATCGCTTGCAGAATGAATCGCAGTTGGGTCGATAGGGACTACTGCTCAATAAGCGAAAAAGAGCTGCGTGATCAACTCGATGCCGTGGACGAAGTTGTCATCAAGTTTGCGAATGAGTCCATGGGCGGAAAAGGAGTCTTCTTCCTGTCCGGGAATAATCTGTCGCAGCAGGTATTCGACTTGATAAAGGACGAGAATAAGGATATTGTAATACAAAAAGTTTTGAAACAGCATCCGGATCTTGCCAAGTTGAACCCTGCTTCAGTCAACACTATTCGGCATTTGACATTTCTGGAAAACGGGAAGGCAAAGGTTTATTCCTCTATTCTCCGGATGGGCATCAATCAAAGTCGCGTAGACAATGCCAGTTCCGGCGGGATTACCTGCGGCATTACCGCCAGCGGAAGACTCAAGCCCGTTGCATATGCAGTTTCCGGAAAGAAATACGAACTGCATCCATCCTCCGAAATCTCTTTCGACTCAATCACGGTTCCGTCTTTTGAAGCTTCTATCAAGTTTGTTGAGAATTTGCACGAATCTTTTCCACTTTTCCGGCTGGTATCGTGGGATATCGCGATTGATGAAAACGGGGAACCTGTACTGCTGGAGCCAAATCTTTATTATGGGGAACTCGACTTCCATCAATTGAATAACGGTCCGCTGTTTGGAGAGGACCAGGATCGGATTCTCTCCGAAGTACAGTGGACAATTCCTGAAGCTTTCTATCCCAGATATGGCTATTAAAGTATAATCATATTGCTTTTTCGCCGACTAGATGGGCGATAATGAGAAAAAACAATCACTGAGCAGAGTCTGAATCACTCCAGCTCAGTGATTGTTTTCTTTTATGTTTTTGCACTTCTGCGCACTACTTCCATAAAGGCAGGTAGTGGAAGTCACCACTCATCCGGTAATCTGTTATCCGTCATAAAGCGGCCAAGCTTATCATACCGCCGGGGCTTGATCATCTGAACATCCTGATCCAAGCCCCGGTTGATCTCAAGTATTTCGTTTCTGAAGCCAGTTGCCACATTGCCCCAAGCCAGGAAGGTGTAGCAGGTGAAAGCTGATAGCGTGATTCAGCTTTGCGTTGGCCTTGATTTGCTTCAAGCGCCACCTGTAGATATTTCTATAACTTGATGTAGTTTCCCAGACCCTTTGTCCTTGGGATATTCCATATAGTTTCCATACTGCTGCCGTAAGATCTCATCGTAATTTCTTGGGATAGGAATCGTTGTAAACTCAAAGGGGACCTCCGTAATATCCAACCAGTCCTCAATCGGTCTTCTTGAACGGGGACAGTTGAAGTTGATGGTTCTATTGCCCCACATTTTTGTTCCCGCGACAGAGTACTTTTTTAATTGCGCTTCATATTGTCTAAATAACTGAAGCCTATACCGCTCCAAAGCACGGTATGCTGTGTGCTTGATCCTTTCTCGTATTTTTACTTTCCATGACCACTTAGGATCAAACATCTCCGGCTCAGAGAAAAGAATCCGATAAAAACGGCAAATGCACTCTTGTACTCGATTATTAAAGGGATTCTCATTGACACCATCCAAAGGAAAAATATCAATGAAAATACCATTCCCACAATTCGCACCATGCCGAACATCCCAAGAGGTAACAAAAGAAGTAGATGAATTCCTCAGTCTCATAAAAGTTCTTATTTTCTCTTGGTCCGTGTACCCATTTTGGAGGAAATACGGTTCTTCAAACGCGTTTGCAAGCCTGGCTAATATATCATAGTCAGGTCTGAGCATATAGACATCAATATCATCATCCCAAGGAATAAAGCCTTTATGCCTCACAGCGCCAAGCAGTGTGCCGGCCCCTGCAAAATATGTTAGATGATTCGCCTTGCACACAGTGTCCAGCTGGTGCAGGAGATCAAGTTCTATGGCCCATACTTCCTTGGCTTGAGAACTGACTGTGTATTCACATCGGACTTCCTCATTTGTAAATCCCTGCGGAACATGGATATTTAAGTCAACCATAACTTCTTACTGTTCCTCTCAAAATGATGTAAGCAGTCAGAGCAATCGTCCGGCAGCGTGCTCCCGAAATTGCAGAATCTCGTCCCGAGCCTGAAGTAATGCTTCAGACAGTGTCTGTTTGGAGTACTTCGGGGAGCTCTTCTCCTGGCTTCCACAAATGATGCAGATCCACATGTAGATCGCCGTGACCGCCGCCGCGCTTGCCTTCCGGAGGAGGCGTCATATAATCGCCATACGCGATGCGAAGATACGTGTCATAGTCTTTGGGAGCGGAAAAGCGTTCACCCTCGAAAAGGAGTTCTGTCGCCGGTTCAAAGGATTCCTTCGGGATACGTCTTGTAATATTTACCCATACGTTGGAAAGATACGCTTTCTCTCTTCTCCGGAAAATAAACTTCTCGATCGCCTTGCAGATCTTATATCGGACGCTCTCAGGCAGCAATCGAGCCAATTTAACAAGCATGACCATGAAAGCGCTGCTTTGCGAAACAAGCCATTCCTGACTGAGAGAGAACAGATCCTCGTGCATCCGCAAAAACGTTCTGCACGAAAGCAGCAGCCGCTTGAAGCGGTAATCAAGCGTTCCTCCAACATAAGCCATAGGAAAGATATCGACCCAAACTCCGTAATGAGAAGGAATGTCTTTTTCCCATTCTCTCATCATGGTCGTACCGTTTTTTCTAACGCGAGAATACGCAAAATAATAATACGGATCCGTATCATAATTCTGCAGGAAGAAGTCTTCCCCCAGCTCCGCCTGCGCAACCTCCAGGAAGCGAAGGTAATCCGGATAAGGCATTTCGACGTCAATATCATCGTCCCAGGGGATAAAGCCCTGATGACGCACCGCGCCGAGCAGGGTGCCGGAGCTCAGATAATAGCGGATCTGATGCTTATCGCAAATGGATTTGATCGATTTCAGTACTTCCAACTCACAGAGCTGCAGTTCTCGAAGCGTGTAACTCATTTCGTTTCCTCTCTTCTCTCATCGGCTGACAATTCCTCGTAGTTTTTCGTGAAGTCGATGAGAATCGGTTTGTGCTTCCAGACACGCTCGTCCTCGGGCGGAAGGGTCATATAGTCGCCGTATCGAATACGCAAAAATCGGTCACGATCGCGAAATGCATAGTACTCTTTTCCGTTGAAGGGGATCTTCTCCAGGTGCTCAAATAAATCTGAGGGGTAAAAACGTCTGCAGTCTTGAATCGTGCAGGGGGATACCAATTCGGAAGAAGTACAATCATTCCACCTTCTGCTTTTCTCTCCAGCCCAATTGCTCAGCCGACGATAATACCTCTTGGGCACGATCGCAAGCAAGATTTTTTGGATGATTTCCGTTCTTCCGTTCTTATGTGCAAAACCGCGGTTATACAGAAGGCAAACAGCGAGCAAAAAAAATTGCAGCTTATCGGATGCTCTTCCGGGTGCCCTTCGGTCCAAAGGAAAAACATCAACGTAAACTCCTTTATGATGCTTCTCATCTTTTTCACATTCGTACTGCAGGAAGGTTGTATGATCCTTACGAACTTTCGAAAAAGTGTTGATGAGATCATCATACATCCGCTCTGTTTCAAGAAGGAAACCTTCCGGTGCTGCAGAAGGCCAGATTTGAATCAACCTCTCGTAGTCCGCACGCGGCATCATGACATCCACATCATCATCCCAGGGGATAAAGCCCCCGTGCCTGACAGCGCCAAGCAGCGTCCCGTATGCCAGAGAATAACGAAGCCCATTCTCGGTACAGACTCTGTCGATCACGTCAAGGATCTCCTGTTCGGTTTCCCAAAGGCGTTTTTGAACAGTTGTCAAATCCTTCATGTTGATTTCCTTTTTCCTTGTTCCTGAAGCTCCTGTTTGATCTGGGTCGTAGAGATCTCAGGCGTACGGGGAAGATAGACCACTTCACAGAGGTCCTTGAGAAAATCGAATTTCCCTTTCCAATCGTCTCCCATTACGAAGGTATCGATGTGATACTCTTTCACATCCGTCCGCTTTTGGTCCCAGTTCTCCTCCGGAATGACCAGATCGACGTAACGGATGGATTCCAGCAGCTGTTTGCGCTGCTCGTAGGAAAAAAAGCACTTTTTACTCTTTTCGTTCCAATTGAATTCGTCTGTAGACAGCGCAACGATCAGATAATCTCCGTATTGTTTTGCTCTTCTCAGGAGATTGATATGCCCATAATGAAGCAGGTCAAAGGTACCGTAAGTAATAACTCTTTTCAATTCAACTCACACTCCGTTTTTAAGCAAGAAAAATAACTGCCAATTCCGATCTGACAGCATTTACCGTATACGCTTGCGCTTTTTCCAGACCAGCCTCACCCATGCGTTCGGCAAACGGTCGGTCCAGACTGAGTTGAAGAATGCGATCCGCGAAAGCGGCGGCATCCTCCGGAGCAGCAAGAAAGCCAGTCACTCCATCCTTCAGCAATTCAACATGCCCGCGATTGATTGACGCAACCACAGGCTTGCCGCACAGCATCCCTTCGATCACGTTCAGGCCAAGTCCCTCCCGTTTGCTGCAGGAAACCACTACGTCAACCGCTGGAACGAGCTTTTCCAGGTCCGTCCGGTAGCCCAGGAGCTTCACATGGTCTTCCAGTCCCTCGGCAGCGATCTGGTCCCGAAGTTCCTGCTCCTTGGGTCCGTTGCCGGCCAGCAGCACCCTGAGATTGGGGATCTTGTCCTTCAGGAGAGCAGCGGCGGAAACCAAGGTTTTCTGGTTCTTGTTCTCGTTCAGCTCTCCGGTGCAGAGCACGACATAATCCTCGGAAGAGAGCCCTTCCCTGCTCCGCATCTCGGCCTGCTCCGCTTCTGTGGCGGGGTGATACCGGTCTTCCCGGACGCCAATGCCGTGGATATGGGCGATCTTTCCCGGGAACCGCGCCTTCGCCAGGGCATAGTCTTCCTCATTGATCGTGACTACCACGTCGCAAAGGCGGGCCAGAGCCTTCTCCAGCGGGTAGAAGAGCAGCCAGTTCTTTTTCGAGGCTCCCTTGTAAAAATGAAAGCCGTGGGCAATGTAAATCACCCGCGTGCCGGTTCTGCGGCTCTTCCGGGCGGCCAGGCGCGTCAGCACGCCGCCAACCGGCGTATTGCAGACGATGAGGTCATAGTGCGTTTGCTTCAGAAGCGCTTTGAGCTTCCGGTAGGCCGTCAGGTTTCTGGGATCAAAGGGAGACCGATGGAAGGGGATCTCAATATGACGGTCTGCGTATTTCAGCTCCAGGCCGTTTTTGACCGCAAGGTTGTCATGTGCAGCCACGTGGATCTCATGCCCCTGCTCCTGCAGCATCTGCAGATACGGCAGATGAAACTGGCAGATATGGCTGAGCACCGTGGCAACATATAGAATTCTCATAGGAACTCCTGTAGAATTATCTTTGATGCAGTTGCTCGATGGTTTTGATTTTCTGATACAGGCCCTGTTGTTTAGAGGATTGTATGGACAAATCATGCCCCGGAGCTTCGTTTGCTTCGATGATTGCTACTCGATCCTTCAAAACTGCAACATCCCAACCAACATACTGCACCTTTTCAAGGAGCTGCGCGGCCTGTTTCACAGTATCCTGAACCATGCTCCAATTTGGTATTGAAATTCCGATCAGTTTCTCTTGCGTCTCAGGATGCCTTTCGTAAAGAGAAAGCCCAATATCCATAAAATAAGAATCGGTAATTCCTGTTTCAAGATCGATGTTTCCATATAGTCCATTGGAGCACATGTTATCTACCACCGCTCCGTGCTGGCCAACCTTCAGTGTTGCTGAGATTATTTCTCCCTGAAATGTCATAACACGAAGTGTGTTTACAGAGGATGGGTTTAAGCGTTCCAGATCCGGGTGCTGATGCAACAATTCCTCTGCAATATAGTCTCTGTAATCTGAGACTCTTATCTGAGACGATCCCGTTTCAGATATATCCACAATGAAGATCCCTTTTCCTCCGGAGCCTCCATAAGGCTTCATGATGATTCGTCCATATTTTGCCAAAAACGCATGAAAAGCATCATCATCGACTTTGCTTAGATCCAACCATTCTCTTCCAAGAAACGGCTCCAAAAACGCGTTCAAAAGCCGCTTATCATTCATCATCGGGAAAAATGACGTGTCGTTGTATTTCCTGATTATCCTTTTACTGCGTAGAAATGTGATGAATTGATTTCTTTCAGAAAAGGACTTTTTAAAAAACTGATAACGATAATAATCGTCTGGGCTCGCGCCAAACACAAGGAAGGAGAAACACTCGTCCAACCAAGCGTGCAGATATTTCCCGCAGAAATATCGTTTCGTGTTGCTATTGAACAGTTCAAAACGCTCATGAATCAGCGTTCGCGTATTTCCATCAATTAAGCTCATCAAAAAACACCAGTAATCATTCCACATTAAAATGGACGGATCGAAGTAATAAAGTAGTAAACTCTATCCATCCACATGCGCTTATTGTCATGCGCAACATCCTTTACACTGACGTTCGCAGCATCTACCGCAGGACAAAGACGGTTGGTGAAATCGATATGTGTGCGGTCGGAAAGACGATCTTCAAACGGCACACGAAGAAAAAGATCAGCCAAGCGGCGGTTGTTGTATGGAACCGTGACATCATGGGAGAACATATGTTCACACGAGAGCACGTCGGCTCCCCATCGGCTGTCACGCATCTCCAGGTCAATAATATCGCTCCAGTCATAATTAAACATATGCTCATTATACTCGCTGTCCCTTAGATAACGACGATAAATCGAATCTGTGCGATACATAAGCCACGGATTCAGGAGGAAAATATTATTCATCGCGTTCACGCGGCGAGCAGTACATTTCTTCTGAAGTTTCTTGACTCCATAGCGTTTATAATAAAACGCTCTGCCTACTTCCGAAGTCCAGGACTTTACTTCCACGTCGAAAGGATGCAGACGACGGAAGAATATTCTCTTCATAATATCATTGTGATTGAAGTATTTACGATTGCTGTTGACGCAAAGGATAGCCTTAACAAGATCATACTCTGGATACAATTCTTGATCCAGCGGAATATCGTAAGTCGTATGCTTCACGCCAACCGAATCACAAATACGCTTAGCCGCATCACAGTCCACCTTCTCCGCACGCTGCGAATTATAGGAATAGTATTGTATGGAATCGCCTAAATGAGAAGCAGCGGCAAGCGAGCCCTTACTGTCCCGTCCACCAGTAACAGATACCGCCGGGCGAGGCCATTTCTTTGCGATCAAGTCCAGGCTGGTTTTCATTATAGAAGCGATCTCGTCCACATTTTTTTGGTAATCCGCTTCGTCTCTGCACATATCCAGTGGTTTATTTGGATAAAAACGATGACTGCTGAACACTCCTTGGTCCAGAACGACAAAATTATTGCAAATGATTTTTTTTAATTCAAGATAATGAGATATATCTCCAGGCAGTCCTTCCCCATATAGGTGGTACCAACGGTAGTTTTCCAGTTTCTCAACGTAACCATCTCGAGTCAGCGGAGCAAGTTGGGCAACGATCTCTTCATGGGACGCAACATACCAGTGACCATCAGCTTTTCCGTAATATGCCGTACGCATACTCTCAAAATCACAGCATAAAGTCAATTTCTCATCTGCGAACACGCCAAACAAGAACAAGCCCGTAAGATTATTGATCTCTGGAATTGCTTTTTTAAAATCACCATCAGTCGCATTTGCGATCCTGCGAAGAATCACCATTTCGTCTGATTCCCCGGCAAAAGGATCGTAAGCGTGGCCTAATAAGAAGTAAAGATTCCCATGTTCCTGATGTACATAGGCTTTCTGATTTTGATGGACATACAGATGTGCAGTTCCAGCCAGATCAACCTCATGCCAAAAATCGTAGAAAGGAAAGCCCGGTCCTAAAGACAGCTCGAGGTCAGTCAAAAGAAAGCCCTGTTCAAAGAGAGCTGAACGATACTCCGGGAAAGAGCAAATCGTATCCCTGATAAAACTCCAATTCGCATTCATACCCACTTGACCACCAAACAGCCATCTTCTACTGTCTATCTGATTTCAAAATCTGTTATCCAGCAAAGCAAATACCACCTGCATGAAAAACCCGATTATGAAAAGGCAAACAGACTCTTTCAAGAAAATTCATGAAGTTTGTCTTTTTCCAAGCACAAGGACAACAACGTACAATCTTGCAGATTCATTCCAGCAAAAAGCTTTTTATAATGCTCTTACGGTTTCCTTCTTCGCCCGCGTCAGGATTTTGATCCTTTTTTCTTCTCGCCGGCTTCTTTCGGACTGTAGGACTTCGAGCCGTAGCCATAGCTGCCGTAACCGTACTTGCCGCGGTAGCTGTAATAGCCGTAGTACCCGTAGCGGCCGCCGCGGGAACGTCCGCCGTTCAGGATGCAGCCGACGATAGGTGCGCCGGTGTTGCTCAGTTCCTCAACGCCCTGGAAGATATAACGGCGACGGGCAAAGTCGCTCATGATCACATAAGCAACCGCGTCCACATGGCGTACCAGCATCATGGCGTCCACCAGCATGGCGGAGGGCGGCGTATCCAGGATGACGACGTCAGCTCTCTCGCGCAGCGTGTTGATGACCATCTCCATGTTCTCGCTGCTCAGGATCTCCACCAGTCGGGGCTCACGCTCGCCGCCGGGCAGCAGCGTGAGGCCGATGGGATTGCCGTGATCGGAGACCTCAACGAGAGATTCCTCCAGCTTGCTCTTTCCACGGAGGATGGAAACCAGGCCAGGATATTTCTCTTTCAGATCAAAGATCTGGCTCACGGTGGGGTTACGAAGGTCACAGTCCACAAGGATCACGCGCTTCCCTTTTCGCGCCATGGCGATGGCCAGGTTCGCAGCAACCGTAGACTTGCCTTCGCCGGAGATGGAGCTGGTCACCATCAGGACCTGCTTGCCCTCCATCTGGCGCTCCAAGCGCGTCCGGATCAGGCGCATCGCTTCCACATAATCGGAGTTTTCCCCATCATTGAGGATGTTGATCTCCGTACGGGTAGAATTACGACGCTGCTTCTTCTGGTAAAACGGCAGCGTTCCCAGGCAGGGGATATTGAGGAGGGAGCGCAGTTCAGACTCGCTGCGGATGGTACGGAAGCTGATCACGTTCATAATCACCAGCAGGATGCCCAGGGCAAAGCCGATCATGGCGCCGCGCTTAACAGAGCCGCGAATGACAGACTGCCGTCCGGAATCCGTAGGCACGCCGCTGTCATCGATCACGGTCAACTCCGTCTGACCAACGACGAACTGGGCAACTTCCGGATAGTTTTTCAGAACCGACTGCAAGATCGCATAGGCCTTCTCCGCGTTGGAAGAGCTCACCGAGATCGTAAGCAGATTGGTGCCCTTGATGCTGCTGACCTTGATGGTACCGGGAACACTGGTGGTTCCAAGATCTTCCGCAATGACGTCAGACAGCGCACCGCTGGTGAGGATGTACGGGAAAACCAGGCCCATCTGCTCCGCAGTATTCTTATTGGAATAGGTTCCCCCGTTCACCATCTCCACGGAGACCGTAGCCTCCGCCACATAGACAGGACTGTAGGTCACGGTGGTGCGATAATAGAAGATCGCGGCTACCGCAAGCGTCATCACCACAACCCAGATCCACAGGCGTTTGAGACGGTGGAAAAAATCATTTACGAAGGAAATAATATCTGTTCTTTCAGATTCCGCTGACTTCGTCGCTATTTTTTCATTCATGTCAGCACCTCACTGTTGTTTCTCCGGTTCGTAGTTCCCGTACTGCCCGTAGCGGCCGTAATTGCCATAACGGCCGTACTTGCCGTACTTACCGTAGTGACCGTAGCGGCCATAGCCACCATAGCCGCCGATGGTCCTGCGAGCGCCCGGCATGGTCTGGACCTGACTGAGCACGCAGCCGGCAAAGTGCGCGTGGCAGTCACGAAGGGAATCGATGGCGTCGTTCAGGTCCTGTGCAAGAACAGTGTCATACTTGACCACGAGAATGCTCATATCTGCCAGATCCGCAAGGACCTCGGCGTCAGCCATCAGGGACATAGGGGGCGAGTCAATGATGATGTAATCATAGTGGCCGCGAACCAGGCTGATCAGGCGGCTCATATATTCAGACGAAACGATATCGGTGGAATTGGTATAGTTGCGTTTGTTCAGCAGAAGGTCGATCCCCCGTTCTTCGTCGTGGTACATCGCGTCCGCAAGATTTGCCTGTCCCATCAGGACGGAACCAAGGCTGGCCTTCAGCTTGTCATCCGGCTTCAGGAAAATCGTGTTCAGTGTCGGACGCCGCATATCGCCGTCGATCAGAAGCACTTTATAGCCCTGCTGATAAAGGGTCAGTGCCAGGTTCGAGCAGGTCGTGGACTTGCCTTCATGCTCCTGCACACTGGTGATCAGGATCACCTTGGCGCCGATCTTATGGGCCTGGGCGGAAACATGGGCCGCCATTTTTTTGTATCTCTCCACAAATTCAAAATTGGCGGAGAGTTCCGTGACCAGGAATTTTCTCTTCTTCCGGCGGAGCCGGTCGCCAATGGTCTTATAGGTCCTTTCCTGATGGAGCATCCCCAGAGATTTGGCGTCCAGCTTATTCTCCAGGTCCTTCTCCCCTTTTACGGTTTCCTTGCGGTAGGAGAGATACATGAAGACCAGGATCAGGCCCGCAGCCGTGAGAAGGAAGGCCTTCCTCGTCTGGGGCGCAGCGGAGAAGGAGGCGTCCGCTCTGGTCGGGACTTCGGGATCCTGCAGGACCTCCATCACCATGCTGGTAGACACATACTGGGTCAGGTCGTTCATATTGTTCATGATGGACCGGATCGTGCGATAGGTATTCTCCGGCGTATCAGCCGTGACACGAAGGGTCATGAGGTTCGTGCCGTTGATGACCTTGGCGCTGGCCGAGGCCCGGAAGGTGCTGGTGCCAAGGTCCTGGCAGACTTTTTTCCGCAACAGATTGCTGTTCAGGATGTTGGAAAAGCTGCTGGCCGTATTGGAGGCGGCGGAAAGATTGCTGTATGCATAGTTGCTGGAAGTCTTGGAAGTGACGACGAAGGTGGCCATGGTAGAGTAGGTGCTGCGGAATTCCGCGCGCACCATCATATTCACGATCATGGCGACTGCCATCGCGCCAAGCAGGATCGCCCAGAGATTACGCAGAACATCCCGAAAGAGGCTGAACAGATCCAGCTTTTCCATCAGGAAGGAGAGCTCAAATTCCTGTTTGTTTTCGTTCATGACGGATCCTCCACCACAATGATCATGGTCGCGCTTCCAAATTCCGTACGATACGTGCCGCCGTCCGCCATAGCCGTGGGATGCGTGAGCCGATACGTAGCGGTATATACGCCGGGGTTTCTATAGTCCACTTTGCTGTCATCAATGCTGACGTCGCTGTCACCGTCGAAACCGAGCTTGGAAAAATCTCGTGTATTCCCGGCGGTCCAGACGCCGTTCAGGTAGGAACGCAGATTCGGTCTTTGACCGGGCCGGACGTAAATAATATAATCCGTCAGGGCAGGAGACGCCTTGGAATAGCTCTCATAATCCTCAAAGGTAGCCGTGAGCTTGAGGGAAGAGGTGTCCCCGGCGCTGTTGGTGACCTGGAGAAAGATGTCCTGTGCGCTGGCAGACCCGCTGGTAGTCTCCGTTTCACCAAAGGTAATCTTGATCTGGGAGCTGAGGTTACCGTCCAGGCAGTCGACAGCGGAAACGTGACGCAAATAGTCATACGTGGAGTTGCCGGCCACAAAGCGAAGCGGCTCCGAGATCACGAAGTGGGGGGAATGATAGTCCGTATACACCAGTTTGCGGACAAAAGTGCCCACGTTGTTGCTCTTGTCAAAGGCGGCATAGCTGATATTCCGGGTGGCCATACCGATGAATTTGGACCTCAGGGCGACCACAAGGCTGTCCGTAACGTCCCCGTCCAGATTGTCCGTAGCGGTCATGCCGGCCAGCAGGGCCTCGTCAGTGGCGTCATGCACGCTCAGATACAGGACATCCTCATCGGCCTGGATCTCAGGCGCCTGGTAGTCTGAGGTGAGGTAGTCGCGTATGCTGGTGAACATGAAGATGGCAAACACGACAAGGAAAAACACGAGCAGCAGAAGTCTAACTCTTCTCACAGGGAAAGTCCTCCTTAGAACGGAATGGGTTCATATCCCAGCAGCTCTCGGCCGCTGAGGATGCGCGAGGGGTTTTCTTCCAAAAGCAGACGGCAATAGTCCGTCCCAAAGTTTTCCATCAGGTAATCCTGGATCTCGCCCATAAAGGTGCTGCGCTGGCGGGGACTGTGGGCGTCGCTGGCCACGCAGGCGGCAAGGCCGTGCTGCAGCAGCTGGTGTGAGCAGCGCAGGGGATCCGGACCGAAGCGACCCAGAATGCTGCCTTTATTGAGCTGGAGCGGAAAGCCCTCCACACACCAGTCAAAGGCAATATCGGGATCATTCTGCACGAAATAATACCGCTCCGGGTGGGCGATCACAGGCCAGTAATCCAGTGCCTTGCACTGGCGAAGGACCCACCTGCAGAAATCGGGATCCTCGTCGAAGGCAAACTCCATCAGGAAATAACGGGTCCCATTGAGAGTCCAGATCTTATTCTCCCGCAAAAGCCGGGGCAAGTCATCGGTGGCGAAGACTTCCATCCCCCGGCATAGCCGAAGATGGATGCCGGCTCGCTGGCGCGCCCGGTCCAAACGTTCAAAGCGGGCAGACATCTCCTCACTGACGTAGTTCTCGTATTCCCCGGGGATATTGCAGTGGGGCGTTGCCACGAGCGTATGAACGCCGCTTTCTGCCGCGATGCTCAGCAGCGCCAGAGATTCCTCCAGGGACTGGGAACCGTCGTCCACACCGGGCAGCACATGGGAATGGATATCGATCATGCAAAACCTCTGTCAGAAATCCATGGCCAAACGGCTGGATTCCTCTTCGCTGAGTTCGGTGACGCGGGTATCCACCACCCGGTAGACCCGCTGGCACATATTGAGCACCGTGGGCCGGTGCGTGGTCACAATGCAGGTTTTGTTGGGATGCTGCCGGATGATATTCCGCAGCACCTGCCGCTCGGTCGCCACGTCCAGCGCGGAAGTGGCCTCGTCCAGCAGCAGGACGGGAGCGTCCCGCAAAATGGCCCGGGCGATGGCAACACGCTGGGCCTGGCCCTCGGAAAGGCCGCGTCCCCTCTCCCCCACGGAGCTGTTGACGCCGTCCGGCATCTTGGAGACGAAGTCCCAGGCACAGGCGGTTTTGAGCGCATCGATCAACTCTTCGTCCGTGGCGTCCTCCTTCACGAGGCGCAGGTTTTCCGCAATGGTGCCGGAAAGCACGGCGTTGCCCTGGGGAACATAGGAAAAGAGCGCTCTGCTGTCCGCGTTCATTGCCACCTCCGTGCCGTCGGCCGCACGCAGGAACGCGGTGCCTTCGTCCGGATGGATGAGGCCCAGGATCAGGCGGATCATGGTGGTCTTTCCCTCGCCGGAGGGACCCACCAGGGCCACGATCTCCCCGGGAGCCGCGCGGAAGAAAGAGCTGGTGATGACGCGCTGCTCCTCCTCATAGGAGAAATTCACGCCGTCCATGCGGACCTCCAGGCCATGCTCAGCCAGGGGAAGAAGATCTTCCGATTCCGGGAGATGCTGCTCTCTGGGAAGCTCGATCAGTTCCCGGATGCGGTGGGCGGAAACGGAGCTGGAGAGAAAGGACGGGATAATGCCGATCACATTGTTGAAGGCGGTGGAAAGACGGCTGCGCTGCTGCAGGAACAGGGTCATGGTTCCGTAGGTGATCTGATGGCTCCACAGCAGGAACAGCGAATAGCCAAAGGCTGCGTACTGCACCACCATGCCCAGCAGCGAGAGCAGGATATTGGTCTGGATGGTAAACAAATTATAATCCAGGCTGATCTTCCGGAGCTTCTGCTGCCAGTCACGGAGCTTCTGGCCGTAGCTTTTCATCACGCCGAAGGACTTGATGGTATCGAAATGATAAAAGGTCTCCACCTCGAAGCCCATCATTTTGCTGCCGGTCTCCTTGACTTTTTTGGAATACTCCCGCTGTTTGCGGATGAGCATTTTGGACATGAGCAGCATAATGGGGGCGCTGGCGAAAGCAATGAGCGACATGACCTTATTGTAATGCCAGATCACGCCGAAGGTAACGATGAAATTATAAATCGCGATGATGATGGAGGGCAGCCAGCTGATGGCGTTGCTGCTGACGGTCCTCACGTCGTTGTTGAAGCGATTGAGCAGATCGCCGCTGGAATAGGCGCCGATGGCTTTCCAGTCCACATCGATGATCTGGTCGAAGATATCCGCCTGGATATCGTTGTTGATATCGATGCTGAGCTTGGCGGAGATGCGGGAGATCAGGCTGCCGAACAGAAGGCTGAACAGCGCGCTGCCAAGCATCAGCGCGACCATCAGGCCCAGCTTGGAGGTCTGATAGCCGGTGATGATATCGATGACATATTTCCCGGCAATGCTGGCAACGATGCCGAAGCTGGTGCTGAAAACGCCTAATAACGTGTAGAAAACGATCGCAAGCTTATAGCGCTTGCTGTAAGTGAAGATCCAGCGCCAGTCGTCCAGGATCTCACCGAAGGTACCCTCCTTCCAGCGCATGCGCAGCGTATGGAGCGAGGAGAATAGTGCCCGCTTTTCTTCTGAGTTCTGGTCCATTGCTCTTCCCCTTCCGACCTTACGCCATACCTTACGCCATACTGAATATAGATTATAACATCGACTGATAAAAAGCACAAGTTCTTTTGCCGGGAAAACTTCAAAAAACAGGAGAAAATGCGGTTTTTCCTTCTAAAGCGTTATTGTTTTCCGGCAATACCGACCTTGTATTCCGTCTTTACCGATGAAAAAAGGCACCATGGCCCAGAAACAGAGAAAAGCGCCCTTGATTCAGGTGCGCTTCTCTCTGTTTCAAATCTGACGCAAAATTCAGGGAATGATCTTGTATTTTCGCAGGAGCTCCACCCGTTCCCGGGATATCTCCTGGCGTAGGGATAACAGCTCTGCAGATAATCTTTTCCCGGGAAAAGACTGTTCCAGAGACCCCGGCGCGCCCTCCCCTGCCTGGCTGAGGCAACAGCCTCCAGGGTGATGCGGCTGCTGTGGAGGCGGTCCGGATCCTCCGCGCCATAGACGCCGCCGCTGAGACAATCGATCAGGAGGGGCAGCTCGTCCAGCTCCGGATCCGCAAAAGCAGAGGGGCACGAAAGGGAAAGCCAACGCTGACCCACCCGGAAAAACGCGCCGGCGAGCGACAGGATGCCCAGGTCCTCACAGGAGTGCCGGACAAGCTCCCAGTCGATCTCATGGAAAAAGCGCTGCGCAAAAAGGCAGATGTCGCAGATCTGGCGAAGCCCCACGCCGCCATAGAGAATGTGCTTATAGGCATGACAGATCAGATACAGCAAATGATCCGTGTGCGCAAGGGTATAAATCGATTGCCCATAGATCCGCACGGGGACAGCCCTGGAAAGCGCATCCGCAAAGGCCCGGCTGCAGTCGCCGCAGGCCCCGTCATCATCGGAGAACGGCCGCAGATGCACTTCCAGATAGAGGTCCCGATCCGGATCAATGTAGGTTACCTCATCCTCTCCATCCGGGGAACGGTCCGGGTCCTTCAGCCGCAGGCCGCAGGCCAGGAACGCATCATGATAGAGAGGAAAGTCCTCGGGTGAGATCAGCAGATCCTCATCCGAGGAGGGCCGCTGCTCCGGCTCGGGATAGAGGCTGCGGCAGACAATACCCTTCAGCACCGCGGGACGCAAGCCGCGGGCGGAAAGCTGCCGCAGCAGGAGCAGGAAATCCCCGGTGCGCCGGGCCTGACGCAGAGTCTCGGCCCGGGCAAGACGCGTATAAATGCGAAGAATAGCAGCATCCCGGGTCTCTGCGCATTGGGCAAGGGACTGGGTCACAAGGGGAAGTACACTCTGCTCCCGGGCAAGGCGAAAAAGCCTGCGCAGGGTCTCCTGCTCAGGCTTTTCGTTCAGCTTCAGTTCGTCTCCATGCAGGGCGCTGCGCAACGCAGCAAGGAAAAGCTCCTCCGCTTTGTCCATCTCAGAAATCAGAAACCGTCAGACTCTTGATCGTCGGGAATGATGATCTCCAGATCGCCCTCGTTTTCCAGCATAACCGCTTCGGAAGTCTCCTGCTCTTCCTCGGTCTTTTCCTCAGAGGTCTGTCCGAGCTCGGCAGAGGGGGCAGCTTCCGTCTTCTCAGCCGTCTGCTGCGCAGAGCTCTCGGCCGCGGACTGAGATTCCGGCTCAACCTTGGCTGCTCCGCCAAAGGGCTTCCAGACCAGCAGCACCGCAAGGATCACCACAAGGAGGGCGGCGATCCCGATCCAAATCTTATTCTTCATGATTTTCTCCTTCCTTCAGCAGATAGCCGCTTTGGACCATCTGCCCGATAAATGCCTCGATCGCGGACCGGGCCTGGGCCGGATCCTCGATCTCGTATGTTTCCATCACAGACTTTTCCAGTTGAGCCGTATCCACGCCGGACTCCAGAAGCCGCCACAGAAAAGCAGAACTCTCATTGAGCTGCGCATAGGCCGGGACAGAAGCCCGGGCCGCCTTGGCGGCGACCAGCACAAACTCCCCGCAGATCGAAGTCAGAACGACCCCTGGCCTGGTAAGATATTGCTGCATAGACATCACGCCTCCTGATCACTGCGAATGAGCAAGCGAAACAGTTTCGGCCGCACAGCGTGGGACGCAAAACTGCGCGGTCTTAAAGATTAATATACTACAGAAAAGCCGCAAAATCTTTGGCATCTCTGTAAGACTTTTGTGGCAATCCTGTAAGATATGCAAGAGCAATACTCTGTCTGCGCCTGTTCGGATGAAGGATCCGCATTCCTCCCGGATATAAGAAATCCCACACCGGTGACGCAAACCACCGATGTGGGAATACCAGGAACCATCATGACCCAGGGGGCCTAAAACGAATCAGGGTATGATCTTGTATTTTCGCAGGAGCTCCACCCGTTCCCGACCGATCTGGATACTCTTGCCCGGATCGCCTTTTCTGCGCAGCACGTAGAGCAGCAGACGATTGGCCCAGGCAACGGGGACAAGGATAGGATATTTCCGGGCATAGGGGTAATTGGTCTGCAGATAAGATTTCCCGGGGAACAGACTGTTCCAGATCCCACGTTCCTCTCTCCCCTGCTTAGCCGCCGCCACGGCCTCCAGGGTGATCCTGCCGCTGTGGGCGCGGTCCTCATCCTCCATGCCGTAAACGCCGTCGGAAAGGATATCCTCCAGGAGCGGGTCCACGTCCACCTCAAGTGAAGCAAAAGGCGCAGGAATTTCCCGCAGGGTCAGATGCCGTGCGGCGATGCGGAACAGAGCCGCGGCAAAGGTCTCCAGTCCGGCCTGACGGCAGCGGGCCGCAAGATCCTCCCAATTTATCTCGTCCAGATGCGCATTGGCAAGCAGAGCCATATCCGCGACCTGGCGGATCCCCACGCCGCCGTGGAGCAGATGCTTATAGGCATGGCAGATCAAAAAGAGCAGATGATCCGCAGGCGCGAGAGCGCGAAGACTCAGGTCCTCCACCTGAACGCGAACCGAACGGCCCTCAGCGCCCTGGAACAGGGCGTTCAGATCAGAGTAGGCCTCCGCATCCATGGGAAAGAGGCTTGTGTGCAACTCGATATAGAGGGGAGAATTCTCCCGATGATAACTCAACTCTTCCGCATCAGGATCATCACAGAACATCCCCTCGGAGAGGAGGAAACGATGATACTGCTCCGCCTCCTCCGGGGGGACCAACAGATCCTCGTCCACAGATGGGCGAAGAGACGGGATGGGATAGAGACTGCGGCAGAGGATCCCCTTCAGCACGATGGGATCCATCCCCGCGGCCTGCATGTGCTGAACCAGGGTCAGAAACTCATTGGTCTGCCTTACCTGGCTGCAGAAGCGATCCAAGGTCTGCTGACGAAAAAGACGTTTCCGATCAGCAGGAAGAGTGGATAGTGAGGGAAAGGCGGAAACGGCATGATAGATCAGGGGAAAGATCTCCTGCTCGGCTGAAAGACGAAGGAGGCTGTTCCATTGATCCTCGTCGAAACCAGGATCAGCGTAAACAACGCCAGAAAGAACAGAGCCAAAACACTGTAGAAGGCTCTCCTGGATCCGGTTCATGATTCATCCTCCCGGACAGAAAGGGCGCCGGCCTCCACAAGGCCGGAAAGCACCTTCCCCACGATTTCCCGGACCTCATCCTCAGGCTTTTTGGTCAGGATGGAAAAGATGTGTTCCACCGCAGAAACGGGATTCCCAGCCTGAAGCACCGACCATCCCATGGCAGCAGGGAGTGATAACCGAACGACATTGGGGCAAAGCGAAGAAGCCTCATGAGTCGGAACCAAAAGACGGGTCCCGCAGATCTTTACCATAACGACACCGGGCGTGCATTGATACTGCATGGTTCAAGCCTCCTGTCTGCACAAATGATCGTATAAAAGGCGCGAGGAATCCGGCACGCCGCCATTCACATAGCGCCATACGGGGACCCTACGTAAAAGCTGCGTCTCGAAGGCGGCGATCCTGCGAATGAGCGACTCCGAAGAAAAGGTGGCGATCAAGCTGCGGAAAACAGGGATCACAGCCTGATCCGGGGTATAACGAAGGAAAGACGTCTCCTCACCGCGCTCCAGACATAAAATTCCCGCAAGAGGAGCGGCAGGGGCGCCATGCCAGCCCTCCTTGCCGTTCCAGGGAGAAGGATGCGCCATAACGCCGCCCTCCTCCGTGAGTTGAAGGATCGTGCGATCCCCGCAGATCACAGAAAACTCGCCGGGATAGAGCTCCTGCAAAAAGCGGACCTGCGTGGACTTACCCACGCCGGAAGACGCGCAGAGAAGCCATGCCCGATCCCGAAAACGAAAACTGACCCCATGGAGGATCATCCTGTCATATTCCAGAAGCGCGTCCGAAGAACAGGCCGTAAAAGACGAGAATTCCGCATGAGGATCCTGAACACCGCCGCTCCGGAGCCAGGCTTCCCATTCATAGACAGGGACCGAGATCCCATCTTCTTGACCTTCAGAGGGCAGCGCGGAGGAACCGAAAAAAGAAGCGGTTTCCGGAAACACAAAGCGGCAGGGCAGCTCGCAGCCGGCAAGCCGGATCCGAGAAGAGTACCTTGGGAGCAAAAATGAATTCATAGGCATTTCATTCAGAAAACAGAAAAGAAAGGTATAGAAAAGTCTTCTATACCTTTCTTCCTGAAACCATACAAAAAATCAGAAGAAATTGGTAGACTCCGTGGACTTCTTGTAATCCAAGTATTCGCCGATACCCATAAAAGCTAGGAAACCAGCCTCTTCCTCACTGATGTCACCGGCGCCGGCGACGTAATAACCGTCATCAGACTGTACGAAATCAGAAGAAAAATCATAATACGCAGGATCATCCAGATGATCAGCTAAATAAATCTCCATAGACTCTTGAAGAATAGCGTAATCAGCTGCAGACAAAACATAGTAAGTAGAATAAGGTACGAAATTCATATACATATCTCCTTTCGATAAATTGACCGGAATTGAAGTCAAAAACCGCCTGTGTCCTGAGTCTCTTCCAGTTCGATGACATACTCATCACCGACATAGAGGCCGGCAGGCGCATCCTCACCGGAATCCTGCTCCTTGAGCTGTTCCAGCTCCTCTTCCGTGATCTGATCTCCGTAAACCGGATCAGAAACATAAACCGGCTCGGCCTGGGAAGCGTCTGCATCAGAAGGATCCGCGGAAACCTGTTCCACCGCATCCTGTTCAGCAGAAACATCCTTTTTATGCAAAAGCCCAGGCACAAACAGGAGACCTGCAGCAAGAAGCAAAACCAATACAATAATTGCGTATTTTTTCATAGATAGACCTCAAAACACAGGGAAGTTCGGACTCCCGGATCTTCCCGGGTAAAACCCGGGAAAATCCGGACCAGGTCAATTAGGGCGTGACCTCGACCTCAGAAAGGCCAGTGCCTTCGTTGATGGTCTTATCGCCGATATCGAAGGTACGCACGTCGCGCGTGTCATCGACACGGATGCCGTCAAGGGTGATCCAGTAGGGAAGGACGGAGAACTTAGAACCCGCGTCAACGTTCTTCACAAGTTCAGTCACGCCGTCCCACACGCCGACGATGCCGCCAGCATGATGGTTGATGGTCTCGGCATTGATCGTGACGGAGTAAGCTTCCTTGTTCGAATTCGGATCATCAATAGCGATCTTATACGAGGCATAGAACTTAGCCTGCTTGTCGCCGGGGCTGGTGATCGCAACCGCAAAGCCAGCTTCCTGGTAAACATTGTTGTCCAGAGAAGTCATCAGGAAGAGGTTATCGATCCTGTTGCCATAGTACCAGTCATACACATACTGGAGACGGAAGCCCAGGAAGTAATCGGGAACCTCACGCAGATAATAGACCGTCTCGGCAACGGGATCCAGCTTGGAACCATCCTCGTAATAAGCCTGAGCCTTGGACCAGAAGAGGCAGATCTTATTCTGATCATTGCGGAGGTAAGAGGCGGAACCGTCATAAGTATTGCTCGTGATCACGATCTTGCCGCCCTCTGCGGCAACGGCATCAGCCTTGTTGTCCTCGGTGGCAAAGGCAGGATCATTGAGGTAAGACTTGAAGTAACCGCCATAGAGGGTGTGATCAGAAAGCTTCTTGGTTAAATCAACCGTGCTGCCGTCAGTCGGGAGCTCGATGGCTTCCAGCTCGCCGGTGTAGGAGTGGAACACATAGAAGTGCTGACGCTGCCACACAGCGTAGAGGGTGTTGTCATCGGGATCCTCATTGTCAATACCGACGACATCGGTGAGCTTGAACTCGACGGTACCGGCAGTGGCTGCGGCCTGATCATGGTTCCAGCCGATCAGCGTGTAACCCGTCCAGGTAAAGGTCGGGATGGCACAGGTCTTCTCGGTCTCCGTCTCATTCTCGATCACGGTGTAGGTGAAGCTCTCCTTGGAAAGATCAATGGCCGTGTTGAGAGGAACACCCTCATAAGCCTTCGCTTCGCCGGAAGTTCCAGTCGCCCCATCCGGGAAGTTGGGATTAAAGGTCACAGTGGTGACGGGCAGGGTATCGGGGTTCGCAGAAGCAAGCTCATAGAATGCAACAAGGTGGATGTTATGATTGCCATCCGCGTAGTTTGCATCGATGGTGAAATCATCGCCCTGCTTGATGAGATCCCCAACAAATTCAGAACTGCCAGGATGATCTGCATCGAAGCCAGCGGGCTTTGCAAGCTTCCAGCCAAGGAACACATACTTCGGCGTGACATGGGTAGGAGTAAACGCGACCTTCGTAACAGCCTGGTCAGCGAAGTTGTAATCACGCCCGATCAGATCACCATCGATTTGGCCATTCACTTCAACGTCGTTAACGACATTCTGGGTATGATAATACACATTGAACAGACCGGAACGACGCCACTTGGCATAGATAGAGGTCTCCCCTTCGATAGCCTGGTCAAAGTCGTAAACCTTATCATCGGCAGCATTGTACCAGCCAACGAAGGCCCAGTTATCCAGGTCGTTCGCTTCTCTGTAGACAACTGTAGTATCCGTGTTGTCCTTGTAAATCTGAGGAAGGCTATTGAATTCGGAAACTTTCACGTAGAAAGCTTTACGATAGTTAGATGCGATATAACCTTCTTCATTCCTAAAATCTTCATCGACATATTGCTCGGGATCAGCAATATGCGGATCATCCTCGGACAGAACAGACACATAGTAGTACTTATCGCCGGAGTAGCTGGTGTCAGTCTGCACAAAGGGACGCAGGATATTATACTCTACGAGCTTCTGACCATACTGCAGCCAGGTATATGTAGATTCCGCGTGATCAGGAAGGATCTCACCGCCGCGAGGATCGATGTTGATCAGGTACCAAACACGGTCCCACTTGGCATACAGAGTGATGTCGCTGGCAGGCATCTCCTGGTTGAAGTCAAAGGGCTCACCCATACCGTCCGCGTTATCATACCAACCCTGGAAGATGTAGGTGCCTTCGTTGAGAACCTCAATGCGAGTCTCGCCGGGTGTAAACTGCTGATTCAGGGCAGCGATCTGCGTTTCCTTGGTGGATGCGATATTCGCCTCATAGTAAATATCACTCAAGTCAGAAGGAGCATTAACAGCTCTGCCATCTTCATCGACGCCGGATTTCAGGAGATTAAAGCTAATATCATACTGGTTGCGAAGATAGTAAAAATAAAGAGTATATGCGCCATTAACATAAGTACCATCGCTATAACTAGTACCTATCCTAGGGCTTCTATTATAATTTGCATTATAGACTGCATCAGAGTCACCAGTAGCATTCTGCCGAATTGTATTTGCATTTGCCTGAGAATATGCATTTAGGCTAAAACCGTCAAAATGAATATAGTCGTCTGCAGTAGTCACATAACTCGTGTACCCAGAATACGGTGCCCGTAAAAAATCAGTAAAACTATTGCCTCCACCAATATTCTGTGTTCTAAAAACAATAGCAAGCGTCCTATTACCGCCAGTCATCCGGTAGAAAGAAGCGCCATTCAAAGGCATCGTCGCAACACTCTGAACATAGGTTGAGTCATTCTGATTCGTGTTTACATACCATGCTGCACCATAGCTCTCGGTGCCAGGCTTGGAACCTGGCCACTGATCATGGATATCAGCCCCAAATTTTGCGGTAATACGCAGGTTTTCATATTCAGTGCCATTTCTCTTCGCACTATAAAACCTGAGAGAATAAGTATTTCTCTTATAATAAACGTTTACAATTGTTGTACCGTCGCCCTTAATAGTCTGCTGTTCAACAGCCTGCGCAGTGAAGCCAGAAACATTTTCAGGTGTAAAGTTCGTGGTTTCACCAGCTGTGCCATTATGCTCTGTCAGCGCGGTAACACCAGTATAACCGTAGCTGTATTCCTCGTCATCTGCATTCTCAAACCATCTTGCTACCTTGTACTTAACCGTTTTACCGGTCCAGTGGCCGTACAGCGTGATGGACTCGGCCTTCGCACGCTCCAGCAGATCTTCGGCGTCAATGGTCGCACCGCTGGCACTGGTGGCAGCTTCCGTACCGTCAAAGGGATCATCCACGCTGCCTTTATAGTACCATCCGGCAAAGTCATAACCCTCGCGAGTTACGGTGCCGAGATTCGCAAGCTCGGAAGCCTGCGTATTCTCCGTCACGAAAATCGCAGAGCGATATCCAGCGCCGCTGCCCGGAGCACCGCCGGCGAAGCGCAGCCAGTGTCCATCGGTGAACACAGGATACAGCTTGCAGTCGCCTTTGACTTCCTTCCAGGAAGGATACTCCTTGATGGTACGATCCGTCGGCGTATCGGCATAATCCTCAGAGTACCAGCCGGTGAGGACCTTAGTGGCCGCGGTAGGAACATTGACATTGTCAACACGGACTTCAGCGGTCGTAGCGCCCTCATCCAGATAGGCCAGACGCTTGGAGATAATGTGCCGATCCCCTTCGGCCGCGTCAATGGTGTTGTCATAGAAGGTGACAATAAACACCTGGCCATAACGAGCTGCCACATACACATCCGTATCCTCGGTAATGGTAGTGGAAGCCTTCGGGTGAGGCTGGTCAAAGTCGATGGCATCACCAATGTAAGAATAGCTGTCGCCATTCTTTTCCACGAGGAACCAGCCCAGGAATTTCTTTTCCAGGCCAACAACCGGCTCGCCGGGGTCGTCCAGCTTCTCATCGTTCTTCACGATCTGGTAGTCAACAGAGTCGCCGGCCTTGTTCACGAACACGTAGGGGGTGCCTTCCAGATCAGACAGGAAGTGATAGATATAGCGGGGGGTCTGCAGCCCGGAATCGTCCGTGATTACATAGATCGAGAAGCTGTCGGCCTGGAAGGCGATCTCGTTGGTGCCCAGAGCGAAGCTCAGGTCGCCCTCGTCGATCAGCTCAACCGTCTCAGGATCCGCAGCATCGGGGATGTGGACCAGGGTCAGGTTGCTCTTGCCCTCCAGCTCGGGAGCGCTGATCTTCACGCGGACAGGCTCCTCAGGCTCGATCTCGATGCCGTTGAGCCAGAAGGAGATATCCATCGCCAGAAGGATATTGGCCTCACCCTCCAGGACGGACTCCACGGCCGCGCGGACGTCCTCAACCTCCACAGTCTCAGCGCGAAGCTCAGCCAGCGTGGGCAGAGCGCCCATGGGGGCCTCCACCGTTACCTGGGAGCCATTGGCTTCCACTGTGGTCTGGAAATAATCCAGTTCTTCTTCCTCCGCGATCTCCCCTGCGGGCTCGAAATCACGGATCTCGTTCTCTCCGATGTCACGGCCGAAGTCTCTGCCGATGTCGCCGCCGCCCAACGCGAACGCAGGGGTGGAGACGGACAGGAACATGACCAGGGTCAGGACCAGGGAGAGGACTTTCGTCAATCTCTTGCTCATGCACTTGACCTCCTTAAAAGGACGCTCTCTTAACGCCCATTTATTAACCGAGAAATGTACCACATCTTGTGGAGTCCCCGGGCGCCGGGTACAAGTTGACATAATACACCCGTAGTACTTCCATGTTGATACACCTATATATTACTCTATTTTCGGCTAATGTCAAGGATTAGTTCGGCAGAAATTTGAGAAATTTAGGCGTAGTTGCGGCAGTGTTCCATGGTATTTTTGACAAATCATCGGGTGATGTTAAAAAGAGTCTATGAAGGACGGAGGGAGATGGGCGTTATTATGGAAGAAATCGGGTGAGGCTCAGGCATATGCTCATGGTGGCACAAGGGACGGACAAGATAAATCGATGACACCTCATCCGTCACCCGCCTCGCGGGAGATCGGCGGCTGACAGCTTCTCCTCAAGGAGAAGCCGAAGGCAGCTCATCCGGCCGCTGCGCAGCCACCTGTCCGCCTTGCGGCGGGAAGGCGATGACACCTCATCAGTCACCCGCCTTGCGGGAGACGGCGGCTGAAAGCTTCTCCTCAAGGAGAAGCCGAAGGCAGCTCATCCGGCCGCTGCGCGGCCACCTTCCCCTGCGGGGGGAAGGCGATGACACCTCATCAGTCACCCGCCTTGCGGGAGATCGGCGGCTGACAGCTTCTCCTCAAGGAGAAGCCGAAGGCAGCTCATCCGGCCGCTGCGCGGCCACCTGCCCCCTGCGGAGAGGCAGTGACACCTCATCAGTCACCCGCCTTGCGGGAGACGGCGGCTGACAGCTTCTCCTCAAGGAGAAGCCGAAGGCAGCTCATCCGTCATGCGGCGGACCGTTACACGCCGCATGCCACCTTCCCCTTGAGGGGAAGGCAGAGGCGGGCCGCAGAGGGCGTCGGCCCCTACGGCGGGGAAGGTTGTGGCCGCTCGACTGAACTTCGCTTTTCGTCGGGCGCTTTCCCTTGACTTTGCAGAGGCCGGGTGTTATACTCAATTTGTACGAAAACCGAAGAAAACAGTCCTGCATTTTTGGGCCGGATGTATAATTTGCCGGCAATCACAGTCTATACTGGTCGGATGAAGGATTCCGAGAGAGACCGCGGGGACCGCGGCGCCGAAGGGGAACGCAAAAACTCTCAGGCAAAAGGATCGGATCACGACGACACTTCGGAAAGTGCGGGCTTTCCCGCACACCAAAGGGGCAACCGTGGGCCGGACGGCCGCGGGAATCTCTCAGGTGAGGACGGAGGCAGAATGACCGAAGGGGTCCTTCTGTCTCTTTTTGTTTGCAGAGGAAAAAGCCTTCCCCTTCGAGGGGAAGGTGCCCCAGTGCGCACACCTGGGGCGGATGAGGTGGAATATGAACACCACGGCAAATTCCAAGCTGCGTCCTTATGCCCAAAAGCTGCGCCGGGAAATGACAAAGGAAGAACGACATCTCTGGTACGATTTCCTGCGATCCCTGCCGGTGACCTTCCATCGGCAAAAGGTTATCGGAAGCTATATCGTTGATTTTTACTGCGCCGACGCCAAGCTGGTTATCGAACTGGACGGATCCCAGCATTATGAAAACGCAGGGCTCGAAGAAGACCACCAGCGCGACCGGTATCTTGCAGGGATCGGTCTGCAAGTCTTGCGCTACTCGAACGCGGACGTGAATTTGCGATTCGAGCAGGTGAGCAGGTTTGCGAAGATATCCTCAATCATCTGAAGTCTGGGTGCGATTGAAGCTTTATTTTTCCTGCGGGGGGACGGCTGTGACACCTCATCAGTCACCCGCCTCGCGGGAGGTCGGCGGCTGACAGCTTCTCCTCAAGGAGAAGCCGAAGGCAGCTCATCCGGCCGCTGCGCGGCCACCTGTCCGCCTTGCGTGTGGAGGCAGTGACACCTCATCAGTCACCCGCCTCGCGGGGGATCGGCGGCTGACAGCTTCTCCTCAAGGAGAAGCCGATTACACCTCATCAGTCACCCGCCTCGCGGGAGATCGGCGGCTGACAGCTTCTCCTCAAGGAGAAGCCGAAGGCAGCTCATCCGGCCGCTGCGCGGCCACCTTCCCCCTGCGGGGGGGGGGAGGCTTCATACAGTCCGAAATATAATATTATATAGGAGGAATCAGCATGAATTACGGCAGAACCTATAACTTCTCCGCCGGGCCCGCCATGATGCCCGAACCGGTTCTGGAGGAGATCCGGGACGAGATGATGAACTACCGCGGCAGCGGCATGTGCGTCATGGAAATGTCCCACCGCTCCAAGGTCTTCCAGCAGATCGTGGACGAGGCCGAGCAGGATCTGCGGGATCTGATGCACATCCCCGACAATTACAAGGTCCTGTTCCTGCAGGGCGGCGCCACGCTGCAGTTTGCCGCCATCCCCTGGAACCTGATGAAGAACGGCAAGGCCGTGTATATCGAGACCGGCGCCTGGTCCAAGAAGGCCATCGCCGAGGCCAAGAAGTACGGCGAGGTCATCGTCGCCGCCAGCTCCAAGGACCGCAACTTCAGCTATATCCCCGACTGCTCCGATCTGGACATCCCCGAGGACGCGGATTACGTCTATATCTGCGAGAACGAGACCATCCACGGCCTGACCTATCAGACCCTCCCCAACACCAAGGGCCACATCCTGGTCTCCGACCAGAGCTCCATGTTCCTGTCCAAGCCCTGCAACGTGGAAGACTACGGCCTCATTTACGCGGGCGTCCAGAAGAACGTTGGCCCTGCCGGCATGAGCGTGGTCATCATCCGGGAAGACCTGATCCGGGAGGATCTGGACGAGAAGATGCCCATCTACATGCGCTACGACATCCAGGCCAAGAACGGCTCCATGTACAACACTCCCAACTGCTGGGCAATCTACTGCTGCGGCAAGGTGTTCAAGTACCTGAAGAGCATCGGCGGTCTGGAGGAAATGGCCCGCCGCAATGAGGACAAGGCCAAGGTGCTCTATGACTTCCTGGATTCCTCCAAGATGTTCCGCGGCACCGTGGACAAGGAGTTCCGCAGCCTGATGAACGTCCCCTTCGTCACCGAGAGCGCCGAGCTGGACGCCGAAGTGGTCAAGGCCACCAAGGCCGCCGGCTACGACAACCTGAAGGGCCACAAGAGCGTGGGCGGCCTGCGGGCCAGCATCTACAACGCCATGCCCAAGGAGGGCGTCGTGGCGCTGGTGGAATTCCTGAAGAAGTTCGAGGCCGAAAGAGCGTAGCCACTCCATCGCTTTTGCCGCGCGTTTGCCACAGCTTTGCCGTATTTACAATTGCGGCAGAAATGGGGCAAATCTGAGGTGATACAAAAGCAGCGTCTACATTATTATATTATGCCGCGTACAGCGCGGCACGCATACCAAACAGAGAACAGGAGGATGAACCTATGCGTATTCTGGTAACAGACGGAATGGATAAAAAGGCCCTGGCCACCCTGCGGGAGCTGGGCAACGAGGTCGTGGAGCAGTTCTATGAGCCCGAGGAGCTGGGCGCAGCGCTGAAGGATTTTGACGCGGTGGTGGTCCGTTCCAAGACCAAGGTCCGCGCCAAGCAAATCGACGAGGCCGCCGAAGGCAAGCTGAAGCTCATCATCCGCGGCGGCGTGGGTGTGGACAACATCGACGTGGCCTATGCCGAGAGCAAGGGCATAACCGTGCGCAACACCCCCCGCGCCTCCTCCCAGTCCGTGGCGGAGCTGGCCCTGGCCCATATGCTCTCCTGCGCCCGCTTCGTATCCCACGCGGGCTACACCATGCGCAACGGCGCCTGGGAGAAGAAGGCCTACGGCAAAGGCATCGAGATCGGGGGCAAGACCCTGGGCATCATCGGCTACGGCCGCATCGGCTCGTGCCTCGGCAAGATGGCCCAGGCCCTGGGCATGACCGTGATCGCCTACGGCGCCCACCACGAACCGGGCACCACCGCCCGGGACGGCGTCCCCTATGTGAGCCTGGACGAGCTGCTGCAGCGCTCCGACTTTATCTCCGTCCACGCCCCCGCAGCCGAGGGTCCCATCATCAACGCGGAGACCATCGCCAAGATGAAGGACGGCGTCATCATCATCAACACCTCCCGCGGCGCCAACCTGGACGAGGCCGCCTTGCTGGAGGCTCTGGATTCCGGCAAGGTCCGGGCCGCCGGTCTGGACGTGTGGGCCACCGAGCCCTCCGCCAACGCCGCCCTCTACGGCCACCCCCATGTCTCCTGCACGCCGCATATCGGCGCCGCCACCGGTGAGGCCCAGGCCCGCATCGGCCAGGAAATCGTGGAGATCATCAAGGACTTCACCAAGTAAGACTGCATCTGGAGTAAAAGCATGAACAAGAATATCTTTCAGCCCGCCGATATCCTCCTGCCCAAGGACACGGATATGGAGAAGTGGGCCGTCATCGCCTGCGACCAGTTCACCTCCGATCAGGCCTACTGGGACCGGGTCCGGGCCAAGGCCGGGAACTCCCCTTCCACCATCCGCCTGATCCTGCCCGAGGCGGAGCTGGGCTCCGCCGGGGAGGCAGAGGAGATCGCAAAGATCAACCGGACCATGCGGGACTATCTGGAGCAGGGCGTCTTTGCCCTGTACCCGAACAGCTACGTCTATGTGGAGCGGACCCTGGAAAACGGCAGCATCCGCCAGGGCCTCATTGGCAAGATCGACCTGGAGGCTTATGACTACAACCCGGGCTCCGTCTCCGGCATCCGGGCCACGGAGAAGACCGTGCCCGAGCGCATCCCGCCCCGCCAGCGGGTCCGGCGGGACGCGCCCATCGAGCTGCCCCATGTGCTGCTGCTCTGCGACGACCATGAAAAGAAGCTGATCGAGCCTGTGGCCGCCAAAAAGGACGGCATGCGGAAGCTCTACGACTTCGATTTGATGGAAGACGGCGGGCACATCCGGGGTTGGCTGGTAGCCGACGAGGATGCCGCCGCCTTCGACGCGGCCCTGACCGAATACTGCGCCCATGTGGGCGAGAAGTACGAGGGGCTGCCCGGCGTGCCCATGGTGTTTGCCGTGGGCGACGGGAACCACTCCCTTGCCACGGCGAAGAGCTGCTGGGAGGAGATCAAGGCCGGTCACCCCGGCGTGGATGTGAGTGAGCTTCCCGCCCGCTATGCCCTGGTGGAGCTGGAGAACATCCACAGCGAGGCCCAGGTCTTTGAGCCCATCCACCGGGTCATCGTGAACACCGAGCCCGAAAAGCTGCTGGAGGCGCTGCAGGATTTCTGCGCGCCCGAAGGCTACGAGGTCAAGTGGTTCAGCGGAGACAAGAGTGGAGCCGTGACCCTGGATCCCGCCAGAAGCGAGCTGGCCGTGGGCGTGCTGCAGGGCTTCCTGGACAAGTACCTGAAGGAAAACCCGGGCGAGATCGACTATATCCACGACGACGACGCCCTGATCGCCCTGGCTAAGCAGGACAAGGCCATCGGCTTCCTGCTGCCCGCCATGGAGAAGAGCTCCCTCTTCCGCGGCGTGATCCGGGACGGCGCGCTGCCCAGAAAGACCTTCTCCATGGGGCACAGCCGGGAGAAGCGCTATTATCTGGAGGGCCGCAAGATCCGGTAAACACACTCCAAACAAAAAAACTCCTGCACCTCTCGGTGCAGGAGTTTACCTGTGAATAATCCGCTTTTCACAGGTAAACATTTGATTTAAGCGCCTGTTTCTCGCCCCTGCGGGGCAACCGAAACTGATGCGCAAAAAAATCCTGCACCGAAGGGTGCAGGATTTTACCTGTGAAAAATCCGCTTTTCACAGGTAAACATTTGATTTATGCGCCTGTTTCTCGCCCCTGCGGGGCAACCGAAACTGATGCGCAAAAAAATCCTGCACCGAAGGGTGCAGGATTTTTTTGAGATTCTTCGCTTCGCTCAGAATGACAGGTGGGAATGATTCGTACAGCAGAACGATCAGCCCACACCGCCGAAGACGGAGAGCAGGAAGCCCGCCGCGATGGCAGAGCCGATGACGCCGGCCACGTTGGGACCCATGGCGTGCATGAGCAGGTAGTTGTTCTTGTTGTACTTCCGTCCCACGTCCTGAGACACGCGGGCCGCCATGGGCACCGCGGAGACGCCGGCAGAGCCGATCAGGGGGTTGATCTTGCCGCCGGAGGTCTTGTACATCACAAGGCCGCCCGCAAGGCCGCCTGCGGTGGAGATGGAGAAGGCGATCAGACCCAGGATAACGATCTTGATGGTATCCAGGTTCAGGAAGCTGTCCGCGATCATGGTGGCGCCGACAGAGGTGGCCAGGAAGATGGTGACGATGTTCATCAGCGCGTTCTGGGCCGTGTCGGACAGACGGTCGGTCACACCGGATTCCTTGAAGAGGTTGCCCAGCATCAGGCAGCCGATCAGCGGAGCGGTGGAGGGCAGGAGCAGGATGACGAAGGTGGCGACCACGATGGGGAAGATGATCTTCTCGGTCTTGGTGACCTCGCGGCTCTGCACCATCTTCACGGTGCGCATCTTCTCGGTGGTCATGAGCTTCATGATGGGCGGCTGGATCATCGGGATCAGGGCCATGTAGGAGTAGGCCGCGATGGCGATGGGTCCCAGCAGCTCAGGGGCAAGCTTGGTGGTGAGGAAGATGGCCGTGGGGCCGTCCGCACCGCCGATGATGCCGATGGAAGCGGCCTGGGGGCCGGTGAAGCCCAACAGCACCGCGCCGAAGAAGGCCACGAACACGCCCAGCTGGGCAGCTGCGCCCAGGAGCAGGCTCTTGGGGTTGGAGAGCAGCGGACCGAAGTCCGTCATGGCGCCCACGCCCATGAAGATCAGGGAGGGGTAAATGCCGGCCTTCACGCCGATGTAGAAGAAGTCCAGCAGGCCAGCGTGGGACATGATGTGACCGTAGCTGTGATAATAGGGGCTGGTGCTGTCCAGGAACTGACTCCACAGCTCCGGATGGTAGAGCGCGTTATCGCCCATGCCGATGAAGTAGCTCAGGTTGGAGAGCAGGCAGCCGAAGGCGATGCCGCAGAGCAGCAGGGGCTCGAATTTCTTCACGATGCCCAGGTACAGCAGTACAAAGGCGATCAGGATCATGACGAGGTTTTTCCAACCGCCTTCGGTCAATACGAAGGCGGCAAAGCCGGACTCGCTTGCCAGCTTTTGCAGGACACCCATTATATCCATAGGGCCCTCCTTATGCGATCACGATCAGAGGAGATCCCGTCTCCACGACGGCGCCCTTGCTCGTCACGATCTGGGCCACGGTGCCGGCCTTGGTGGAGACCACTTCGTTCTCCATCTTCATAGCTTCGAGGATCAGCAGCACGTCGCCCTCTTTGACGGCCTGGCCCTGGGTGACGTTGATCTTCAGGACGTTGCCGGGCATGGGGCTCTTGATCACTTCGCCGGCGGCAAGACCCGCGGCGGGAGCGGCGGCAGGAGCGGCAGCCGGGGCGGCGGCAGCCACAGGAGCGGCGGCGGGAGCAGCGGGAGCGGCCACAGCGGGAGCTGCCAGCTCGTACTCGTCCACCAGCATGGCCTCGCCCTGCTCGACCTCGACCTCGTAAACGCGGTTGTTCAGCGTGACTTTATACTTCATCGTCAGTTACCTCCCTGATGGAAATAAAGCGCAGTTCGTTAAGGGGCTTGCCAAGGGTATCGGCCACGATGGCCATGATCATGGCGGCGTCCTTGGGCTCGGTGTTATAGAGCTTCAGCTCGCCGGCAGTGCCCTTCGCCTTGGGAAGGGTGTTCTCCATGGTCAGCACAGGGGCTTCTCTGGTGGGAGCGGGGATGGCCGCGGCCTTCTCAGCCTTGACGCGTTTCTTCTCGAAGACAGAGCCCATGATGAGCAGCACGATCATCAGAAGAACCAGGCCGAAGAACACCACCAGGTAGCCCAGCAGAGCCGTTCCGCCTGCGGTGGGAATGGAAATGTTCACCAAATCAGCCATGGCTTAGCCCTCCTCGACCGGGGCGATGGAGTAGCGCACCTTCTTCTCCTCCCGGGCCTGACGCTCGGCAAAGAACTTCTCGGCAACAGGCGGGAAGGCGATGTAGCTGAGCACGTCCTCCTCGCAGCGGGCGGTGTCGCCCAGCTTCTCGGCGGTCTTCTCATAGATGTCGGCGGGCAGGGTGTCGGCATAGCGGCCCTCGATGGGCTTCTCGCCGGCCAGGATCTTGGCGCGGACCTCCGGATCGATGGGAGCGGGGGTACGGCCGTATTCGCCGCGGCAGTAGGCCTTCAGCTCGGCGCCCACGTTCTTGTAGCGCTCGCCGGCCAGCACGTTCTGCACCGCCTGGGTGCCGATCAGCTGGCTGGTGGGGGTCACCAGAGGAGGATAGCCCATGTCCTTGCGGACCCGCGGGGTCTCCAGCAGGGCCTCGTCGAAGCGGTCCAGCGCGTTCAGGCTCTTCAGCTGGCTGAGCAGGTTGGAGAGCATGCCGCCGGGGATCTGATAGGTCAGGCACTGGGTGTCGGTGGTCAGGGAGATGGGATTCAGGGTGCCCTTCTCCAGGAACTCGGCACGGACGGGCTTGAAGTAATTGGCGATCTTGAAAAGCTTGTCCTCGTCCAGATCCACCTGGTAGCCCATTTCCTTCAGGGCGAAGGCCAGGGTCTCGGTGGCGGGCTGGGAGGTGCCGCCGGAGAAGGGAGAAATGGCGGTGTCGATCACGTCGGCGCCGGCTTCCACAGCCTTCAGATAGGTCATGAAAGCAAGGCCGGTGGTGCAGTGGGTGTGCATCACGATGGGCAGGTCCACCGCGTCCTTCAGGGCGGAGACCAGGTCATAGGCGTTCTGCGGGGAGAGGATGCCGGCCATGTCCTTGATGCAGACAGAGCTGACGCCCATTTCCTTCAGTTCCTTGACCATCTGCACATACTTGTCCAGGGTGTGGACGGGGCTCGTGGTGTAGGAGATCGCGCCGGAGGCCATGGCGCCGCTGTTCACGGTTTCCTCAATGGCCACCTTCAGGTTGTTGACGTCGTTCAGGGCGTCAAAAATGCGGATGATGTCGATGCCGTTGCGGACAGAGGCGCGCACAAAGCGACGGACGATGTCGTCACTGTAGTGCTTGTAGCCCAGGATGTTCTGGCCGCGCAGCAGCATCTGCAGCTTGGTGTTGGGCATCTTGGCGCGGATCTTTCTGAGCCGCTCCCAGGGGTCTTCATTCAGGAAACGCAGGCAGACGTCAAAGGTGGCGCCGCCCCACACCTCGGCAGAATAGTAGCCGGCCTGGTCGATGGTCTCCAGGATGGGCTCAAACTTATCGTAGGGCAGGCGGGTTGCAATGAGCGACTGGTTCGCGTCACGCAGAACGGTTTCGGTAAACTGTACTTTTTTCATGCTTGCCTCCTCAGATTCCTTCTCGGATTTCAAGGTATTGCCATTTTATCATGAATCTTTCCATGCTTCAACAACAATCTTCACCAAAAAGGAGGCTTTTTCAGCCCGTTTTCAGGTCCTTTTTCGGCGCTTTCACTTGCCGTCGGGGAAACTGGTGAAGAAATCCCGCTCAACACGGGGCAGACCGTTCTTCTCCTTTTCCGCGCCGATGGCCTTGATGAGGAAGGCCATGCTGCGGCCAAGGTTGCGCATGGTCTGCAGGCCCTCCAGGTCCTTCTCCACGTCCGCGGCGGAGAATCCGTGGACCTGGTTCCAGTAGGTGCTGGAGGCCACCGGCATGCCGGATATGGTGAAGTACTTGTTCAGCACGTCGAAGGAGGCGGTGTTGCCGCCCCGGCGGCAGGAGACCACCGCGGCGCCCACCTTCATGTGCATGGAATAGTCCGCGCTGTAAAACAGCCGGTCCAGAAAGCCCAGCAGCGCCCCGCCGGGAGAGCCATAGTGGACAGGGCTGCCGATGAGCAGGCCGTCCGCCTCCCGCAGAAGCTTGGCGGCCTCGTTTACCCCGTCGTCAAAGACGCAGCGATCATTTTTGCCGCAGAAGCCGCAGCCCAGGCAGCCGTGGGCGTCATCCTTTCCCACGCGGACCCACTGGGTCTCGATCCCCTCTTCGTTCAGGGTCCTGCAGACCTCTTCCAGGGCGCGGTTGGTGCAGCCCTTGGGATGGGGGCTGCCGCAAATCACCAATACTTTGTAAGCCATAGCGTTTTCCTTCCTCTATTCTTATTTTGCTTTCACTTTTATGCCGGAGGCCAGCTCGAAATGCAGCGCGGCGATGCCCAGATCCACCCGGGTGCAGGTGCCCAGGCCCTTCACGCGGATCACAGGCTCCTCCCCTTCCAGGGAGAAACAGAACTTCTGCTGGTTCACCGCCGTGGGAGCCAGCAGCGCCGCCTCCACGCCGTCCCGGAACCAGTCCGGCGCGGGGCCGGACAGTTCCGTGACCTTGTCCGCGTCCTTGCCCCGGTGGGGAGTCCCCTGGCTGGCCCCGAAGCCCAGGGCGATGACCATGCAGAGGCTCTCCCCTTCCGGCACCAGCTCCCGCACCCGCTTCTTATTGAAGGTCAGGGCTGCCCAGCAGGTGTTGAGCCCCAGCTTCTGGGCAAAGAGCACCAGCTTCTCTCCATAATAGCCGCAGCGGAAGTCGAAGTCGCCATCCTTCTTCCCCGCCAGGATGATGTAGTTTGCCACATTGCGAAAACTGCCGTAGTGAGCCAGGCGTGAGTCGAAGCCCGCAGGATCGTCGTAGACGATGCGGATGTGCAGAGCGCTCTCCGCGTTCAGCGTGGCGACAAAGCCGTCCAGCTCCGCGCGAAGCTCCGCCGGGATGGGCTTGTCCAAATAGTTCCGGACGGAATGGCGCGCCCGGATGGCTTCCAGATCGGTCATGCTTCGCTCCTTTCTCCGCCCAGGGCCTCCAGAACAGCGGCGGCACTGGCGGGCTTCTCCAGATTCAGGGTAAAGACGCCCTGCTCCGTCTCCAGATCCACGGCGGGCTTTTCCTCCCGCACGGTGACGCAGTGGCCGGCGCTGATGACCCGGCGGCTGCGCTCCGCCCTGCGGATCTCTCCCACAGGGATGTACTCCCAGGAAAGGCCCAGGGGCAGATAGACCGCCTTTTCGCCGAGACGGTACTGCTCCAGTTTTTTGGCGGCGCGGAAGTCCTCCTTCAGATCGGACAGCTCCCTTCCGGGGAGCAGAGAGATGAATTTCATGGTACGATTCCTCCCGGATCAAAGATACAGCAGAGAATAGGCGATCAAAAACTGGGCCGGATAATAGCTCAGGTAGTTGAGCAGCAGGTCCACCGGCCGCTCCCGCCCCTCGCCGAAATAGGTACCGCTGAGGATCAGGTCCGACACGGTAAAGAGGACGGCCCCGGCGAAAAACAGGTTCAGGCTGACGCAGCGAAAGCCCTCGTTCACAGCCAGCGCGCCGGAGAGCAGCACCGTGGAAAAGAGCAGGAAGCCGTAACCCGCCACGACGGGCTTAAATTTGCCGTAACGGAGCTTCATGGGCTTTTCCATCGCGGCGATGACCACGCCCGTGAGCAGGGCCAGCAGCAGCGGGAGCCAGAAGATCGCCCCCATGCCCGCGTGAGCGTACTGACGGACAAGGCCCAGGCAGAACAGGATGTGGCCGATGCCGAAGGAGGCGAAGCCCGCAAAAGTGAAGGGCTCGTCCGCGCCCGGGAAGACGTATTTCAGATCCAGCCACACATCCCCCAGCAGTCCGAAGACCAGCCCCAGGCACACAAAGCCGCCCAGGGGCTGCAGTCCCCTCTCCCCGGCGGAGGCGCTCCAGGCGCAGATGGCGAGAGCCACAAAGAGCGCGGAGCAAAGTCCCTTCCGCAAAACGCCCCGGACCGAATAGCGCCGCAGTTTTTCCGCCAGATACCAGGCAAGGCTCAGCGCCCCGCAGACCAGCAGCAGATGACAGAGCAGCATGGTGATTTCCTCCTCTCTTCCGAAAAACGACAGCCCCTTACTTTTCTTCGCTATCATTTTAAACGATACGCGCGGGAATTGCAATTTGAAATGCGGCTCCCGCGCGCTTTTTTCTGTGGCCTCAGCGCTTCAGCTCCAGGGATTTCGTCGCCACCTTCCCGCAGAAGGCCCGGTCATGCTCCACAAAGATCAGCGTGGGCCGATGCTCCAGGATCAGTTCCTCGATCTGCATGCGGGAGATGACGTCGATGTAATTCATGGGCTCGTCCCAGATGTGCAGGTGGCTCTTTTCACAGAGGGAGCGGGCGATAAGCACCTTTTTCTTCTGCCCTGCCGAGAAGTCCGCCATGTCCTTTTCAAACTGCTTTCTGGCAAAGTCCAGCTTGATGAGGATGGCCTTGAAGAGGCTCTCGTCGATGGCATAGCGCCGGGCGTAGGCCGCAAGGTCGCCGCAAAGATCCCCCGGGTCCTGAGGCACATAGGAGATGGTCAGCCCGCTCCCCTTTTCCAGGCTGCCGCTGTAAGGGATCTCCTCCCCGCAGAGGAGCTTCAGGATACTGCTTTTGCCGCTGCCGTTGCGGCCCAGCAGGGCCAGTCTGTCCCCCCGCAGAAGCTCAAAGCTCAGCGGCGTGAAGAGTTCTCCGTTCCCGTAGTTCACGGTCAGATCCCGGACCTCCAGCAGCCGCTCCTTGTGATAGGCCGCCTGGCTCAGCTTCAGGGAAGCCTGGTGCTCGATATTCTTCAGCAGCTTCTCCTTTTCCTCGATGGCGGCCTCCCGCCGGGTCTCGATGGCCTTGGCGCGTGCCATCTGCTTCTTGGACTTGGCCCCCTGCAGCGGACGCCAGCCCTTGACGTTATCCACCTGCAGACTGCTGATGCCGGTCTTGCGGCTCTCCGCCGTGTCCGACCACTGGGCCTTTTCCCGGGCGGTCTCCCTGAGGCGTCCGATCTCCTTTTTGAGCTTGTCATTTTCCGCAAGCTCGAAGGCGTCCTGCCGGCGCTTGTTCTCCCACCAGGAGGAGAAGCTGCCCTTCTGGATGTCGATGGACGCTTTGTTGATGGAGAGGATGTGGTCCACGCAGCCGTCCAGAAAGGCCCGGTCGTGGGAAACCAGCAGGAAGCCCTTCTTGCCGTTCAGGTAGCGGCTCACCACTTCCCGGCCGTGAATGTCCAGGTGGTTGGTGGGCTCGTCGATGAGGGGGAAACCGTTCTCCTGCAGAAACTGCAGAGCCAGCAGGAGCTTGGTACGCTCCCCGTGGGAGAGGCTGTCGAAGGGGCGGTAGAGCACGTCCTCCTCCAGCTCCAGACGCGCCATCTCCCGGAGAAGGCGCCAGCGCTCCAGTCCCGGCTCCAGCTCCTCCAGGGCCTCCCAGGCGAGCCAGTCCGGGTGCCTGGGCTCCCGGGGAAAATAGCTGAAGCGCACGGAAGACGCGATCTGACCGCGATATTCGTAGTCCCCCATCAGAAGGCGGAGAAAAGTGGTCTTTCCCCGACCGTTGCGCCCGGTAAAGCCCAGCTTCCAATCGGTGTCGATCTGAAAGCTCAGATCCTCAAATACATTGTCATAACTGCCGTCATAGGCAAAGGTAAGATGTGAAACCTGGATCAAAGACATGCGATGCCCTCCCTGAAAATGAAATAAGGCTGCGGGAAAAACGATCCCACAGCCAACAAAGAGGTGCAGTTATGCCTCTGGCAGATGAAGGACCCGAACTTCCCGCGTCAAGACATAACAAGACAGACGGTCACGCCGCCGCCCAAGCCCTATGGCTTCGTTATGTCCCATCAGCAGGAAAACAGGTGCATCCTTCCATCTCCCATCTTGTTTGTTGGAAACAGTGTACCATGCATGCAGGAAAAACGCAAGCAAAACCGGGCGGCGCAAGGCCGCCCGGGTTCAAAATGAAGGCAGATTCTCGCTGTCATTCTGAGGAACGAAGTGACGAAGAATCTCGGAATCCGCAGAACGGCGTTCCTCTTCAGATCCTTCGGCTTCGCTTCGCTCCGCTCAGGATGACGCAAACAGCGAACATTGTCGACGATAGGAACCCGGGCGGCGAAGGCCGACCGGTCATGATTATATGGATGACTCAGGGAAATTTGGTAAAGTCGATGTCATCCGCCACCGTTTGCAGGGTATAGGTCTCATCATTTGTAAAAATCTCGACGATCACATAGCCCTGCTCGGATTCGTACAGCACATAGGGGATCCCCGCGTGAGGGTATTCCATATCGCCGCCGTGGACCAGATACACCTGCTCGCCGCAGACCGTGTCATAGGCCCAGCCGGTGAGATCCGGGTGCAGCACAAAGCGGAAAAGCGGATAGAAGGTCCCCTTGGGGATATAGTGCAGATCGCAGGTAAAACCGGAGAGATTCAGGTTGCAGAAGAAAGCGCCAGTATCGTAGCGGAAGATATGGAAGGGCTTACCCTCTGCAAGGAAGGGTTCCACGCCCAGGAGCTCCCAGCAGTCCTCTTCGCTCAGCACGGGAAGTGTGGTGGAATCCTCTTTCCCGTTTCGGTATCCCAGATCGGGCGTAACACGAGAAGGGTCAACCTCGCTTCCGGCCAGCACAGCCCGGACCTCATGAGGCATCTCCAGGTCATAGCGGGCCTCGATGTCTTCCGCGGCAGCTCGAAGCTCCGGGATCTGCGGTGGGAAGCTGCCATAGTAATTATAGATACTCAGGCCTCTCCGATTGCGCGCATTCTCCTCCAGGCCGTCAGCCCAGGCGCAGACGGCGCTGCGAAATTCGCTGGAGGCCTTGTATTCATCGGTCGCCGCCCAATCGGCCAAGGTCATAAGCCCCAGCTTGGGCTTGACCTCCCGGGGCTTTGCCTGGGTCACCGGAGAAAGGTCCGTCTTGCCGGAGCAGAGCAGGGCAAAGTCGAAGCGGTTTGCAAGCTCTTCGGCAAAGGCCTTGGCCTTCTCCCCCGCCGGCACGCTGCCCAGAACCGTTACCAAGTACTCCGGGCTGTCATAAAAGAGATAGCAGCGGCGCATCTTCGGTGCCGTCGTTTCCTCCCCGGAAGCAGGCTCCGGGCCAAGAGCGATGCCCACCGTCTGCCCCCTGTCATTGCTCAGGCCCCATTCCTCGTATTCTTCCGCCCTGTCTTCCCGATTGGAGGCGGGGTCCAGCGCGCCCTTGGCTCCGCGGATCAGGGTAAAGGGACAGCCCCTTCCGTCCAGCGCAGCCTGACCCTCGGCCTTGAAGCTGCCATCCTCATAGAGATACTGGACCTGGAGCTCCCCTTCTCCCAGGAAGAAGGGCATCAGTCCGGAGAGCTCGTAAAACTGTGCTTCAGTACCCGGGAAAACCGAAGCCGTGTGCAGTCTGATCCCGTACTTGTCCCGGATCTCCATAAGCTTTTCCAGCATGGCCGCATCGCCGCAGCCATAGATTTCCGCGATGGTCCTGCTCTCCTCATCCAGCTGCTTTTTCCACTGGGACTCCGCTGCGTTGTCGATTTGGTGTTTCCCGATATAGTCCCACCAGAACACATTCCATTCCGCATGTGCCTTCGCAGCCGGGGTCCCGGTATAATCGTTGAAGCTCAGGTAATGGGTCAAGGGAGGTTCGGTTTCCGTCTGCTCCGCCTGATCCTGCCGGGCTTCTGAAAAGGGCGAGGTGTCCTCCGCCTCCGTGAGCCGGGAGCTGAGGCCAAACCAACCCAGCGCATAGGCCGTTGCGCCAAAGAGCAGAGCGAAGGCCGCCGCCAGCAGCAGCACGCGAACGGCTTTGCGCGCGCCCCTTCCCGTTCGTCCGGGATAATAGCCCAGGACGCGGCCCGCGTCCTCCAAATCCTCTGCCTCCGCCGCGTTCAGCGCGCGGAGGATCTGTTCCGTTACTCGCATAGTCCCTCCTCCTGCAGCAGGCGCTGCAGCTTTTTTCGTGTCCGATGGAGCATGCCGGCAGTTTTACTCCGGGTGAAGCCCAGCTTTTCCGCGATCTCCTGCACCGGGGCCAGATACCAGTAGCGGGCAAGGAAGACTCGCCGCTCTGTCTCCGGCAAACTGCTCACAAAACGGCGCAGCACCCGCTCCAGCTCCCGCCGCTCCAGTTCCTTCTCCGGGTCACAGCCGCCGGGGATGCACTCGGCCAGTTCGTCCAGAGCCAGAGGGATCTGCCCTCCGCCCCGTTTGAGCCTGCTGCGCTCCAAGGCGCGGGAGATGGCTCCGTTTCGGGTGATTTTGGCAAGAAAAGCACCCAGACGGCTGGGCCGCTTGTCCGGCATGGCGTTCCAGGCGCTGAGCCAGGTGTCGTTTACACATTCCTCCGCGTCTTCGCCGCTCTCCAGGATGTTATAGGCCACACTGCGGCAGTATGCGCCGTATTTCCGCTCGCTCTCCTCCACAGCCCGCTCCGAGCGCTGCCAGTAAAGCTCCACGATCTCTGTGTCTTTCATGGTTCGTTCTCCTTTGTTTGTGAGGTCCCTCACCCTTAGAGACGGCATTTGCGGCAAGATGATGCATGGGCACGAAAAAAATCGGGCGGCGCGGAGCCGCCCGATTGGGATATGCTGTGATTTTTACTTGTCCTTCGCGGCCTCGATGACGCCGGTGGCAAGACCGGCAAGGCCCTGGATCTCGCTGGGGATGATGATCTTGGTGGCCTGGCCCTGGGAGGCGGTGGTGAAGGCCTCCAGCGCCTTGATGCGCAGGACGGCTTCGCTGGGGGAAGCCTCGTTGATGAGGCGGATGCCTTCGGCGGTGGCCTGCTGCACCTTCAGGATGGCCGCGGCTTCGCCTTCGGCCTCCAGGATCTGCTGCTGCTTCTTGGCGTCGGCCCGCAGGATGGCGGATTCCTTCTCGCCTTCGGCCTCCAGGATGGCGGCCCGCTTCTCGCCCTCGGCGCGGAGGATGGCTTCGCGGCGTTCGCGCTCAGCCTTCATCTGCTTCTCCATAGCGTTCTGGATCTCCTTGGGAGGCAGGATGTTCTTCAGCTCCACGCGGTTGACCTTGATGCCCCAGGGGTCGGTGGCCTCGTCCAGGATGGCGCGCATCTTGGTGTTGATGATGTCGCGGCTGGTCAGGCACTGGTCCAGCTCCAGGTCGCCGATGATGTTACGCAGGGTGGTGGCGGCCAGATTCTCAATGGCCACCATGGGCTGCTCGATGCCGTAGGTGTAGAGCTTGGGGTCCGTGATCTGGAAATAGACCACGGTGTCGATCTGCATGGTGACGTTATCCTTGGTGATCACGGGCTGGGGCGGGAAGTCCGCCACCTGCTCCTTCAGGGAAACGACCTTGGCGACCTTCTCCAGGAAGGGGATCTTGAAGTGCAGACCCACGTTCCAGGTGGTCTTGTAGGCGCCCAGGTACTCGATGACATAGGCCCGGGCCTGCTGCACGATGCGGATGTTGCGGATGACGATGACGACGATGACAAGCGCCGCCAGGATCAGCGCGATCAAGCCTCCGAAATTGTAGTTCATTGCTGTTCCTCCTTATATTCTTATTTTTTTACTTTGCTGTGACGATGAGACGCACACCCTCGATGCGCAGCGCCTTGACGACAGAGCCCTTGGGCGCTTTCCCGTCGGGGGTATCCATCCGGGCGGTCCAGGTCTTGCCGTCCGCCTGAACGGCGCCGGTGCCGCGGAGATTATCGATCTCCTCGGTGACCACACAGTCGGTCCCCACGATGCGGTCCGCATTGGTGGGCATCACGCGGGAATTGACGTACTTTTTGGCCAGCGGTCTCGTCAGGGCCAGCAGCACCAGGGAAACCAGGATAAAGGCCATGGCCTGCACCCATGTGGGAAGCCCCAGCAGGGAGATCAGCAGCGCGACCAGGGCCCCCGCCGCAAACCAGATGGAGACCAGGCCGGGGACCACGCCCTCGATCACCAAAAGTACGACCATGGCGATCAGCCAGATGAAGGTCATGCTGACCGCAGCTCCTCCAGAAACCATAATAATGCTCCTTTCTTCGGTTTACTCTTCTCTTTGCCGGATCACAATCTGCCTGTTTTTTTCACTTGTATCAATTATACCGCAGCGGTATACAGGAAGCAAGTATTTTTAACTTTTCAAAGAATTTTCCGGAATTTTCCACTTTAACTCTTTACTTTTTGTTTTTTATGCGGTAACATAGAACACAAGAAAGCTTTAATACGATAACGAAGAGGAGGACATCATGAACAAGCTTCTGAAGAAGCCCAGAAACGATAAGCTGTACGAAGCGATCCTTTCCCTCAACACCGTGGAGGAATGCAAGCAGTTCCTGGAGGATCTCTGCTCCATCTCCGAGCTGATGGCCATGGAACAGCGCTACCAGGTGGCCTCCTGCCTGTACAAGGGAATGATTTATAACGATATTCTGGCAGAGACCGGGGCTTCCAGCGCCACCATCAGCCGGGTCAACCGCTCCCTGCAGTACGGCAAGGGCGGCTACGAGCTGGTGTTTAACCGCGTGGGGGAAAAGAAAGAGTGAGCAGCTACGCTTCCCTCGCCGCCTGGTACGATGCCTTGACGGGCGATGTCCCCTATGAAGCGTTTGCAGATTTCTATGAGGCGGAATTCGCGCAAAGCGGCGGCGAATTCCGCCTTCTTTTGGATTATTGCTGCGGCACCGGGACACTCACGGCGGAAATGGCCCGCCGGGGCTACGAGATGATCGGCACCGACGCTTCCGTGGATATGCTGATGCAGGCGCAGGAAAAGTGCGCCTCTTTGTCCTGCCCGCCGCTGTTTCTCAACCAGCGGGCGGAGGAGATGGACCTCTACGGCACGGTGGACGCGGCGATTTGTTCCCTGGACGGGATGAACTATCTGCCGCCGGAGGTACTGCCGGAGCTTTTCCGCAGGCTGCATCTTTTTGTCCGGCCCGGCGGTCTTGTGATATATGACGTAAAAGAGCCGGAATGGTTCCGCTCTTTGGACGGACAGATCTTCCTGGACGAGAAAGAGGACGTGTTCTGCCTCTGGCGGGCGGACTACCGGGAGGAGAACCGCTGCATCAGCTACGGGATGGACCTCTTCGAGCGCCGGGGAAGGCTCTGGAAGCGAAGTGGCGAGGAGCATCTGGAATACGCCCACGAGCCAGCGGAACTGCAGCGTCTGATGGAACAGGCGGGCTTTCGAGACTTCTCGCTGCATCGGGACGGGCCCCAGCACGCTGAGGGGCGGCTTTTCATCACCGCCGTGAGAGGAGAATAAGTACAATGGATAAGATCATACATGCAACTGCCGCCGATGGCGCGGTGAAAATGGCCGTCATCACGGCACGGGACGCGGTCCAGCGGGCCCGGGAGATCCACAACTGCTCCCCCACCGCCGCGGCCGCCCTGGGGCGCACGCTCTGCGCCGCCTCCCTCCTGGGCGAGAGCATGAAGGAGGAAAAGGCCAGCCTCACCATCCGCATAAACGGCGGCGGCCCCATCGGCAGCGTGGTAGCTGTCTCCGACTCCGAGGGCTACGTCCGCGGCTATGCGGAAAATCCCCTGGTGCAGCTGCCCCTGCGGCAGGACGGCAAGCTGAATGTGGGCGGCGCCGTGGGCCGGGACGGGACCATCACCGTGAGCCGGGACATCGGCCTGAAGGAGCCCTACATCGGCTCCACAGAACTTGTCAGCGGCGAGATCGCCGAGGATGTGACCTCCTATCTGCTCTCCAGCGAGCAGGTGCCCTCCGCCTGCGCCCTGGGCGTGCTGGTGGACACGGACCGGAGCATCAAAGCCGCCGGGGGCTTCCTGGTGCAGCTGATGCCCGGGGCGGACGAGAGCCTCATCGACAAGCTGGAGGAGAACATCTTCCTCATGGACCAGCTCACCACCGTCTTGGACGAGGACGGTCCGGAGGCCGTGTTCGCCCAGGGCCTGAAGGGCATGGAGTATCACCTGGTGGGCGAGGCCCCGGTGGGCTACCGCTGCCCCTGCTGCCGGGAACGGGTGGAGGAAGCCCTGGCCTGTCTGGAGGGCTCAGAGCTGGACGAGATGGCCGCCGAGGGCGAGACCGTCCGCGTGAGCTGCGAATTCTGCGGCGCGGAATACGCCTTCTCCCCTGCCGAGCTGCTGGCTCTGCGGAAGGGAAAAGAAGAAAACTGAAAAAAACGAAAAGAAGCTCTTGACAAACGCCCCCGGATTTAGTAATATGTACAAGCTGTCAGCGCGGGAGCATAGCTCAGCTGGTTAGAGCACCTGCCTTACAAGCAGGGGGTCACTGGTTCGAGTCCAGTTGTTCCCACCAAATAGTTTGTATATGCCTCTGTAGCTCAGTAGGTAGAGCAGCGGACTGAAAATCCGCGTGTCGTTGGTTCAACTCCGACCGGAGGCACCACCCCGCTATTCGCGGGGCGTATGCGGGCATAGCTCATCCGGTAGAGCGCCACCTTGCCAAGGTGGAGGTAGCGAGTTCGAGCCTCGTTGCCCGCTCCACAAAATACATTTGCGGCCAGAGGGCCGCAAATGTTATATGGCGCCATAGCCAAGTGGTAAGGCAGAGGACTGCAAATCCTCGATTCCCCAGTTCAAATCTGGGTGGCGCCTCCAAAAAAATCTCTTTTGTTTTTGACAAAAGAGATTTTTTTGAGCGATGTGTTCCGAAGTCGGAACGTGAAGGATGCTCCGCATGTGATGTGATCTTCGATCGTGATGTTGTTATTTCTTTACGGAACACATCACATCACCGCGAGCGAAGCGAGTACCATCACGATTCCGAAGGGATCTCATCACTCATCACTGAGCTTTTTTCGTCCAAATAGATCAAGGAGGATCCCATATGTCCGATTCCAAACTCCGAGACTTATCGATGGCTTTTTCCGTGCAGATCATTCATCTTGTACAGGAACTCAAGGCCAGGCACGAGTCCGTGATTTCCAATCAGATCGGCCGTTCGGGCACTTCCATCGGTGCCAACATCTATGAGGCCAACTACGCACAGGGCTTGAAGGACTTCATCTCCAAGCTTGAAATTGCTTTGAAGGAGGCCAGTGAGACCGGTTATTGGCTGGAACTCTTAAACAAGACCGGTTATCTGGACGATACTGCCTACAAATCTCTGAGCGAACAGTGCGCAACCCTGCGTGTCTTGCTAATTTCCTCCTGTCGGACCGCCAAAGCGCGCATGGAGCAGCAGAAGGCTGGGGCAAACTGAACAGGAGATATACTTTATACCGCACGCCCTTGGGGCGTGCTTTTTTTGGTTCAATTTACCAGCGTTTCCCATGTCATTCTTAAGACTTCTTATGTTTCTTTTTTGAAAGAATCGTACTATAATGATACCAGAGAAAGGAAAGGAGGCCTCTGTTTGAAAAGACCGCTCAAATATCTGTTGGTCATTTTGGCCGGGATCCTGGTCGGTGTGATGGCCTACAGCTCTTATAAGCTGATCAGCGACAAGGTGGAACACAGCCAGGCCCGCAGCAAGGACCAGGACGCCACCCAGAGCTATGGCATCGCATTTCCGGTCTCCCCCACCCCCCGCGCCTATGAGGAGCATGTGGAAAGCGGGGTCCAGCTGGACGACGAAGTGTCCCCCCTCAACAGCATGTATGATCTGGACAAGTTCTACGCCCAGTACCCCGACGCCATCGGCTGGATCTACTGCCCCGATACCGCGGTGGACTACGGCCTGGTGGAGGCGGAGGACAACGACTACTATCTCCACCGCTTTTATGACGGCAGCTACAGCGTCAGCGGTTCGCTCTTTGCCGACTGCAACAACGCCCGGGACTTCTCCGATGAGAACACCGTGATCTATGGCCACCACATGAACGACGGCACCAAGTTTGCTGACATCATGTATTACAAGGAGCAGTACTACTACGATCAGCACCCCATCATGTACATCAGCACCCCCACCATGAACTACCGGGTGGAGCTCTTCACCGGCTTCCTCTGCGACGCCGACTCCGAGACCTATACCTTCCGCTTCGACAGCGATCAGGCCTACGCGGAGTGGCTGCAGCGCATGGCGGACAATTCCGATTTCAAGTGCAACGTGCACGTGTCCTACAAGGACCGCATCGTGACTCTTTCCACCTGTTCCTATGAGTACTATGACGCGCGCTACGTGGTGATGGGCAAGCTGGTCCCCATCCACTGATCCCTCTTCCGCGACTTAAGAATTCTTATGTTGTGGAAAAGAAGCATCATCCCTTATAATGCAAGCATCCAAGCAAACCTTTTCATAACGAGGTGATTACCATGAAGAAGAATTTTCGCATGATGCTGAGCCTGCTGCTGGTTCTGGTCTTTGTGTTCCAGTTTGCCGGCGGCCTGGCCTGGGCAGACGATGTGAATGTGACCCTCACCGGTAAGGAGGCGCTGGTCTACGAGCTGCGCCTGACCGACGCCGAGGGCAAGTCCGCTCCCCTCAGCGCCGAGGAGGAGAACGAGAAGCTGGGCGGCAGCTGCACCGTGTCCCTTCTGCGTGAAGGAAGCGAGGAAGCCGAAACGCCCCTGTCCCGCAGCACCGGTTCCGCCGTGCTGGAGGATCTGGCGAAGAAGGGCCTGCTCGTGAAGGTTCCCGAAGGCTTCTGCGTTTCCGAAAGCTATCTCCGGGGCGATGCCGTGGAGACCCAGGAGCGCAAGCCCCTCCCCTTCACCGCCGACCGGGAAAAGACCGACCTGATCCTGAAGGCCGGCGCCGTCGGTGACAAGGACAAGAACTTTGACAAGAGCTTCCTGACCACCGCCTCCACCGTGGATCCCCAGGTGTACACCCTGGTGCTGGTCCTGAGCCCGATGGAAAAGGAAAAGGCCCTGACCGTCACCCTGGCCAACGACGCCACTGCTCCCGGCAGCGAGCAGCAGGTCAATCCCGGCGAGAGCTTCACCGCTCCCGAGGCGCCGGTGCCCAACACCGAGGATCTGATCTTCAGATGCTGGCAGGTCAAGTACCCCAGCGGCGGCGTTCTGAAGCTGAACCCCGGTGAGAGCTTCAAGCCCTATTCGAACTGCCGGGTGGAAGGCCGCTGGATCGACGTGATCACCGTGACCGCCAACGCCCCCGTGGAGGAGGGCGAGAGCTTTGCTCCCAACGGCTACTCTTACCGCGGCCATCTGGCTGAGGGGGACGCCATCTCCTCCGTCTCCCTGTGGATCCAGGAAGTGGAGGACGGCTTTGTGGCCGTACCCTCCGACGCCGTGATCAAGAACGGTGAGGAAGACGTCACCGGACATTACGAGTTCCGCTACGTGGGCAGCGACCCCGTCCGGAAAGATGCTCCCCAGGACGATCCTACCCCCGCTCCCACCGAGGAGCCTGCCCCTGAGCCCACTGAGGAGCCCACTCCCGAGCCGGTGAAGATCACCGTCACCGCCAATGAGCCCATCAGCAACGACGGCGGCAAGACCTATGAGCAGAACGGCGCTGTCCTCTCCGCCGGCGCGCTCAGCGAAGGCGACGCCTTTGCCGGCGTGGTGGTAGAGGTCCAGCAGCGGGAGGACGGCAGCTACGTGGCCGTTCCCCGGGACGCCGTCATCGTAAACGGCGAGACCGACGTCACCGAAAACTACGAGATCAGCTACGAGGCCAGCCAGCCCGTGACCCCTCCCGCGCCGGAAAAGGTGAAGATCACCGTGACCGCCAAGGAGCCCATCAGCAACGACGGCGGCAAGACCTATGAGCAGAACGGCGCTCTCGTCAGCGCCGGCGCCCTCAACGACGGAGACGCCTTCACCGCTCTGACCGTGGAAGTGAAGCAGAACGAGGACGGCACTTATGTGGCCATCCCCCGGGACGCTGTCATCAAGAACGGCGAGACCGACGTCACCGAAAACTACGAGATCACCTATGAGGCCAGCCAGCCCGTAACGCCTCCCGCGCCGGAGAAGATCAAGCTCACCGTCACCGCCCGGGAGCCTGTCACCAAGGACGGCGGCAAGACCTATGAGCAGAACGGCGCTCTGCTCTCCGCCGGCGCGCTCAACGAAGGGGACGCCTTCGTGAGCATCGCGATCGACGTGAAGCAGAACGAGGACGGCAGCTACGTTGCCATCCCCCGGGACGGCGTCATCAAGAACGGCGAGACCGACGTCACCGCAAACTACGAGATCACCTACGTGGCCAGCCAGCCCGTGAAGCCCGACGCCGAAAAGATCGCCATCACCATCCGCTCCAAGGACCGGACCGCCGAGTACAGCGGCAAGCCCATCACCGCCGAGGAATATGAGCTGGTCAGCGGCGCCCTGGCCGAGGGCGACACCATTGAGGTGAAATACGAGGGCGGCAGCACCAACGTCACCGCCTCCCCCGTTCCCAGCACCATCGCCTCCGTCATCATCAAGGACGCTCTGGGCACGGACGTGACCGAGAGCAAGTACGCTGTGACCATCGACAATGTGAACGCCGGCAAGGTCACCGTCACCAAGCACCCCATCACCGTCACCGCCATCACCGGCACCGTGGAGACCGACGGCACCAAAGTGATCTACGCCAAGGACTGCAAGACCGCCAACGGCAGCTTCACCAAGGGTCACAAGGTGGAAGGCCTGCTTTTGGGCCATGAGCTCCGGGGCGACTTCGTCAAGGGCTACGGCAGCGAGACCTTTGTCACCAGCATCGATCTGACCCAGCTGCGGGTGGTTGACACCGCCAACAGCGAGACCGACGTCACCGCAAACTACCAGGTCAACACCGTGGACGGCAAGATGACCATCAAGGTCAGCTCCCAGACCGGCGTGCCCGTGGCCGTCACCGTAAAGGACCAGTCCTGGACCTATGACGGCGCGGCCCATCGCCCGGACCAGAGCGGCTACAACATCAGCGGCCTGCTGGACGGCGACGTCGCCACCGTGAGCCTGCAGCTCAAGCAGAACGAGACCCAGACGGAAGAGGCCACCAACGCCGGTACCTACTCCATCGTTCCCGTGGTGACCATCAAGAATAAGGATGGCAACCCCGTAAGCGAGAACAAGTACAAGATCAACGCCAGCAACGGAACGCTCACCGTCAAGAAGCTGGACATCACCCTGGAAGCTATCTCCGACACCAAGCCCTATGACGGCAAGGCCCTTGTGAACGACAAGGTGAAGGCCCCGGCTCTGGCCGCCGGCCACAAGTATCAGGGTGTGAAGCTGAACGTCTATGACGCCAAGGGCAACCTGATCAAGAACGGCGCCAAGGAAGTGGGCACCTACACCAAGAAGATCACCGAGGTCCACATCGTGGACGCCAAGGGCAACGAAGTCACCGCCAACTACAACATCACCCTGGTAGACGGCAAGCTGGTCATCACCAACAGCTCCAAGAATGACTCCAAGAGCCCCAAGACCGGCGACGACAGCAAGCCTGTCCTCTACATCATCCTGATCGCCGCCTCCGTGATCCTGCTGGCTGTCATCGGCGTGTTCCTCGCCATGCAGAGCCGCCGCAAGAAAATGCTCCAGCCCGAGCCCCCCGTGGACGGGGAGTACTTCGAGCCTGACGAAGTGGGCGACGACTGGCAGGATGCAGCCCAGCCCGTGGAAGAAGAGCCCCTGACCCCGCCGGACAGCTGGAATCCTGATGAGACCTGGAAGGATCTGGGCAAAGAACTTGACAAGGCCCCGGATGAGGGTATCGATCCCCTGCCCGAAGAACCTGTGCACAAGCCCAAGCACTAAACCATAACGATAAAAAATCCTGCGTTCCCCGGAACGCAGGATTTTTTGCACTCATACGAACACCTGATAAGAAGCTTGAAAAAGATTTCGAGTCAGAATTGCGCCAGACGAGGTGCCTTCCGCAGAGCATAATGGAGATATATGGTCAAGGAAGGCAACGAAGTATGGCACAATTCTGGCCGAAAGACTTTAAAGATTTCTATCAGGTATTCGTATCAGTAGATCACATTCAGGTCCACGATGCCGCGGATGCCGTCCACACGGCCTCTCTCGGTAAACTGCCAGAGATCGTAGCGTTTGTCAAAGAGAGGCAGCTCGTTGTTTGTGGTGTAGCTGGCAAGCCAGATGCTGTAGCGGGAGACGGCGTTATAATCGAGGTAGGCCTTGAAGAAATTCTGACCGGCATAGACACCCGGCTGATAGCCGCTGCTGCGCACCGTCTCGCAAAAAGCCGTGGCGATCCCGGCGCGCTGGCTGGGCGTCAGTCGGTCCGCCCGGCCCTTGGGATACTCGCCGGAAAACTCCATGTCGATATACAGGGGCAGATCCAGGGGGATGCCGTCCAGGGTCTTCACGGCTACGCTGGCCTCCTCCACCGCTTCATACGGGGTGGTGGCTGTTGAATAAAAATAGGCGCCCAGCTGAAGGCCGGCCTTTCGGGCGCTGCGCAGATACTCCCGCATGCGGCAGTCATCATAGAGCAGCCCGGTGGTCCAGCCCCGCCCCCCGATCCGGATGATGACGAAATCGATGCCCTGGGCTTTGACCACGTCCCAGTCGATATCACTGTTATAATAGGAGACGTCCACGCCCAGAGATTTGGCCTTCACGGCGTACTGGTTGAAATAATAGAGCTTCCCGTCGATCTGCTTCAGGCCAAAGGCATAGCTGCCATCTTCATGGACGAAGTATTCGTTGCCGTCCACGGTCATCCAGCCGGTCTGATAGGGCTTGCTCTCCCCCTCCGTCTCCTGGATGATCTCCACCTCCAGCGCATCCGCAGCGCTGTTTTCCGCCGGCAGCTCATCCGGGGACATCTGGGAAATATCCAGAGCCTCCACATCCGGGAGGACCTGGTAGGGAACGCTCCCCTCCTGATAAGCCGCCCGGCTTTGATCCGCCGCTTCCGCCGCCAGGGATTCCGGAGAGGGTTCCGCCTCTTCCGGACGGTCCTGACGACCGTCAAGGAACAGCAGAAGCAGAACGGTCAGGGCTGCCGTCAGGCAGAACAGCACGATCAGCAGGAGCGTTTCCCACCTGGACTTGCGCGGAAGCTCCCTCATTTTACCTTCATTCGTTTTCATGAACCGGTCTCGCCTTCCGTCGTTAGAGAATTCCTGTTTATTTTATCGCAGGGGCAGCGGATTTGCAACTGTTTTGCCCGAGCGGGAAGAATCTCGCCGAATACGGAATCTTTGCTTGTTTCCTCACGCCCTTCGTGGTACAATCGGGACCATGATGGAACTGCAAAAAGCTTACTGCGAAGCGCGGCGCAGTCTGATCCGCGCCAAATTTGATACGCTGAATCCGCGGCAGGTCGAAGCCGTGATGGCAACGGAAGGTCCCCTGCTGATCCTGGCGGGAGCCGGCAGCGGCAAGACCACCGTGCTCATCAACCGCATCGCCAATCTCCTGCGCTTCGGCCGGGCCAGCGACAGCACGGAGCTGCCCGCCGGCGCCGATGAGGAGAGTCTGCGCCTTCTGCAGGCGGGAGGGCCGGAGGCGGAGGAGCTGGCGGCTCTGGAGCCGGTGGCTCCCTGGCGGATCCTGGCCATCACCTTCACCAACAAGGCGGCGGACGAGCTGAAGGCCCGTCTGGAGCGGATGCTGGGCGAGAGCGCCAACGACATCTGGGCCTGCACCTTTCACTCCGCCTGCGTGCGCATCCTGCGCCGGGACGGGGACAAGCTGGGCTACGGGGACAACTTCACCATCTATGACAGCTCCGACAGTCAGAGCCTCATCAAGCGGATCCTGAAGGATCTGGAGATGGACGAGAAGAGCTTTCCGCCCCGGGCAGTGCTCTCGGAGATCAGCCGCAGCAAGGACGCCATGGTGGGGCCCGCGGACTATCAGGTCCAGGCCAAGGCCTCCCACGACTTTCGGCGGCAGAAGATCGGCCTGGCCTATGCGGAGTACGCCCGCCGTCTCTTCGCCGCCAACGCCCTGGACTTTGACGATCTCATCGCCTGCACGGTAAAGCTCCTGCAGGAGAACGGGGATGTGCGCAGCTACTGGCAGCGGCGCTTCCAGTACGTCCTGGTGGACGAATACCAGGATACCAACCACCTGCAGTATCTGCTGGCCTCCACCCTGGCGGGACACTGGGGCAATATCTGCGTGGTGGGCGACGACGACCAGAGCATTTACAAATTCCGCGGCGCCACCATTGAGAACATCCTCTCTTTTGAAAAACAGTTCAAGGGCTGCCGCACCATTCGTCTGGAGCAGAACTACCGCAGCACCGGGCACATCCTGAACGCTGCCAACGCCGTGATCCGAAACAACCTTGGCCGAAAGGGCAAGGAGCTCTGGACCGACGCGGGTCCCGGCGAGCTCATCCAGCTCACCTGCGCCGACAACGAGAATGAGGAAGCCCAGATCGTGGCCTCCTCCATCATGGCAAGCTTCAGCAGCGGGGCGAACTGGCGGGATCACGCCATCCTCTATCGGATGAACGCACAGTCCAGCCAACTGGAATTTGCCTTCAAGCGCAGCGGCATCCCCTACCGCATCGTGGGCGGCACCCGCTTCTTCGACCGGGCCGAGGTCAAGGACGTGCTCTCCTATCTGAACGTCATCGCAAGCCCGGCGGACGATCTGCGCCTGCAGCGCATCGTGAACAGCCCACCCCGGGGCATCGGCGAGCGGAGCATGGAGCTGGCCGGCGAGCTGGCCCGACAGGAAGGCTGCAGCCTCTATGAGATCCTGAGCCGGGCAGACCGCTATCCCGAGCTGAAGCGCGCTGCATTGAAGATGAAGCAGTTCGTGTTTCTCATGGAGGAGCTGCGGGCTTTCTCCCAGGTCAATCCCCCGGATGCGCTCTACGATGAGCTGCTGGAAAAGACAGGCTACCTCCGGATGCTGGAGAGCTCCGAGGAGGACAAGGACCAGACCCGGGCCGAAAACGTGAAGGAGCTGAAAACCAGCATTTTGGGCTATATGAAGGAGTCCGGCGATCTGACGCTGGACGGTTACCTTGCCAATGTGGCTCTCTACACCGATCTGGATTCCTATGATCGGGACGCGGACAGCGTGGTGATGATGACCATGCACAGTGCCAAGGGTCTGGAATTTCCCACGGTCTACATCGTGGGCATGGAAGAGAGTATTTTCCCCGGTCTGCGCGCCATCGGCGAGCCGGAGGAGATGGAAGAGGAGCGGCGTCTCTGCTATGTGGCTATCACCCGGGCCAAGCGGAAGCTCCACCTGCTCTGCGCCAGGCAGCGCATGATCTTCGGGCGGACCAGCGCAAACCGCTGCTCCCGCTTTGTGGACGAGATCCCGGAGGAGGACATCCGCAAGCAGCTGCCCAAGGGCTACGGCTACTCGGAAAAGCGGCAGGAACCCTCCTACGGCTGGCGGGAACGCCAGGGAGAACCCAGCTTCGCCTACCGTCCGCCGGAGGCAAGACAGCGCAGCGTGGTCCCCGGGCCGCGAAAGCCTGCCGCTCCCCCGGCAAGCACCAACTTCGCGCTGGGCGATCGGGTGCGGCACAAGGCCTTCGGAGACGGGACCATCGCAAAGCTGACCCCCATGGGCAACGACTTTCTGGTGGAGATCCGCTTTGACAAGATCGGCAGCAAGAAGCTGATGCTCCGCGCCGCTGCCCTGCACATGGATAAAATCGAATAAAAAACGCGCTTCCGGATCCGATTAGGTCCGGAAGCGCGTTTTCGTTTATCCCAGCAGGCCGGAGATCCAGGCCGCGATGGGGAAATAGGCGATGGGCAGGAAAATGGCCGGCAGCATGTTTGCCACCTTGATGCGTTCCTTGCCCAGGCCCAGCATGTTCACCGCCATGCCGATGAGAATGGTGCCGCCCACGGCGCTCATCTCCAGCACCACGTCCTGGCTGAGAGCGGGTCCGACCAGGCCGGCCAGGAGGGTCAGTCCCCCCTGGAACACCAAGATGAACAGGGCCGAGCAGGGCACGCCGAAGCCCATAGCCGCCGCAAAGGCCATGGAGGACACAAAGTCCAGGGCGCTCTTGGCATAGATGATGCTGTAATTGTGATTGATGCCCGCCTCCAGGGAGCCGACGATGGTCATGGAGCCGATGCAGAACAGGATGCAGGCGGAGACGAAGCCCTCGGTAAAACGGCTGTTGCCGCCGCCGTGAAAAAGCTTTTCCTTGATGGCATCCCCCGCGTGCTCGATGGCGTCGTCGATGCGCAGCAGCTCTCCGATGACGGTACCCAGCACCATGGAAAGGATCACGCAGAGAAGCTCCTTCGTCTGAATGGCGCTGGAGACGCCGATGACCACCGTGCAGAGGGCCAGGGCCTTCATCAGCGCGTTCTGGAAGCTCTCCTTCAGGCGGTTGCGAAAGAGGATGCCGAGAAAGCTTCCCACCAGCACCGTTGCCATATTCACAAATACCGCGATCATGCCTTGTTCTCCCTTTCTCTCAGGTAGGCAGCCAGGAACAGCAGCGCCTGGCGGTAGCTCTCAAAGCCCAGGCCCTTCACGGTTTTGAGGCAGGCAAGACGCACATAAGAGATGTGCCGGAAGTCCTCCCGGGTGTCCGGGTCGGACAGATGCACCTCCACCGTGGGGATACCAACTCCCTTCACCGCGTCCAACAGGGCTACGCTGGTGTGGGTATAGGCCGCGGGATTGATGACGATGCCGTCAAAGACGCCGTAGGCGGCCTGGATTTTGTCCACCAGAACGCCCTCGTGGTTGGATTGGAAAACCTCCAGCTCCGCGCCGATCTCTCCGGCGCAATCCCGCAGGAAGCGCTCCAGATCCGCGTAGCTGCGTTTGCCGTAGATATCCGGCTCCCGCAGGCCAAGCAGATTCAGATTGGGCCCGTTCAGCACCAGAAGCTTCATGCCAGCACCTCCAGGATCTTCTCCACCGCTTCCTCCACGGTGTCGGTCTCTTCGATGATATGATCGGCAAAGCGCTCGTAGAGAGGCGCCCGCTCAACGTAGAGCTCCCCCAGATCCCGGCTCAGGGAGATGGGTCTGCCCTTCCTGCTGAGCAGGGAAATGTCCCGCTTGCGCCAGAGGATCACACCGTTCTGGTGCAGGAGGGGATAGTTTTCCTCTCTGGTGATGCAGCCGCCGCCGGTGGAAAGAATCGCGCCGGAGCGTTTGCCAAGCTCGGAGAGGACCCGGGTCTCCCGCTTGCGGAAGCCCTCTTCCCCCTCCAGGCGGAAGATTTCGGGAATGGACATGCCTGCCTCCCGCTCGATCTCCTCATCCGCCTCCAGGACCGGACGCCCCAGCTTTTCGCCCAGGGCCCTGGCGATCCGGGTCTTGCCGCAGCCGGGCATCCCGATGAGGACGATGTTCTCCATCTCCTTTTGAAGCCCACGGTGGATTTCCTCGATCCGCGTGTCGGGGATGGAAGCACCGGTGAAGATCTCGCTGCTGCGCTTGGCCTGGGCCACCAGCATGCCGAGCCCTCCCGCGTGGGGAATGCCCAGCTCCTCCGCCTGGAGCAGAAGAGCCGTCCTGGCCGGGTTATACACCACGTCCACCACACCGGAGCAGTTCGGAAACTGCCGCAGGTCCACCGCTGCCTCCCCGTTGCGGGGATACATGCCCACCGGGGTGGTGTTCACGATGAGCTCCGCGTCGGCCTGACGGTCCAGATTGCCGTAATGGTTCTCGCCGCTGCGGGAGATGACCAGCACCTCCCGGGCTTCCCTCTGCCGCAGCACCCAGCAGGCCATCACCGAGGCGCCGCCGCTTCCCAGGACCAGAGCCTTCTTCCCTTTGGGGTCGATGCCGTTTCTCTGAAGGAGCCAGGCAAAACCGTAGGCGTCGGTATTGTCGCCGTAGATGCTGCCGTCCGGACGGCGCAAAAGGGTGTTGACGCTGCCGATCTCCCGGGCGGTGTCGGAGAGCGCATCGCAGAAGGGCAGCACGCTCTTCTTGTAGGGGATGGTCACGTTCAGGCCCTGCCATTCTCCTTCCCGCAGGAAGTCTTCCAGCTCCTCAGGCTCCCGCTCGAAGAGGCTGTAGGCATAGGCGCCCAGCTGGGCGTGGATCTGAGGTGAATAGCTGTGGCCCAGCTTTCTTCCCAGCAGGCCGCAGATCATCTCCGGCGAGCGACGGTGCTGGACCTCACGGCTCATGGCAAAGATCGTCCGGTACAGCTGCCGCAATTCACCCCGCAGGGCGGGCGGGCAGTCCTGTTCCAGGATCTCCAGCTTCTGTTCCTCCCGGGAAGCGTCCAGAATGGGAAGGCCCCGTTCCCGCTTATAGTCCCCGATTTGTCCGGCAAGCTCCGTGCGCTGCAAAAAGAGGCGCACCAAGTCCCGGTCCAGCGAGTCGATCTGTTCTCGAAAGTCCTTCAGTTCCATGCTTCCAGCTCCTTTCTGCGGCTCAGCAGCGCGTCGTACACGGCCAGGGCGGCCATAGCCTCCACCACCGGCACCGCCCGGGGCACCACACAGGGATCGTGCCGGCCGGGGACGCGCAGCTCCGTCTCCTCCATACGTTCCAGGTCCACGCTGCGCTGGGGCTTTGCGATGGACGGCGTGGGCTTGAAGGCCGCATGAAAGACCAGGGGCATCCCATTTGTGATGCCGCCAAGGATCCCGCCGGCGTGATTGCTCTCGGTCACGATGCCGCCCTCTTCCAGGCGGAAGGGGTCGTTGTTTTCGCTGCCGAGGAGTCTGGCCGCCTCGAAGCCCGCTCCGAAATCCACGCCCTTCACGGCGGGAATAGCAAAAAGCAGATTGGCGATACGGCTCTCCATGCCTTCAAAAAGCGGTCCGCCAAGGCCCACGGGCAGGCCCAGGATCTTGCATTCCACCACGCCGCCCAAAGAGTCGCCATCCGCCTTGGCTTCCATGATATGCTCGATCATAGCTTTTCCGCTGTTTTCATTCACCACCGGAAAGGCTTTTTCCGCTGTTGAAGATGTAAGTTCCCCCACATCGTGTGTTTTTCCCAGCTCCGAGATCCGGGAGATGACAGAAATTCCCTCCCGTTCCAGCAGCTGCAGGCAGATGCCTCCGGCGATGCAGACCGGGGCGGTCATTCTGCCGGAGAAGGCGCCTCCGCCCGCGCCGTTCCAGGCCGAGCCGTATTTGACGGCGGCGGGATAGTCCGCATGACCGGGCCGGGGCGTGTGGGCAAGGGCGCTGTAATCCTTGCTGCGCCGGTCCTGATTGTGGATCTCGGCGGTGATGGATGATCCGTCAGCACGCTCACCGCACAAGCCGGAAACAAACACCGGAGCATCCGGCTCCTTCCGGGGCGTGGACCAGGGCGTTCTGCCCGGAGCGCGCCGGTCCAGAAAGTGCTGGAGCAGGGCAAGGTCGATCCGCTCCCCGGCGGGGATGCCTTCCAGAGACATGCCGATGACCTCGCTGTGGGAGGCACCGAAAACATGAAGCGCCAGATTGTCCCCTCTCCAGTTCATCTTGTTCCTCCCTCCAAACGGTCCCAGTCCTCCCAGAAGCGGGGGTAGGACTTCGCCACGCATTCCGCGCCGTCCACTTCCACCTGTTCCCGGGAAAGGCAGGCCGCCACCGCCGCGGACATGGCGATGCGGTGGTCCCCGAAGCTCTCTGCGCTGCCGCCCCGGAGACTGCCGGTGCCGTGGATCACAAGGCCCTCAGGCAGCTCTTCCACACTGCCGCCAAGGCTTTGCAGCAGGCAGGCGGTGGTCTGCAGCCGGTCCGACTCCTTCAGGCGGAGCCGCCCTGCGTTGCAGATCCGGGTGTCTCCTTCCGCACCGGCGGCCAGAACGCTCAGCACCGGGATCAGGTCCGGGATGGGTGCCGCGTCGATCTCGATGCCGCGCAGGGCGCCTTTTCGCGAAAGGATCCCCTTCTCCTCGATCTGCAGCCGGGCTCCGAAACGGGAGAGCAGCTCCAGGATGGCCCGGTCTCCCTGGGGAGAATCCGGGTTCAGACCGCCCACCAGCAGGCCCTTTTCGCTGAGAGCGCCCATGCAGAGGAAGAAGGCCGCGTTGGACCAGTCCCCTTCCACCGTAAGCTCTCCGCACAGCGCGGGACGCTGATTGCCCGGGATCGAGTAAAGATTTTTCTCTTTCCTATAGGAAATGCCCGAAAGTCGCAGGGCATTTTCTGTCATCCGGATATAGGCCGCGGACTCAATGGCTCCCTCCACCAGCAGGCTGCTCTCCCCCGCAAGCAGAGGCAGCGCCAGCAGCAGGCCGGAGATATACTGGGAGGACACGTTGCCAGGCAGCCGATATGCGCCGGGCAGAAGCTTTCCCTGTACCGCAAGGGCGCTCCCTTCAGCCCACAGCTCCATGCCATGGTCGGTCAGTTCCCTGTCCAGAGGAGCCAGGGGCCGCTCCGGCAGTCTGCCCTCCCGCAGAAAACGTCCCCGGATCCCCAGGGCGCCCACTACCGGGAGCAGGAAGCGCAGGGTGGAGCCGCTTTCGCCGCAGGGAAGCGGTACTTCGGCGGTTGGGACGTCCCGGATCGGGCGAACGCGGAGAGCGCTCCCCTCTTCCCGGATCTCCGCCCCCATGGCCCGCAGGCAGGCGATCCGCGTCTCTTCCCCGGAGAGGGCGGCGCAGATCAAAAGTCGGTGGGCCTGGGATTTGGAGGCGGGGATGCGTACTTCCCCGGAGCGCTCTCCGGGCAGCAGCAGGCGCTTCATCTGGCGCCTCCCAGCCGCAGCCAGTCTCCCAGTTCCTCAACAGGGACCTTCTCTACCCGGCAGCTTCCGATTCTCTCGGGAACGACCAGGTTCATGGTATCGCCGCTGCGCTTCTTATCCCGCAGCAGAGCCTCCAAAAGCGCGGCAGCAGGGATCTCCGTCTCCGAGGGAAGGGAGAGGGCCCGGATCCCGGCGCGGATCTTTTCCGCAGCTGCAAAGGAACAGATCCCCTTTTCCGCCGCGGCCCGGGCGATCATGGCCATGCCGATGGCAACGGCCTGACCGTGCAGGATCTCATAGCCGCTGCAGGCCTCCACCGCGTGGCCGAAGCTGTGGCCCAGGTTCAAAAGCCGCCGGCTGCCCCGGTCAAATTCGTCCTCCTCCACCAGGTCCCGCTTGATCTCAACACAGCGGCGGATCACCTCTTCAGAAGCCGCCAGGGCGGGATCTGCAGCGAGTGCGTCAAACAGGCTCTCGTCCCGCAGGACGGCGCATTTAAGCTCCTCCGCGCTGCCGCAGCGCAGTTCTTCCCGTGGCAGGCTCTCCAGCAGCGCCGGGTCGCAGAGGACCAGCAGCGGCTGCCAGAAAGCGCCCACCAGGTTTTTGCCTTCCGGCAGGTTCACCGCGGTTTTGCCGCCTACGGAGGAATCCACCATGGCAAGGAGGCTGGTGGGGATCTGGACAAAATCCACGCCCCGCTGCCAGGTGGCGGCCGCAAAGCCGGTGAGATCGCCAGTGACGCCGCCGCCCAGGGAGATGAGCAGATCGCTCCTGGTCACGCCGGAACGGGCCAGCAGCCCCATCAGGTCTCCGTAGGTCTCCAGATTTTTATGCTGCTCCCGGCTCTGATGCACGAAGCGCAGCACCTGAAAGCCGGCCTGCTCCAGGGAGCGCTGCAGCCGGTCGCCATAGAGCTTGACCACATGCTCGCCGGTGACGATGCAGACGCGCTTTGCCTGGGTCCGCTCCCGGACCAGCTCCCCGGCCCTGTTCAGAAGGCCCTCCCCGATCCAGACCGGATAGCTGCGGGAGGCCTTGACCTCTACCGGTTCTCTCATTGGTCCACCTCTTCCTTGCGGCGCTTGCCCTCTTCCAGGAGGCTTTCCAGCTTCCGGGCATCCCGGCGCTCCAAGGCGTCCCGGTACTCGCCCAGGTTTTCGATGAGAAGGTCCAGCTCCCGCAGGAGATTGTCCCGATTGTCCAGAAAAAGCTCCGTCCACATGGGGGCGTTGAGCCAGGCGACACGGGTCATGTCCCGGTAGCTTCCGGCGGAAAAGCCGTGATGTTCCAGGGCGGTGGGACTCTTCACATAGGCGTTGGACACCAGATGCGCCAGCTGGGAGGTAAAGGCGACACTGGCGTCGTGCTTTTCGGCGGTGGTCACGGGATAGCGGCCGAAGCCCGCCGGGGAAAGCAGCTCCTTGGCGCGGCTCAGCAGCTCGATATCGTCAAAGGTGGGCGGCACCAGCACCATGGGCGCGCCGTGATACAGGTCGGCCCGGGCGTGGGCATAGCCGGAGAAATGGGAGCCCGCCATGGGGTGGCCGCCCAGGTAGATGATGCCGTATTGCTGCGCCAGGGGGAAGCAGGCTTCGCAGACCACCTGCTTGGTGCCGCAGCAGTCGATCACCATGGGGTGGGGGCCGATATGCGGCGCCATCTCCCGCAGCCAGTCGATGGCCGCCTCCGGATAGACGCAGAGCAGGATCAGATCGCAGTCCTTTGCGCTGCTCTCATCCAGCATGCCGTCCGATTCCCCGCTGAGCATGGAGTATTCCAGCATGGAGGGATTCCGGTTCCAGGTCAGGACCCGGTGTCCCGCTTCATGATAGGCCTTCACAAAGGAGCCTCCGATGAGGCCTAGGCCAACGACGCCGACCGTCATGCCGTCACGACCTTTCGGATCTGGCGCACCTTCTCGGAAAGCTTCGCGTATTCCTCCGGCCGCAGGGACTGGGCCCCGTCGCAGAGGGCGTGGATGGGATCGTTGTGCACCTCGATCATCAGGCCGTCCGCCCCGGCGGCAACGCCGGCCATGGCCATGGAGGGCACCAGACGGGAAAGGCCCGTAGCATGGCTGGGATCCACGATCACCGGCAGATGGCTCAACTCGTGGAGCACCGGCACCGCGGAGAGATCCAGGGTGTTGCGGGTGTAATCGGCAAAGGTGCGGATGCCCCGCTCGCAGAGAATGACCTGCTCGTTGCCGCCGGCCATGATGTACTCCGCGCTCATGAGAAGCTCCCGCAGGGTATTGGCAAGGCCCCGTTTCAGGAGGATAGGCTTGTCGCAATGACCCAGCTCCCGCAAAAGGTCAAAGTTCTGCATATTCCGGGCGCCCACCTGTATCACGTCCACATCGGAAAAAAGCTCCAGATCCCGGATGTCCATCAGCTCCGTCACAATGGGAAGGCCGGTCTCCGCCCGGGCGATGCGCAGCAGTTCCAGCCCTCTGGCCTTCAGGCCGGAGAAGTCATAGGGAGAGGTGCGCGGCTTGAAGGCGCCGCCCCGCAGGAGATCGGCTCCCGCAGCCTTCACCGCTTTGGCAACGGTGAGGATCTGCTCCTCCGTCTCCACCGAACACGGGCCGGCGATCATGGCAAAGTGCCCGCCGCCCACGGGAACTCCCCCCGCCGAGACCACCATGTCTTCCGGGTGGAACTTCCGGTTGCAGCACTTGAAGGGCTCCGTCACCCGGCTGACCTTGTCCACGATCTCCAGGCTTTCCACCAGGTCCAGGTCCAGGCGGGAGGCGTCCCCGATGATGCCCAGCACCGTCTGATAGTCCCCGTCCGAAATGTGGACCCGCATCCCCTGATGCTCCAGCCACTGGATCAGCTTTTCTTTCTTTTCCGCACCGGTACCCGGCTTCAATACTACGATCATAGATTCCGCATCCTCTCATTAACAAACAAAAAACCGCCCAGGAATCTCCCTGTGCGGATCAAAACCTTATGCTGACGGACCTTTCTGCGCCACGAATCAGCCAACCCGCACAACAGCAGCCGGGCAGGCGTAATAGTAGTTGGCAGAAAAAGTCATCGTTCCGTCTCCTTATGGTTTTCTGTTCTAAATATAGACGGATTGTCCCGTAATGTCAAGCCAGGAATTTTGACAAAAATCCCTCCTTTTGTGATGAAAAAATGGCGCTTATTCCAAACGGCTGCGCAGCGCCTCCATGGCCCGCCGTTCGAGCCGGGAGATCTGCACCTGACTCACCCCCAGGACCTTGGCGCAGCTCTGCTGAGTCAGCCCGTGATAGTAGCGCAGGGCGATGACCTTTCGCTCCCGATCCGGCAGCTGCTCCACCAGAGCGCGAAGATTCACCTGCTCCAGCATGCGATCCTCCGCCTCATAGTCTCCCAGCACCAGCTCCAGGCTGAAGCCGTCCTCCCCGCTGCTGCGCTGGATGCTCTCAGCAGGGCCGGTGGCCGCCAGGGCAAAGGCGATCTCCTCCGGATCCAGGCCCGTTGCCTCCGCCAGCTCCGAGAGGCTTGGCTCTCTCCCCTGCCGCTGCTCCAGGATCTGGCGGGCGCCTTGGATTTTGGCGGCCTGCTCCTTGACGCTGCGGCTGACCTTCACGATGCCGTCGTCCCGCAGGAAGCGGCGGATCTCTCCGGCGATCTTGGGCACGGCATAGGTGGAAAAGCAGGTGCCATATTCCCTGTCAAAGCCCTCAATGGCCTTGAGAAAGCCCACGCAGCCCAGCTGGTACAGGTCCTCCGCCTCCACGCCCCGGCCGAAATAGCGCCGGGCCACGCTCCAGATAAGGCCGCCGTTTTCCTCGATCAGGCGACCGGCTGCCTCCCGATCTCCCCTCCGGGCGGCGTCCAGATCCTCCAGCAGCGTCCCGCTCATGGGCGAGGCATCCGGGAGCGGATGGTGCGCAGCATGGTCACGGTGGTCCCCCTGCCGGGCCGGGAGCGGACCCGGAGCTTGTCCGTGAAGCTCTCCATGATGGTAAAGCCCATGCCGCTGCGCTCCTCTCCCCCGGTGGTAAAGAGGGGCTCCCTGGCCTTGTCCACATCCTCAATGCCCTTGCCCCAGTCCTGAACGGAGATCTCCAGACGTTCCCCCTCCAGGATGCGCATGCGCAGCCGGATCCGCCCCACGCTCTCCGGATAGGCATGGACGATGCAGTTGGTCACCGCCTCGGAAACGGCGGTTTTGATATCCCCCAGCTCCTCCAGGGTGGGGTCCAGCTGGGCGGCAAAGGCAGAGGCCGCCACGCGGGCAAAGCCCTCGTTGCAGCTTTTGCTGGGAAACTCCAGCTTTATGTAGTTCAGCGCGTTCATATTCGCTCCTTTCTCAGAGGCTCCCGGCAGCCACCGGGATCAGCCGATCGATGCCGGCGGCATCCATGACCCGTTTGGGCTGCTGGGCCGGGTTTTCGATCCACATGCGCCCGCCCATGGCCTTCATCCGCCGGCTGAGCCGGATCATCAGCGCAATACCGGAAGAATCCATAAAATGCAGGGCGCTGAGATCCAGCACCAGGTCACGGGGTAAATTGGCGTCCAGCAGCTCGTCCAGGCTTTGCATAGCGCTGCGGGCCTCATGTTGGTCCAGTTCCCCGCTGAGGTAGGCGGTCAGACGGCCGCCGCTGACCGCAGATTGAATGTTCAAGCTCCCGCCTCCTTCCTTTGTACACAAAAAAATCGCCGTATCCTTCGATACGGCGATAGTGTATCAGATTATGCCCGTGGATTTTGTCAGTTTCGCTTCTCCTTCAGCCAGATCACGCTGCCTTCCGCCAAAGTCAGGCCCAGCTTTTGCTGCAGGGCCAGGGAGGCCTGATTGTCCGTAAACACATGGCAGTAGGGCAGGTTGCCCCGCTCCACTTCCCGGGCGATCAGGAAACGCTCCAGGCTCTCCCCAACGCCCTGTCTTCGGAAGGATGGCAGGACCTCAAGCAGGCCCATGGAGCCCTCGGCATGCTTGCCGATGAAGCCCACCAGCTTTTCCTCCCGAAAGGCGCCGAAGAGGGCCCGCCGCTCCAGCAGCCAGGCGAGATACTCACTGTCCTCATGGCGGTAGTTTGCCTGCAGGAAATCCAGATGCTCCCCGGTCAGCGGGCGGATGTCCTCCTCCGTCGCCGCAGGGGGCTCCTTGCCAAGGTAGACCGCCTGACGGCAGCGCATCCAGGTCTCCATCCCAAGCTCCCGGCAGAGCGGGCTCTCCAGCTCCGCCTGATGGATGGAAAGGAGAGGAAAGCGCCTGCCGTCAAGGAGCGTCAAGGCAGTATCCAAATCGGCGCAGGAAAGCATCCCACAGCTGTCCTCGTCTGCGGAGACCAGCACGCCCCGCTCCGCCGCGGAGGCGATCACTCCCAGTCCGCGGCGCAGGGCCTCGGTCATATCCGCGTGCAGCAGAGGATCCCGGGAGAACCATGTACGGGCGATCGTTTCCCGGTCCATTACTTGCCCAGATTCTCCAGGCTCAGCTTCAGGTTCTCGATCAAAGCCTCCAGCTTGGCCTTCTTCTCCCGCTCCGCGTTCACAACGGCCTCCGGGGCGCGGGTGACGAAGTTCTGGTTGGAGAGCTTACCGATCTGGCTCTGCAGCTGCTTTTCGGCGTTCTGCAGCTCCTTCTCGATGCGGGCTCTCTCCTTCTCCAGATCCACCAGCTCCGCCATGGGCATGAACATGCGGGCGTTGTCGGTGACCACGGAGACCATGCCGGCAGTGCTCTCAGGGGCGGCGTCGACCACAGAGACTTCGCTGGCGTAGGCCAGCTTGCAGATGTAGCTGATGCCGGCCCCAAAGGCGGCCTTCTTGTCGGTTGCGATGATGAGATGGGCCTTCCGGGAGGGGGGGACGTTCATGTCGCTGCGGCGGGCGCGGACAGCCTTGATGGCGGTCATCACCATCTCAAAGCTCTGCTCATCCTCCGGGAAGGAGAGCTCGGGCTTGAACTCGGGATAGCGCTGCACCATCAGGGCATCGCCCTCGTGGGGCAGAGCCTGCCAGATCTCCTCGGAGATGAAGGGCATGAAGGGGTGCACCAGCTTCAAAATCTCGGTGAGCACGTAGAGCAGAACCTTCTGGGCGGAGAGCTTGCTTTCCTCATCCTCCCCGTTCAGGCGGGGCTTGGTCAGCTCGATATACCAGTCGCAGAAGCTGTCCCAGATGAAATCATAGATCTTGCCCGCGGCCACACCCAGCTCAAAGCTGTCCATGTTCTCGCAGACCTCTTTCACGGTGTCGTTCAGCTTGGAGAGGATCCACTTGTCCTCGATCTCCAGTTTCTCGGGCAGCTCGTTCTTATCGATGCTGAGGTACATCATCACAAAGCGGCTGGCGTTCCATAGCTTGTTGCAGAAGTTGCGCATGGCTTCGCACTTTTCCACATAGAAGCGCATGTCGTTGCCGGGAGAGTTGCCGGTAATGAGGTTATAGCGCAGGGCGTCGGCGCCGTACTTGTCCACGATCTCCAGCGGGTCGATGCCGTTGCCGAGAGATTTGGACATCTTGCGGCCCAGGCTGTCGCGGACCAGGCCGTGGATGAACACGGTCTTGAAGGGCTCCTTGTCCATCTGCTCCATGCCGGAAAAGATCATGCGGGCCACCCAGAAGAAGATGATATCATAACCCGTGACCATGACGGTAGTGGGATACCAGTAGTCAAGTTCTTTGGTCTTTTCGGGCCAGCCCATGGTGGAGAAGGGCCAGAGGGCGCTGGAGAACCAGGTGTCCAGCACGTCCTCCTCCCGGCGGATGTTTTTGCTGCCGCACTTCTCGCACTGGCAGGCGTCCTCCCGGGAGACGGTGATGTGGCCGCAGTCGTCGCAGTACCAGGCGGGGATCTGGTGGCCCCACCAGAGCTGACGGGAGATGCACCAGTCGTGCACGTTCTCCATCCAGTTCAGGTAGGTCTTGGAGAAGCGCTCGGGCACGAACTTGATGCGTCCGTCCTTCACCACCTCGATGGCCTTCTTGGCCAGAGGCGCCATCTTCACGAACCACTGGGGGCTGGTGAGGGGCTCCACCACGGTGCCGCAGCGGTAGCAGGTGCCCACATTGTGGCTGTAGGGCTCCACCTTCACGAGATAGCCCTGCTCCTCCAGATCCTGAACGATGGCCTTGCGGGCCTCATAGCGGTCCATGCCGTCGTACTTGTAGCCGCCGCAGATCTTCGCGTCCTCATCGATGACCTGGATCTGCTCCAGGTTGTGGCGCAGGCCTACTTCATAGTCGTTGGGGTCGTGGCAGGGAGTCATTTTCACAGCGCCGGTGCCGAAGCCCAGCTCCACATAGTCGTCCGCCACGATGGGCAGCTTCCGGCCCACCAGGGGCAGGATGGCGTTCTTGCCCACCAGGTGGGCATAGCGCTCGTCCGCCGGGTTCACGGCCACGCCGGAGTCGCCCAGCATGGTCTCGGGCCGGGTGGTGGCGATGATGAACTCCTCCTCGGAGTCCTCAATGGGATAGCGGATATACCAGAAGTTGCCGGGCATGTCCTTGTACTCCACCTCCGCGTCGCTGAGGGCGGTGCGGCAGTGGGGGCACCAGTTGATGATGCGGCTGCCCTTGTAAATGAGGCCCTTTTCATACAGGTCGCAGAAGTTCTCCCGCACGGCCTTGGCGCAGACCTCGTCCATGGTGAAGCGGCTGCGGTCCCAATCGCAGGAGACACCCATGCTCTTCTGCTGCTCCACGATCCGGTCGCCGTACTGCTGCTTCCACTGCCAGACCCGATCCAGGAACTTTTCCCGGCCCAGATCGTAGCGGGTCAGCCCCTCTTCCTTGCGCAGCACCTCTTCCACCTTGATCTGAGTGGCGATGCCCGCGTGGTCCACGCCGGGGAGCCACATGGCGGCGTAGCCCTGCATGCGCTTGTAGCGGGTCAGGATATCCTGCAAGGTGGAGTCCATGGCGTGGCCCATGTGCAGCTGCCCCGTCACGTTGGGGGGCGGCATCACAATGGAAAAGGGCTTTTTCTCGGGGTCGATGACGCCCTTGAACCAGCCGCCCTGCATCCAGAAGTCGTAGATCTTCTTTTCCACCTTCTGGGGTTCGTACACTTTCGGTAGTTCTTTCATGTTGTCCTCCGTCTATTCTCAGTTGATTTCTTTTACAGTGAGTCCTGTTTTTTCGGCCATAAAGCGTCCGAAGGCGGCGGGGTCGCCCTGGGTAAAGCAGCGCTCGGGGACGATCTGCGCCTTTCGCTTGTCGATGTAGAGATAATAGGTGTCCCGATAGTGGACCAGGTCGCAATAGGCGTCATAGCCAAAATCGGTGGAGAGAGTTACCGCCGCGGCGTGGAGCCCGCGTTCATCCACTGTCAGGGTTACGATTCCCTGAGCGTTTGCTGATTTATACGATGCGTTGACACGCACAGCTTTCATAACGATCAGCAGCGCCAACATCAGTACCACAAAGAGGAAGTAATACCATTCTTCATGCCATGTGCCTATTGCCAGAGATAAAACAGCGCTTCCCAGCACTGCGATGCAGCCCAAAACCGGCAGAAGATTGCAGATGGAATACCAAACACCATAGCGAAGCATCTGGTGCACCTTGTCAAACTGCTTCATGTCCTGTTTTGTGTAGCACAGTTCCGCGCGAAACGGCATTTTATTCACCTCACTCGATCTCTGTTACTTTCAAGCCGGTCTTTTCCTTCAGGAACGGCCCGAAGGCCCCCGGCTCGCCCCTGGAAAAGCAGCGCTCCGGGAAAATGAAGGAAAAGCGCTGGCTCCCCAGTTTCCTGTCCTCGTGCTCCAGGAAAAGATAATAGGCCATGTTTCCTGTGCTGTGCAGCACTTCGCTGATCTCCCCGTAGCCGTAGTGCTCCGTCTCCTCCCCGGTGGAAAAGGAGATCCCGTTTTCTTCAAAACTGACCGTCCCGTCATGAAAACGATTCCCGCTTCTTCGATGCATCAGGAAGGCAAGACCAAAATCCACCAGCAGTGGGACCACCGCAGGGATCGCAAGCAGCCAGAGGAAAAAGCCGTACACGTTCCGATAGGCTGGAGCAAAACGCTGCAGGATCACATAGAGGATCAGGTACAGCGGAAATGCGATCCGGGCAACAAGATAAATCGTGTAAACAACAGGCGCCATCCGTCTGCGAAAGCTGCTGAAATAATTCAGAAAATCGTTGATCTGATAGCGCAAGTTCAGGTTAAACAAGGTTGATCCCCCATCAAAAAAACGCCCCGAGACTTTCGTCTCAGGGCGATCGTAAACCGCGGTACCACCTGAATTCCGCCAAAGCCCGTCATTCCGGAGAAGGATGCAGGGAAGGATCCGTAGATTCTTCGCTGCGCTCAGAATGACAACGCGTCGGCGCTCATGGGGCCCTTAACGCAGGCCATACGCCGGGACTACACAGTTTGCACCATCCGTCCCCTCTCTGCGATCCGGCCCACACCGTACTCCTATCCGTCACAGCGCACAAATATGAACTGCCGAGATTATACAATGTGACCAGAGCTTTGTCAACCGATCCGCGCAAAAAATCCCTTGTCCAGTCTTTTTCATCCGGCCAATTTTCTTAAGAATCCCAAAGTTTCACGATAAGCTGTAACATATCCCGCAAAACCGCGACTTGATAGATGTAACGACCATAGATACAAGGAGGTTTTATCATGAAACGTATCTTGGCATTTCTGCTGTCAACGCTGCTCCTCCTGGGCCTCTGCGCCTGCGGCAGCGGTGAACAGGCCACCGGGAAACCTGCACAGCCAGGTACATCCACTCTCCCGCTCTCTTCCGGCGCAGAGACGGAATGGGTAACAAAAAGCAAGGAATATCGCCCCTTCCCTGCCGGGATCACCGTTCGGGACTTGGCCCGGATCGGCGATTCCCTGCTCTTTTCCCTCAGTGACGGCGGCACCTTCTCCGACGGCGGCCGTCACAGCCTGGCTCTCTGCCGCTATAGCATTGCGGAGGACGGCTCTCCCGTGCTTTCCGATCCGCAGGAGATCCCCCTGGACGAGCCCTCCGCCCCGGAGGAGGACTTTCTCTATGACCTGGCTCCCGGGGCTGACAGCTGCTTCTACGTCCTTACCGGAGAGCGCCCCGCCACCTATCTGCATAACGGAGAACTGCAGTTCAACGAAGCCCGGCAGAACAGCTACCGAGTGCTGCGCTATTCCCAGGAGGGTGAGCTGCTAAGCTCCCTCCCTCTAATCTCTTTTGAGATCCAGGATCTCCGGGGTCTTGCCGCTCTGGACGAGGAACACATCCTGCTTTACGGCGACGGGGGACTTGCTCTGCTGAACAGTGCCGGGCAGATCCTCCATCGGGAGCTGCTGGATGCGGAGTCCTACACGGTAGGAGCGCAGCGCTGCGGTGAAACCTTCTATCTCACCCGCTTCCAGCCCACAGGTCAGGGTCTCTATCTCTGCTGCGATCTTCGCACCGGCGAAACCAGGGAACTCAGCTCCGGGAACGCGGACACGCTCAACTCCGGCGACGGGCAAGGTCTGGAGAATGAGTACCTGCGAGAATTTCTGGGAACCATATTCGCTCTGGATCCTGAAAGCGGATCGGAACAGGAACTCCTGCGCTGGAACTACCGCAATGAAGGCTGCAGCCAGGTCCTGCGCCTGTCCGATCACGCTTATCTCTGCCGCCAGGACCGCAGCGGCGTTCTGACCGGCGCGTGGGAAGTGCAGCAGGCGGTTCGCGAGCGAGAAACCGTGAAGGTGGCGATCTACTGTGTGGACGACTTCCTGGGCCTTGCCTCCACAGTGCGATCTGCCCTGCAGGGCTTCGAAAATGAGAGCGGCTTATATACGTTTGAAGTTACGGAATACGGCGAGGACGAGCTGGACAAGCTCTTCACCTTGCTCACCACATCCGATGCCCCGGATCTCGTGATCTTCAATCAGGGGATCAACACCGCTTCCACTGCTTTTCTGGACCTGTATCCCCTTCTGGACAAGGATCAGGAGCTGAGCAGGGAGAGCTTTCTGCCCTTGCTGCTGCAGGATTTGAGCATCAAGGGAGAGCTTCATGAGCTCTGGACCGAGGTGAACGTCTGCACGCTGTCCGCCCGCGTTTCCGATGTGGGGGACGGAAAGGGTCTCACCACGGCGGACTACGACAGGATCCTGTCGGAAAGCGACCAATACCAGGCCATTTTCCAGGGCTTCATGGACAAAGTAAACCTGCTGCGCTATGTTTCCACGGTGGGGATCAGTCGTTATGTCAACCGTGAAGACGGCTCCTGCAGCTTTGACGATCCCAGCTTCCGCGAGTTATTGGCCTGGTGCTCCAAAATGTGCGATGAGCAGCCGGAAGGAAGCTTCGACAGTACGGTCCTCTATCCCGAGGACGTGGTACTTTGGGTGGAGTGGATGCAGACGCCGTCCCGGGTCCACATGATGCGGGATAATGTGTATCACGAGCCCTTTGTGTTCGTGGGCTTCCCCACCGGGGACGATCTGGGCAGCTACTATACCATGGCGGGCTGGTCCATGGCCATTCCCGCAGCCGCGAGCAACCCGGAGGGCGCCTGGGCCTTTCTGCGCAGCCGTCTGATGCTCCAGGAGCAGCTGCACCTGCGCTTTCCCGTAAATCGGGAGGCCGCCGAAACCCTGGCACGGGAGGACGGCGCAGCGGATGAGGACATGGCCCTGCTGCTGGATCTGCTGGAACACACGGGCTTTGCGGAAAACATTGCGGACGCCTCGCTGCGGGAGATCGTCATGGACTGCGGCCTGGCCTATCTCCATGGGGAGAAAAGTCTGGACGAGGCTATTGACCTTCTGCAAAGCCGCGCCAGCATCTATATGGCTGAACGCTACGGCTGATGATGCAAAAAGGCTGGATCCCCCTCGTGGAAGATCCAGCCTTTTTCACAAATACTGTTCAGAGCGACGCCAGATAGTCCACCGCGGAGAGGGCGGCCACGTTGCCTTCCCCGGCGGCCTTGGCCAGCTGGAAGGGCTTGCCGGTGCAGTCCCCCGCAGCAAAGACGCCGGGGACGCTGGTGGCCATCTTCCGGTCCACCACAATGGCGCCGTTTTCGTAGACAAGACCGGGCACCAGGCGGGTCACAGAGACGGTGTCCTTGATGATGAAGATCCCGTCCACCTTGTATTCCTCGCCGCCGAAGACCAGGGTATCCGCCTTCGTGCCGCCGCGGATCTCATACTTGCCGTTCTGCTCAAAGCGCAGGACCCTGCAGCCGATGCTCTCCAGGAAGTCCCCGTCGTGCCGTGCTTCCTCACCGCCGCCCACGACAGCCACCGTCTTGCCCCGGTAGAGCATGCCGTCGCAGGTGGCACAATAGCTGACGCCACGGCCCAGGAACTCCCCTTCCCCAGGATAGAGCTTCTCCCGGGTGATGCCGGCGGCGATGATGAGGGCCGAGCACATATAGAAGTCGCTGCCCACGGCAACGCCGAAGGTATTGCCCATGGGCATCACGGAGAGGGCGCGCCCCAGGATCACGTCCGCCTTGCTCTCCTCCAGCTGGCGGCGGAAAAGGGCCGTCATCTCCGCGCCGCTCATGGGAGGAAGGCCCGGATAATTGGTGACCATCTCCGCCTTAAAAAGGCTGCTGGTCTCCGCCTTGTTGCACACAACGCCCACGCTCTTGCCGCGGTTCAGCAGGGTCAGCGCGGCGGAGGTCGCCGCGGCGCCGCCGCCGATCACGATCACATCATAGGTATCTGCCATACTGATTTCCTCGTTTCTTTTGGTTTTGTTCAATTCAATTTTATCATATCCGTTTTGGTTTTGCAAGTCTTCTTTTGAAAAAAACCGGAAATACCTGCGTATTTCCGGTTTTCCTATGTTGAGAACAATAAGCCCGCTTATTTCTTGATCTCGAAGTGGGAGAGATAGCGCTCCACACTGCCGTCCATGACCTTCAGGATGCGCTCCACCGTGATCTCCTTGGGCAGCTGCATGCCCAGGTCCATCCACTGGGCGATGAGGCCGATGGCGCATTTGGAATAGAATTTGACCACGAATTCAAAATCCTGCCGGTCGATATTCTGCCCCTCGGAGACGATCTCGGCAAAGCTGCGGATGCAGCCCTCCATCTTCTCCTCCAGATAGCGCAGCATATAAAGCCTGCTGTTGGAGTTGTAGACGTTCAGCGCGAAGGTGCTGTTCTCCTGGAGATAGTCCAGATAGATCATGATGTCCTCCCGCCAGTGCTCATAGACCACCTTCTGGGGCAGGAAGCGGTTGGCGTCCTCCTCAAAGACCCACTCCAGCAGGTCATAGACGTCGTCAAAGTGATAATAGAAAGTCTGCCGGTTCACACCGCAGATCTCCACCAGGTCCTTCACCGTGATCTTCCCGATGGGCTTGACGTTCATCATCTGTTTGAGCGCAGCCGCCAGAGATTCCTTCGTAGAGCTTGACATGATCGCATCCCTCCGTTTCTTGTCAGTCGTCATTATAACATCGTTTCTGTGCAAATGCAAAGGCATTCTTGCGTTTTTGTCAAAAAAACCGGCGGCGGCTTTCCCGGTGTGCTCTATTCCTGCCGTGATTTTCAAAAGTTTCCCCTGCCGCGGCGGCTTTGCAAAAAATCGACGGCAAATGCAAAATAAGTCTTGAATTGGAGGAAAGCTTGTGTTATATTACTATGGCTGACTCAAGTAGTATACATCGTCGAAAGGATTGAAATACATGTCTATCTTCTTTACGATTCTGCAGGTCCTGGCCGGTCTGGCCGTCACCGTCATCGTGCTGGCTCAGAGCGGCAAGAGCGCCGGCCTCTCCGGCACCATCTCCGGCGGCGCCGAGACCTTCATGTCCAAGGGCAAGGCCAAGAGCCTGGACGCCAAGCTTGCCAAGATGACCAAGTGGTTCGCCCTGGCTTTCGTGGTGCTCACTCTGGTGCTGAACCTGATGGCCCGCTCCGGCGTGGGTCAGGAGACTGCCGTGGCCGAAGAGCCCGCCGCCGTCACCGAGACCGCTGAGACCGAGACTGAGGCTGAGCCTGCTGCGTAAACGATCCCTTCCCAGATCGAGAGTCGAGAAAAACCGGATGCAGATGCATCCGGTTTTTCTTTTTCCCAATAAGCGCATCATCGAAAAGGGCGCGCTGCAAAACCTGGCATTTTGCAGCGCGCCCTTTTTCTTATGTCTGTGACGCTTTGAAGCGTTCCGCGGCTTCCAGCTGTTCCTCCGCGCTGGCAAGGGTCGTGATGGTGACGTTGTCGCCCCCGTGGAGGCGGGCCAGCTCCATGCGCTGCCCCTCCCGGTCCAGCTTCGTCACATCGGTATAGGTGCGTCCGTTCCGTTCTTCCTTGGCAATGAGATAATGGCTGTCGGCCATGGCGGCGATCTGGGGCAAATGGGTCACGCACATGACCTGCTTGCCCCGGGAGACAGAGTAGAGCTTCTCCCCAACCCGCTGGGCGGCGATGCCGGAGACGCCGGTGTCGATCTCATCAAAGATCATGGTGGAAACCGGGTCATGCTCGGCAAAGACGTTCTTCATGGCCAGCATGATGCGGCTGAGTTCGCCGCCGGAGGCGATACGGCTGATGCGGCCCAGTTCCTCTCCCGCGTTTGCGGACATGAGGAAGCGGATCTGATCGGCGCCGTTGGCATCAAAACCGGGTTCCCCTTCCAGAGGCGCGAACTCCACCGCGAAGCGCACGGAAGGCATGTTCAGCTCCCGCAGCTCCCGGACGATGCGCTCCTGCAGATCCTTCGCCGCGGCCTGCCGCTTCTCCCGCAGGATCTTCGCGGCCCGCCGGCACTGCTTTTTTTGCTCCTCCAGCTCCCGCCGGAGCTTGGCGCTGCGCTCATCGGCATATTCGATCCGGTCCAGCTTTTCCCGGCACTCGTCCAGGTACAGGAGCAGAGCTTCCTCATCCCGGCTGTACTTGCGCTCCAGCTTGTTCAGAAGGGAGATCCGCTCTTCCAGGCGGTCGTATTCCTCCGGGGAAAAGTCCAGGTTTTCCCGGAAGTCCCGCAGGGTCTCCGCCGCGTCGGAAAGGGAGAATGCCGCCTCATGGATGGAGGCCACTGTTCCTTCCAGCTCCGGAACCAGCGCAGCAGCCCGCCCGGCGTAGTACTCCGCGTTCTCCGCCATGGAGACGGCGTTGTCCTCATCGGCATAGAGAAGGCGCAGGGCCTCGTCCAGGGCCTCGGTGAGCTTTTCGGAATTGCGCAGCAGATCCCGGCGGGCCACAAGGCTGTCCTTCTCCCCTGCCTTCAGCTCCGCGCGTTCCAGCTCCGAGATCTGATAGCGCAGGCTTTCGCTGAGACGCTCCTTCTCCACCTGGTCCATGTTGAGCTGCTCCAACTCCTTCCGGAGCGCCCGATACTGCCGGTATTCCTTCCGGTAGGCGTCGATCTCCGGCTGCAGCTGGCCAAAGGAGTCCAGATAGGCCATGTGACGCCGCTCGTCCATGAGCTGGCGTCCGTCGTTTTGCCCGTGGATATCCACCAGCAGGGCCGCCAGTTCCTTGAGCTGGGCCGCCGTCACAGGGTTGCCGCAGACGCGGCAGCTGCTCTTCCCGTCGGAGAGGATGCGGCGCTGGAGGATCAGCTCCTCCTCGGGATCGATCTCGTTCTCCCGCAGCCAGTCCTCCGTGCCAGTTACGTCGAAGACGGCGGTGACCAGGGCCTTTTCCGCCCCGCGGCGTACCAGCTCCCGGCTGACCCGCTCGCCCAGCACCGCGCCGATGGCGTCGATGACGATGGACTTGCCCGCGCCGGTCTCGCCGGTCAGGATATTGAGACCCGGCTCAAAACGGATGTCCGCCCGTTCGATCACGGCAATATTCTCGATGTGCAGCTCGTTGAGCATGGCAAAAGCCTCGCTTTATCTCAGCTTTTCGTAAGCGATGTCGTAAAAACTCTTGAGTCCCAGATCCGCCATCAGGGTGTAGTGGGGGCTGCGGCGGACAAGGATCTCATCTCCGCCGGCCAGATCCGCCACCGAGATGCCGTCCACGGCGAGATAGGCCCGCCGTCCGTGGAGGCGCTCCGCGGTGACGGTGACCGTTCTCTGGGGATCCAGCACAAAGGTCCTGGCGCCCATGACGTGGGGACAGATGGGACTGATGATGATATTCTCCGCCTCCGGCTCCACGATGGGACCGCCGGCAGACATGGAGTAGCCGGTAGAGCCTGTAGGCGTGGAGAGAATGATACCGTCGCCGGAGAACTGGGACACCCGGTCCCCGCTGCAATAGGTGGTCATGCCGATGCAGTCGCCGTAGCCGTGGAGCACCACGTCGTTCAGGGCGTGATCCCGGCAAATGACTTCCCCGTTCCGGTGCAGCTCCACCTCCAGCATCATGCGTCTGGAGAGCCGGTATTCCCCTTTGGCGGCGGGAACGATCCTGTCCAGATCCTCCGCCTCCAGATTGGCCATAAAGCCCTTGGTGCCCAGGTTGATGCCCAGCATGGGGATGGATTCGCTCCTCAGCTGCCGCACCACGGAGAGAATGGTCCCGTCGCCGCCGATCACGATGGCAAGAGTACAGTCCGGCGCGATCTCCGTAAGCTTTTCATACTGCAGATCTCCCGGCAGAGCCTCCGGCTCGTCATCGGCAAAGACAGGGCAGATGGCACAGGAAAAGCCTGCCTGCTCCAGAAGAGCAAGACAGTCCCGGGTAAGCTTCAGGTCAAGATCCCGAAAGGGGTTCGGGCAGAGCGCGATCATAGGATCCCCTCCTTTAAAAGGCCTCGTGGGAGGCTTTCACCACGGCCGCCGGGTCCGGCACCGCAGCTTCATATTGTCCTTTTTTCAGCCAGCAGATATATTCGATGTTTCCCTCGGGACCGCGGATAGGAGAATAGTCCAGACCCAGCACGGAAAAGCCGATGGTGGGGGCAAATTTCAGAATGCCGCGAACCACCTCTTCATGGACCGCTGGGTCCCGCACCACGCCCTTTTTGCCCACCTCTTCCCGGCCGGCTTCAAACTGGGGCTTGATGAGACAGATATAGTCGGCGCCGGGCTTCAGCAGTTCCTTCACCGCAGGCAACACCAGACGGATGGAGATGAACGATACGTCCATCACCGCAAGATCCAGCTCCTCCGGGATCTGCTCCCTGGTGATATAGCGCAGATTGGTGCGCTCCAGGTTCACCACCCGCTCATCGGAGCGGAGCTTCCAGGCCAGCTGCCCGTAGCCCACATCCACGGAATAGACCTTGGCGGCACCGTGCTGCAGCAGCACATCGGTAAAGCCGCCGGTGGAAGCGCCGCAGTCGATGCAGACCTTGCCGGCGGGATCCACGGGAAAGACCTTCAGCGCCTTGTCCAGCTTGTAGCCGCCCCGGCTCACAAAAGGCAGCGCGTCGCCCCGCACCTCCAGCTTCGCCTCCGGGTCCACCGGCATGCCGGGCTTGTCCGCCTTCTGACCGTTCACATAGACAAGGCCGCTCATCACCGTGGTCTTGGCCCGTTCCCGGCTCTCGGTGAAGCCGCGCTCGAAAACGAGCTGATCCAAACGTACTTTCTTCATAGCTTTTTCCACTTGCAGAGTTCTTCTGCCGCCTTTGCGATGCTCCCGGCGTCGATGCCGTGGTCCCGCATCAAAAGCTTCCGGTCGCCGTGGGCCACGATGCCCTTGCCCAGGTTCAGGAGCCGGGCGCCTTTCAGCGCAAGTCCCTCCTCGCATGCCTGGCTCAGCAGGCGGGAGCCCAGGCAGCCGGCCGCGCAGACCTCCTCCGCCGCCACCAGTTTCCCCGTCTTTTTCAGAGAGGAGAGCGCCAGGGAAAAGCGCTTTTCCCCGATGAGATTGATCTTCACGATCTCCGCGGAAACGCCCCGCTGCTCCAAAAGTCTTGCCGCTGCCAGCGCCTCATTGACCATGATGCCGCAGCAGACGAGGGTCACGTCGGAGCCTTCCCGGAGGATCTGCTCCGCTTCCCGGGAGGCCAGGCGATATTCGCCCTCTCCGCCTCTGGGATAGCGCAGGGCCACAGGGCCGCTCATTTCGCTGATCGCCATTTCCATCTGTTCCCGGAGCTCCGCAAAAGAGGCCGGGCACAGGATCTGCATACCGGGGACCGTTCCCAGGTAGGAGAGATCGAAAATGCCGTGGTGGGTCTCCCCATCGCTGCCGACGAGGCCGGCCCGGTCCACACCGAAGACCACATGCAGCCCCTGCAGGGACACATCGTGGATCAGCATATCAAAGCCGCGCTGCAGGAAGCTGGAATAGACCGCGAATACCGGGGTCATCCCCTGCTTGGCCATGCCCGCGGCAAAGGCGGCGGCATGCCCTTCCGCGATGCCGGTATCCACAAAGCGTCCGGGGAAACGGTGGGCGAATTGATCAAGCCCGGTTCCCGAGGCCATGGCCGCCGTAATGGCGACGATTTTTTTGTCCCGCTCCGCCATGGCGCAGAGATTCTCGCCAAAAGCCTCGGAAAAGCAGGCGCCGCTGTTCTGGATCTCCCCGGTCTCCGGATCGAAGGGACCCACGCCGTGATAGAGCTCAGGATGCTCCTCCGCGTAGGGACAGCCCTTGCCTTTCCTGGTAATCACATGGACCAGAACGGGCTTTTGCATTTCCTTGGCCCAGCGGAGCACACACTCCAGCTGGCGGATATCATGTCCGTCCACCGGGCCCATGTACTCCATGCCAAGGGCGCTCAGCATATTATCGGGAAGGACACGGGACTTCACCCATTCCTTCACGTTGTGATTGAAGTGATAGAGCCCGGGAGTGTGGGAAAAGGCCTCCCGGTAAAAACGCTTGAATTCAAAATAGCCCGGTCTCACACGCATCTTCTGCAGCAGTGAGGCCGTGCCGCCCACATTGGGATCGATGGACATGTTGTTGTCGTTCAGGATCACGACCATGGGCTCTCCGCTGGCGGCGGCGTTGGTCAGACCCTCGTAGGCAAGGCCGCCGGTCATGGCGCCGTCCCCAATGACAGCGGCAACGCTGTAGGCCTGACCCTGGAGGGTCCTGGCTTTGGCCATGCCCAGGGCAACGGAGACCGAGTTGGAGGCGTGGCCCGCCACGAAGGCGTCGTCCTCCGCCTCGCAGGGCTTGGGGAAGCCGGAGATCCCGCCATACTGGCGCAGGGTGGAAAAAGCCTCCCTGCGTCCGGTCAGGATCTTATGCACATAGGTCTGATGTCCCACATCGAAAACGATCCGGTCTTTGGCGGTATCGTATACCCGATGCAGGGCGACCGTTAATTCCACAGCCCCCAGATTGGACGCAAGGTGGCCGCCGGTTTTGGATACGCTCTCGATCAGGAAGCTGCGGATCTCTCCGCACAGGGCTTCCAGCGAGCTCTCCGGCAGCTTTTTTACGTCTTCCGAGCAGCTGATGCTTTCCAATATACTCAAATCAAAACCTCGTTTCGCCTGTATCTCAGCTCTTCCTCACCGCGAGAGAATCTGCCAGGGCATCCAGAAACGCGGTATCCGTAAACTGTTCGGCAAGGGCCTCCTTGGCGGCGGCAGTCAGCTTCCCGACCATTTCTTCGCACTTCTTCTCCCCATACAGGGCCATATATGTATTCTTGCTCTCCGCCTGATCGGAACCGATGGGTTTCCCCAGTTCACTCTCCGTGCTCAGCACGTCCAGCATATCGTCCCGGATCTGGAAAGCCATGCCCAGGGCCGCTCCGTAACGGGCGGCGGCTTCCTCCCGGGCCTCATCGCCGCCGGCTGCCGCCACGCCCATCAGGCAGGCGGCGGTCAGCAGCGCGCCGGTCTTGCGGCTGTTGATCTCATCCAGGTCATTGGCGCTGAGCTTTTTTCCTTCGCCCAGCATGTCCAGATACTGTCCCCCGCACATACCGTCCATGCCCACAGCGTTGGCCAGGTGCATGGCGCAGCGGGCGCGGCGCTCCGCGGGAAGGGCGCTGCGCAGGATGGTGCCGAAAGCCTCGGCCTGCAAAGCGTCGCCGGCAAGGGTCGCCGTGCATTCGCCGTAGACCACATGATTGGTGGGTCTGCCACGGCGCAGCTCGTCATTGTCCATGCAGGGCAGATCGTCGTGAATGAGACTGTAGGTATGCAGCATCTCGATGGCGCAGGCCACGGGCAGGGTCTGTTGGATGTCCCCGCCGCAGATACGGCAGAATTCCAGCACCAGCGTGGGCCGGATCCGCTTGCCGCCGGCAAGGAGGCTGTAACGCATGGCGTCCGCCAGGCCCTGGACCGGATAGTCCTTCGGGCAGAGGAAGCTTGCCTCCAGCGCCCGGTCAACGATCTCTTTGTATTCCTTCGCTGTCATTTCAGGCCTCATCCTCAAAGGGCAGCTCTTCCGGCTGCCGGTCAGCGCCCTTGCGCAGCTTTACGACCTTCTGCTCCGCGCTCTCCAGCATCTTGCTGCAGGAGGCGAGCAGGCCGGTCCCCTCTTCAAACAGGGCCAGGGAATCGCTCAGGGGCAGATCCCCCTTTTCCAGATGCCGCACAATTTCGTCCAGCCGCTGGAGGGATTGCTCAAAGCTCATCTTCTCTGCCATGATTCATTCTCCTTCTGTAATGGATTCCACCCGACAGTCCGCAAGGCCGTCCGAAAACCGGACGGAAATCTCCTGTCCGGCGCGGAGGTCCCGCACGCTTTTCAACACTTTGCCTTCCCGGTCGGAGCTCACGGTATAGCCCCGGGACAGGACCCGAAGCGGGCTCATGGCGTCCAGCGCCGCGCCCAGCTTCACAAAGCTCTGGCGTTTGGCGGCGAGCTGCCGCTCGGAGGCGGCCAGGAGCCGATCCCGGGCCCGGTCCATGTCCATCCGCCTGTTATCCAGATAGACGCCGGGATCCGTCAGCACCCGCTTGTTCTTCAGGGCATCCAGCCGCTGGGAAAGGCTTTTCAGACTCTTTTCCATGGCCTGACGGCTGCGGATCTCGTAGCTCTGCAGGGCGTCCTGCATCTCGTGCCAGTCCGGCACGGCGATCTCCGCGGCATTGGAGGGCGTGGATGCCCTCCGGTCCGCCACATAGTCGGAGATCGTCACATCCGGCTCATGTCCCACTGCGGAGATCACCGGGATGCCGGAAGCGTAGATGGCGCGGGCCACCCGTTCGTCGTTGAAGGCCCAGAGGTCCTCCAGAGAACCGCCGCCGCGGCCGGTGATGATGAGATCCGCGATTTGGAACGCATTGGCGTAGCGGATGGCGCCGGCTATCTCGGCCGGGGCTTCCACGCCCTGCACCCGAACGGGCAGCAGGATCACCTTCGTCATGGGCCAGCGATGGCCCAGGATCCGGATCATGTCGTGGATAGCTGCGCCGGCGGAGGAGGTGATGATGGCGATCTTCTCCGGGAACGGGGGCAGCGGCTTCTTGTGCGCCGGGTCAAAAAGGCCCTCGGCGGAGAGCTTGGCCTTCATCTGCTCAAAGGCCACCTGCAGATCTCCCATGCCCTCCGGCATGAGGGACGTGCAGCTCAGCTGATAGGCGCCGTCCCTCAGATAGACGCTGACCCGGCCGAAGGCGGTGACGCCCATACCGTTTTCCGGACGGAAGCGAAGCTTCATGGCGCTGTACTTGAACATCACGCAGCGAAGACTGCTCTCCGCATCCTTCAGCGTGAAATAGTGGTGGCCGGAGGGATAGATCTTGTAGTTGGAAAGCTCGCCCCGGACGCACACGTCCATGAGCAATTCATCCCCGTCCACAAGATTTTTGATGTAACTGTTGAGCTCTGTGACGCTGAGAGCACTTCTCTCCATGGCTTACTCCTGCTCTTCGGTCGGAAACTCTCCCCGCATGAAGCCGCCCAGAACGCCGTTTACAAAAGCGACCGTATCCGGATCGTCATAGTTCTTGTCCAACTCCACAGCCTCGTTGATGGCGGCGGCGTTGGGGATGTCCTCCATATAGAGGATCTCACAGATGGCGCAGCGCATCACGGCCAGGGCGGTGCGGGAGATGCGTTCGATCTTCCAGCCCCTGGCGTAGCGCTCGATAAAGCCGTCGATCTCGCTGCGGTTTTCGGCCGTGAGGCGGGTGAGCCTGCGGATGTAGTCCATCTGGGTCTCATCCGGATACTCCGAGCAAAGCTCCTGCTCTCCGGCCAGGGTACCGTAGTGCTCCTGATCGAAGAAGCTCTCCAGCAGATTCTCGGGGTCAAGCCTGGCGGCTGCGGCGGCAAAGCTCAGCTGGATCGCCAATTCTCTGGCGGCGGATCTCTTCATAATCTGCTCTCCTCAGTCTTTATTTCTCGAAAGCGATGCCGGTCACATGCACGTTGACCTCCACCTGCTCCAGGCCGGTGGTAGCCTGCACGGCAGCCAGCACCTTTTCCTGCACCTGACGGGCGACCTTCACCACGTTGCTGCCGTAGGAGACGGTCAGGATCGTATCCACAACGACCTTTCCCTCCACGAACTGGACTTTGACCCCTTTGGTCAGCGTGCGGATGCCAAGCAGCTCGGAGATCTCGGCGCCGGCAGTATTGGCAAGGCCCGCCACGCCTTCCACTTCCAGAACGGCGTTGCGCACCATGCTGGCAATGACATCTTCCGAAATGTTGATGCTGCCGTTGGGCTCCTGACAGGTAATATAATTCTCTCCCATAACGGTTCCTCCTGAACACGAAAATGCGTGGGTGCATCGCGAAGACGCAATAATCCAATGATCTGCATTTGCTCAAATGGATTCAGAGTATTCTAACACACAACTGCGCAAAAAGAAAGAGGAATCGTAAAAAACCATGAAAAACGCGGGAGAGGAAATCTCCCCCGCGTTTTTCATGGGATCCTTGCCCGCAGTGCTCAGGCCCGCACTTCGATGATGCTGAGCTGGGACGCCTCATACTCCGTCTCCCGGCACACGACTTCGGTGATCCGGGCAACGGCCTCCTCGCTCAGGCCCTCGGCAGGCGCCGGCACCGCCACCGTAACACTGCCGCTGCCGATGTATACCACACAGTCCGCGAAGCCCTTGGCCAGCAGCAGGTTTTCCACCTGGCTCTCCTTCATGGAACTGGCTGCCATCACGCTGATCGCGTTCATGGCGCTGTCGATGGTCTCCTGGGAGGCAGCTTCCGAGGTCGCGGCTGTCTGCAGCAGCTCCAGCGCCTCATCCCGGGAGCTCTGCCTGGTGAGTCTGGCTTCGGCAAAGTAGGCCGAGGCGCCGGCCGCCACGGTTTCGTTGTAGGCGGCTTCCGCACTGCTGCGGGCCTCATCCATGGCCTGCACCATCTCCGCATCGGGCTTGCCCCAGCGCTGGTTGTAGGACCAGTTGAGCGTTACCGCCGCGCAGACAAAGAGCAGCACGGCGACCATGGTGATATTTCGTTTCCTGTTTTTCATGCGATGCATTCCTCCCTAAGTTTCGTCCGCCAATTTCAGGACCGTGATCCGATCTGATCCGAAGCCAGTATATGAGCCGATGGCCCGAATAATATCCAGACGCACCTGCGGATCGTCCGCGCCGGTACAGGCGATGACGACACCCTTCTCGGAGATCAGGACCATGGCCCTGCCCACGCCTCTGGTATGGCTCAGGATCTCCTGCATCCGATCCCCGGGGTCGTCGGGCAGCGCCGTATCCTTTGCGCCGGAGGGCAGTAGCATCAGGAATACGCCGAGGATCAGAACCAGGAGCGGGAGCTTCAGCTTTTCAAAATATGCGGCAAATTTAGCTGTACGCTCCATCGGTCCTCCACTCCTGCCTGCTTTGCGGGATCCCCAGTTCATTCTCCAGAATGCCTGCCAGCAGGGCTCTTTCCCGCTCTCCCGCTTTCCCGGAGAGCACCGCGCTGTGGGGTACCCAGATCCCCTCCAGGCTCCATTGCGCCGTCACCGACACCTCCTCCAGGTCGATCCGTATCTGTCCGGCTCTGTTTTGAATATATGTTTCGCATTTCTCCTCTATGACCGTGCGCTGCAGCTCACGGCCCAGCTCTCCCGCGTCCTGCAGGAATGCCTCCTCCCGCTGATGAAGCCGGGCTGCCTCCAGGGCAAGGCTGTCCCAATCCGGTTCCCGCACAGAGCGAAACAGGGCGGACAGCAGCACCACCGAGCACACGAAGCCCAGCACGCGCTTCTCTCTCCCTTCCGGGCAGAGCTGCATGGCCAAGGCACAGAAAACGGAGAGTACGCACAAGAATCGAACGGTTTTTTCCATATTATCCTGTCATCCGGATGCCGGACATAAACGAATAAAACAGCATGACACCGTAAGAGCCTACCAGCCCCAGCAGCATACCCATGGTATTCCCCGCGCAGGAGAGCAGACGCGAATAGGCGGAGCAGCTGCCCATGCCGGAAACGGCGGCGGCCGCCTTGAGCAGCAGCATTTTGGCGAGCAGCAGGCCAAAGGGCGCGGCGCACATCGTGCAGACCGCGATCAGGCAAAAGACCCCGGCCGTGTTTTTGATCACGGAAGCCGCCTCCAGCATGGTGGCCGCGGAATCGGAGAGGATCCCGCCCACCACCGGCAGCAGTGTGGAGATCACCGATTTCGCAGCCTTCACCGCCGCAGCGTCAGCGCTGCCGGAAATGACGCCGGAGAGGCCGATATAGGTGCAAAAGCCGCCGGTAAAGAGCGTCATCGCCGGCCCACGGCGAAATAGGCCGAGATCATAGGCAGAAGAACGCGCTCGGAAAGCGCCATATAGAGATTGGAAGCAAAGCTCACGGAGGCGTACTTCACCGAAGCGGAAACACTGGCGCCGCAGGAGGCCGCCGCCATAAAAAAGGCCGGGAAAGCCGCTTTCCCGTAATCGGATAATCGGTAAAGCGTATTTCTGGCCTCCGGGATCACACATTCCGCGCTGCCGGACAGGAGCAGGGCGGCTGCGCAGCAGGCAGCCAGCTCCGCATGCCTGCCGATTCTCCTGTCCGGCGAGAGGATCACGGCAAGGCTGCAGAGCGCCGCGATCAGAACGAGCTTCCAGGCAAAACCCAGTTCTTCTTTCGCCGACGAGAGAAGCGCCTCTGCAAAGCGGTCCCATAGTCTGGCCAGCGCTCCCCGGGCATCGTAGCTTCCGTCCAGGGTCAGCTCCCCGCTGATCTCTTTTTCCTCCTCATCCAAAGAATCCTCCACCCGGCTGATCTCCAGACGCCGGGCCGTCTCCTCCTGGATATCGGCTTGTCCGCGGAGGCAGGGAGCGGAGAGCATCAGCAGCAGGCACAGTACCGCGCGCTTCATCCCAGACCTCCCAGCGTTTTCAGAACGCTCACGAGCAGCGGCAGAACCACCCCGAGGGAGCAGGCCGCCCCCGCGAATTCCACGGCGGAAGCGGCGGCGTTTTGCGAAGCGTCCCGGCAGCTTTCCGCCGAAAAGCGGCTCACAATGGAGATGGCGAGACATTTGAGGACCGGCGAGAGGAGTCCCTCCGCCTCCCCGCCAAAGCTTTGCCGGAAGAGTTTTCGCAGGGACGAAAAGCCGTCCAGGATCCCCAGAGAGGCCGTCAGGATGCCGAGGGCGCAGATAGCGCCCAGCAGCAGCGCACCCTCCGGGTTATGTCGCTTGATCAGCAGACCCAGTACCGCCGAGAGGAGAGCCGCCGACGCCGCTTTCATCACAAGCTCCATCCTACAGATCAAAGAGCGTTTTGATCAGCGTGAACAGCTCGCTGATCTTCCGCACCACCATCATCAGTGTTCGTCCCGGCCGGAGCGCTGCAGCAGGATATTCAGCACCGCGACCAGGATCCCCACCGCGGCGATTTTAAAGATCAGATCAACATCCATGTTTCCCCTTCAGTAAAGCAGGATCACCAGCAGAGCGCTGAGGCCTGCCGTCAGCCCGATCCATACTCTTCGTTCTTCGGGATAAGCGTTCCTTTCCCGCTCCCACTGCTGCCTGAGGAGCAAAATGCAGGCATCCAGGGCTCGCAGCTGCGTCTCCAGGTCGAACCTTCCCAGCACAGAGCCAAGCTTTCGCAGCTCATTTTGCACAGTTTCCTCCAGCCACGGATCTGTTCCGGCCAGGGCCTTGTCCCAGATCTCGTCAAAGGACCGCTCTCCCAGATCGCGCAGGCCTTCCTGCACCGCGATGAGAAGCTCTTTTCCGAACCCCGAAGCGTGGGCACTGGCTCTCTCGATTCCCAGACTCAGCGGCACCGCGCCGGAGGAGAGTTCCCCCCGCAGCAGCTCCAGCGCCGCGGCAAGAGAAAGGCCTCCCGCTTGCCTTTGTTTCTTTTCCCGCAGAGTCAGCACGCTCATAAGGCAGGCCGCGGCCATGATGAGAACAGCGCCCGGCAGCTTCACGGAGAAAGGCTTTCGAGGCGGTACTGTCTGCCGTTTTTCTCCGTGCGAATAAAGAGCAGCCGGGAAAAAACGTGCCGATCCAGCAGCCTTTTATAGGCCGCGCTTGCCAGGATCCCCACCCCGCAGCCGCAGATCTGCAGGATCGCCTCCGCGTCCTCCTCCCGGGTGATCTCATCCATGGCGATGATCCCGGGATTCATCCCCCGCAGCAGCATCAGGGCCGCCTTCCCCTTGGGGACGCCGCCAAGAACGTCTGAGCAGCGCCCCAGGTCCCAGGCCTGTCCGTCCTCGTCTCGGGAGGCCAGCTCATTCCGTTCATCCGCCACGCCCACACGGCAGCCGCTGTCGGAAAGTCTGCGGATTAGTTCCCGCAGGGCTGTGGTCTTTCCGGCCCCGGGCGGGCCCACCACCAGCGTGTTCTGATACCCCTCCCGCAAAAGCGTTTCGATCTGCTCCCGGCAGATGCCCCTGCACTCCCGCGGGATGCGGACAGCAAGGGAGCTCACGTGATGAAACACGCAGCCTTGTCCCTCCTTCATGGCGGCCATGCCGCAAACGCCGATGCGGATCCCCCGATAATTGACAAAGCCCTCCGCGAGAGAGGCCTGCGCCGAATGGAGCGAGGCTCCCGTCGCCTTCTCCAGGATCCGGAGCAAGTCGGGCTCTGTCACCCGCTCCCCGGAAAAGGGCAGCTCTTCTCCCCGCAGCAGCATGCTTGGCTCTCTTCCGGCACGCAGACGGATCTCCTCCGCCTGCCGGATCTGCCGCTTGGCGTCCTCCCGCCAGCGGGCCGGCAGAAGGCACAGGGCCAGCGTCTCCTTGTCCATTCCCATCACTTCCCGCCTCCAATCTATGCGGGAAGGCTGGATTTATTCTTGAAACTGTCCCCTGACTGTGCTATGATACAAAAAGATTCAAGAGTTTGGAGGATCCCCCTCATGGAAATGAAGATCATGCTCGCCGGCGCGCTGGTTCTGGCAGGCTTTCTGTGGAGCTACCTGTTCCTGCGCCAGTTTCTGTTCAACATTCGCGTGGCCTATCCGCTGATCAACAAGATGAACGGCCTTCAGCCGGAGCTGATCGGCGTAGGCGCAAAACGCTACACGCTGATCTCCAATCTGGTCAGTCTCCTGGTGGGCGGCGCCATCGCTTTTGCGGTACTGTTCCTGGTTCATCAGCTTTATATCAAGATCGCCTTTGCCGTCGGCGCAGTTGCTGCCTTTTTGTTCATCTTTTTCCGTACCAAACCGGGAAACAAGGAGAGCTTCGAGCTCTTCACCAACGCCTATTACCGCTTTGTGCCCGATGACGAGCTGCGCACCCTGCTCTACAAGAAGGAGTACAAGCAGGTCAAGGCTCGCCTGAGGGAAATGGGCATCCAGGGTACTTTCGTTCCCGATTTCAAATGATCGGAGCAATCCGCATAAAAAAACTCGGCTTCTTCGGAAGCCGAGTTTTTTTATGCTGTTACTCTTCCGGCCAGGGGCTGAGCTTTCCTTTCTTCACGAGCCAGGCCCGGTCCGCAAGCTTTGCAAGGGGGGTATCGGAAAGAGAATCGGAATAGAAGTTCTCGATATGTCCCTCCGGGACCTCCAGGCGAAAACGCCGTACCTTTTCCTCGTCATGGCAGTTGAGGCCGTGGATCTTGCCGGTATAGGGATTCATGGGCGTGGCGATGAGGGAAACGCCAAGCTCCTCACAAATGGGGCGCAGCAGGAAGTCCGGGGAGGCGGAAACGATCAGGTCATCCTCTCGTTTCTGCGCCAGATACCAGGGCTCCAGATTCTGCCGATGCGCGTCCCAGAACTCCTCCACGATGCGCTGAACATCATCCAGCCGCGGGAGGAAGGAAAAGACCTGCTCTTTGAGTTCTTTCGTCTCAGCCTGCTTGCGCAGCGCCTGGATGCCAGTATAGGACACGCCGGGCAGGCAGTGGAGCACCGCCCGGGGATAATGGCGCAGGCAGTACATCACAAAGCAATAGGAGCTGTCGGGCTGAAAGATGGTCTGATCAAAATCATAGACGTTCATAGGCACGATCCTTCGCGAATTATTTGAGGCCGAAGCTGCGCAGACTGTTGATCATGGCCAGCGCCGTCGAGACAGTGCCGAGGAAGGCGGCAGCCGGGATGGAGATCGAACCGAAGAGCGCCAGGAGCAGGACCAGGCACTTGACCGCCGACAGGATCCCCACGTTCTCCCAGAGGATCAGTCGCATCCCGCGGGCGATCCGCATGGCGGCGGGCAGCTTTTCAATATCCCGATCCAGCAGGAGGATGTCCGCCGCGTCAGCCTCGTTCCACGCGTGAAGTGCGTCGATGGCAAGTCCCACATCCGCGGCCTCCAGCATGGGCACGTCGTTGATCCCATCGCCTACAAAGCCCACGCTGGTCCCCTTCCCCTTGCCAGAGATCAGGTAGCGGATGGCAGAGACCTTGGCCTCGGGCGTAAGCTCCGTGCGCAGGAGATCAAAGCCCAGGGACGAGGCAAGGGGCCGGGAAGAAGATAGCACGTCCCCGGTGAGCATCACCAGCTGCTGAACGCCCTGACTTCTCAGTTCCTCCAGGGCGTCAAAGGCGCCCTCTCTGGTTTTATCGCTCACCAGGATGTGGCCCCAATACCGGTTCTCCACCGCCACATGGACGGCAGAGCCCGCCCGGGAAGGAACCGCATATCGGATGCCGTGCTCCTGCAGCAGATAGGCATTGCCCACATAGACGTGCCGCCCTTCGATAAAGGCGCTGACGCCCCGGCCGGGGATCTCCTCCACCTGCATCACGCTCTCAGCGATATCCGGCGTCCAGTTGGCGGCCAGCTTCAAAAGCTGTGCGATGGGGTGACGGGAATAGCTCTCTGCCGCCGCGGCGATGGCCAGAAGGTCATCCGCCCCGCAGCCGTTGGGGAAAACTCCGGTGATCTCAAAGCGGCCCCCGGTAATGGTGCCGGTCTTGCCAAACACCATGGTCCTGGTCTGGGCCAGGATCTCCAGGCAGTCGTGGCCCTTGCTGACGATGCCGTTGAAAATGCCGCTCATCTCACCGCCCAGGCAGGACAGAGAGACAGAGATCATCAGCGCGCTGGGAGAGGCCGCCAGCAGAAAGAGCACCGCCCGGCGGAGATTCGGCAGCCACTGCCCGGTGATCAGCGAGGGCACCAGAAGCAGGAGCAGCGCCAGCACCGCGACCACGGGCGCAAACCAGGCGCAGATCCGGTCGGAAAGCCGCTCCTGGGTGGTCTCATACCGGGCGGCATCCTGCACGTCACGCAGAAGGCTGGCGGCAGCGGATTCGCTGAAAGGTTTCGTCACCCGCACGTCGATGACAGCGCCGTGATTGACGCTGCCGGAGAAGACCTGGTCCCCCACGCCGCAGGTATGGACGGTGCTGTTGCCCGTCAGGATCGAAAGATCCAGCTCCGTCACACCGGAGACGATGACCCCGTCCAGGGGGACGGTCTCACCGATGCCCACGCGGACGATCTGGCCGGGATCAACGGTCTCAGGCATGACCTCGGAGGTCTTGTCCCCGATCAGGAGCTTTGCCTTTTCCGGGAGCTTATCCCGCATCAAATCAATGGCCGCGTCGGCTCTGGCGACAGCATAGGCCTCGAAGACCTGGGCGAGCCGGTACAGGATCGCCGCAATGGCAGCGCCCACTTCTTCCCCGATGCAGAAGCCGCCGATGATGCCGAGCAGGACCAGCAGATCCTCCTCCGGCAGCTTCCGGTTCAGCGCGTCCTGCAGGATCTGGAAGATCCGGGGCAGGAAGGCAAGGATGGCAGCGGCCGCGTAGATCAGCACGGAGATCAGCCGCGGGACCGGCAGCAGGATGCCCGCCATGAAAAGCAGGGTCGCCGCGATGACGAGGAACATCTCCTGCACGGAAAAAACGCGCTGATAGCGTTTGGGTTTATAATGGATCTTCTCCCGCTTGAAGAGCTTCGGCAGCTCCGGAACGCGGAAGGACGGCATTTGGATTTTGAGTTTCTTTTTATGAGCGGAAGGCGCAAAGTGCCTGGCCATAATCTTCACCCCTGTTTTGGGCTTCTCTATTCATACGGGATATTGTACTCTACTTTTGCCCGCAGGTAAAGACATAATTTGCAGTTTTTTCTCGATTTCGGCGTTTCCGACCACAAAATATAGCGTTGCTCCCTTCAATAGCGCCTTTCTGCGTCGTCTCCTGTCCGCTTTATCCATCTTTTTCTTGCGGGCTTTTCTGCATATCTTTTTGTTCTCCGCAAAAGATATGCACGGGCAAAACCCAAATCGATCGGAAGGAGATGCAACACATGTCTACCAATTCCAGCAATCATCTTGTGAACCCCGCTGCCCGCGAGGCCATGGACAAGTTCAAGATGGAAGCCGCTTCTGAGGTTGGCGTCAACCTGAAGAACGGCTACAACGGCGAGCTCACCAGCCGCCAGGCCGGCTCCGTCGGCGGCCAGATGGTCAAGAAGATGATCGAGGCCTACGAGAACGGCATGAAGTAAGCTTCGGCTTGCAAAAAAAGATTGCAGGAAAGAGTTTCTCTCTCCTGCAATTTTTTATTCCTGCGCATCAAGTCCGTCGGTAAGTTCAGAGCGGACGGAAAGAATACGCCCAATATCCAATGCAGCGTAGAGTCCGCCTCTTCCCTCCCGCCGGTTCAAAACGATCCTCTGTGAGACCAGATCGATCTGGCGGACGCTTTCCGTGATCTCCCGATAGCTGCCGCCCGCCTTGCGCTCGTCCGGCACAAAGACCGTAAAGCACACCCGGGGCTGTTCGCCCCGGCGGATGGCCTCCGCGATCCGCTGCAGCTTCCGGTCCAGCAGTTCCCGGGCGTTTTCATCCAGCTCCGTCTCCGCCTCCGTGAAGCGCTCTTCCTCATCGATCATGTCGAAAAAGCCGGCCAGGGCGTCATAAGCGGAAAACTGGGCCGCCCGGTCCGCCAGGGGCATGTGCGCCCGCTTCTCGGACTGGTGATGGGGGTGGTACAGGATATCCGCATAGACGATCCTGGGATCCTCCGAGGCTTCCATGTCCGCTTGTCCCCCCTTCTTATTCGCCGGAGCGGTGGCCGCCGATCTGAGCGTTGCGCTCGATGGTAGTGCCGCCCTCCAGGAAGTTCATTCCCTTCAGCACCGCGTTCTTGCCGTATTTCTGCTGGATCAGCAGGGTGGTCTGCTGCATCCGCCGTTCCTTCTCGTCCGCGGCCTGCTCCTCCGCCCGCTGTTTTTCCAGCGCCTCATAGTCGGTGAAGAGGTCCAGCTGCTCCGGTCCCTCCCGGGGCGCGTCCTTTTCCGGCAGGACCGCCGCCGCGATGTTCACCCTCCTAATCAGCAGATCCGGGTCCACCGTCCGGTCGAAGATCTCCAGGATCGCCTTTCGGATCCGCCGGGTGCTGTTGGTCCAGCGGTCCAGATTGCCGGTGCCGTGGGCGTGCTGGGGGCTGGGCCGGCCGTAATAGTCCAGCCCCACCTTCCCCGCATAGCGCCTGCCCGTGGTTTTGACGGCGTAAACCGTGTCGGCCAGGCCTTTTCCCGGGATCAGCACCTGCAGGCTCTCCCGGTCGTAGCCGATGCTCAGCTCCACCTTCTTTGTGACCAGACCCTGCCGCACCAGGTCCAGGCTCAGAAGCTCCGTCATTTCCTGCACGATGAGCCTTCCCTTTTCCCAGGAGTAGGGCTCCTTCAGCACCTGGCCGGAGCTGAGGGAACTGGACTGGGGCTTATACTGCTTGATCAGCGGGATGGTGGTGGGCTCCCAGCCCCAGGCGTGGTCGATGAGCAGCTCCGCGTTGACGCCCATGGCCGTGTAGAGGGCGTCCTCGTTGGTCTCGCTGAGCCGGGCCACGTCTCCCATGGTGTAGCAGCTCAGCTTCTCCAGCCGTCTGGCCGTGCCTCTCCCCACCCGCCAGAAATCGGTGATGGGCTTATGACACCACAAAAGCTCCCGGTAGCGCTGCTCGGTCAGCTCCGCGATGCGCACTCCGTCCTTGTCCGCGGGCACGTGCTTGGCCACGATGTCCATGGCCACCTTGGCAAGATAGAGATTGGTCCCGATGCCGGCGGTGGCGGTGACGCCGGTGGTATAGAGCACCTCCCGGATCATGGTCATGGCAAGCTCTCTCGCCGTCATCCGGTGGGTCTTCAGATAGCGGGTGGCGTCGGCAAAGATCTCGTCGATGGAATAGACCACGATATCCTCGGGCGAGATATATTTGGTGTAGATCGAAAAGATTTTGGCGCTGTACTGCTCATAGAGTTTCATCCTGGGCGGCGCCACGAAATAGCCCAGTTCCAGAGAGGGGTCCTCCGCCAAGGCCTTGGCGTCGAAGGAGCTGGTAACGAAGCAAAAGTTTCCCTTCTCGTCCCGCTGGGCCTTCCCCTCCCGGATGGCCCGGGCCAGGCGCTCGGCGTTCACTTCCTTCACCCGCTGGACCACCTCGAAGAGCCTGGCCCTGCCGGAGATGCCGTAGGCTTTGAGAGAGGGCGTCACCGCAAGGCAGATGGTCTTCTCCGTCCGGCTGGGGTCCGCCACCACCAGGTTGGTGCTCAGCGGATCGAATTTCCGCTCCACACACTCCACGCTGGCATAGAAGGACTTCAGGTCGATGGCGATATAGATGTGATCTCCTTCCATGGCGCTCTCCTCCTTTCCCGCACGCGCCTTACATGGCGGCGCACTCCACCCACCAGCGGCCCAGGCGGCTGCCGAACATGGTGCTGGTGCGCTCAAAGAACAGATGCTTCTCTTCTCCGTGGATGATCACGGTATAACAGTCTCCGCTGCGGCCCTGCTCCATGGTGGAGGCGGGGCGAAAGTCCCGGATGGCGTCGATCTTGAAGCTGCGCCCGTCCTCCCAGATGATGGCCTTGGGCGTCACGGCGCCGGTGGCGTCAAAATCGGAGTTGACCTTTACATAGACCTTCCGCGGCGGCAGCTTATGCGCTGTTTTCATGTCTCCCTCCATCAGTCCCCGGGAAAGCTCCCGTCTCCCCCGTCAAAGCTGTGGTAGACGCCGATGGCCACGCCCTGGATCTCCAGCTCGTCCACGATGATATCCGGATACGCTTCCCGATCCGGGTTGCAGGAGCGCAGGATGAAGCGCTGTTCCTTCTCATCCGGCAGCAGCTTTTTCAGGTTGTTCTTTCCATCCGAAAGGGCAATGACCAGATCCCCGGGCCGGGCGGTCTTCTGACGGCGGACGATCACATAGTCCCCGGGATGGACGCCGGCACCGATCATGCTCTCCCCCTTGGCGATGAGGGCAAAGCACTCCCCCTTGCCCACCATGCACTCCGGCATGTGGATATACTCGAGGAAACGCTCCTCTTCCTCCTGCCCGGGGCCGCAGGCCACCGTGCCCAGCACCCGCAGGATGTGCTTGGGGCTTACATGATCCAGATCCTCGGTCCGGGCGCTGCGGCGCCGCCCCTCATAGAGGAAGTCCCCGCTCTCCTTCCACTCCACCAGATAGCGGTGGACCGAGCCTGCCGGGATCCCCGTTCCCTTTACAATGTCCCGCTCGCTGGGCAGCCGGTCATGCTGCAGATAATACTGCCGCACATATTCCGCGATCTGCTCCTTCCTGGCGCTCAGACTGGCACGCATCCCAACACCCCTTTTCAGCATTTGGAGCTTTTTGCTCCATTCTTCTGTTCCCATCATACTCCCCCGCCCGGGCTTTGTCAAGCGGAATTGGAGCGTTTTGCTCATCTTTATCCGTGGGAAGAAAATCGCATCCCCATCTTGTTTCCCGGCGGGAAAGGCATTATAATGGTTCAAAAAGCGAAAGTACACCGCAAACCAGGGCCGAAGGAGGCAAAGCCTATGATCGATCGCTACGGAAGGGAGATCCGCTATCTCCGTCTCTCGGTGACGGAGCTGTGCAATCTCCGCTGCCGCTACTGCATGCCTGAGGACGGCGTGTGCAAAAAGCGGCATGAGGAGATGCTGACCCAGGAGGAGATGCTTTCCGCCATCCGGGCGGCTGCCTCCCTCGGCATCCAAAAGCTGCGCCTCACCGGAGGGGAGCCGCTGGTAAAGCCCAATATCGTAAGCCTCTGCGAGGGCGCGGCCCAAACCCCCGGCATCCGGGAGATCTGCCTCACCACCAACGGCCTCCTGCTCCCCCGCCTGGCAAAGGATCTGCGGGCAGCGGGCGTCAAGCGTCTGAACATCAGTCTGGACACCCTGGATCCGGAGAAGTATCACTACATCACCCGCCGCGGCAGTCTGGAGGACGCGCTGAAGGGCATCGAAGCGGCCCTTGCGGCTGGCTTTGAAAAGATCAAGCTGAATACCGTGCTCATCGGCGGCTTCAACGACGGGGAGATCCGCCCCCTTGCGGAGCTGACGAAGCGGTATCCCGTGGATCTGCGCTTTATTGAGCTGATGCCCATGTACGACAGCGGCGATTTCGGGCCCGAGGCCTTCATCCCCTACACCGTGGTGACCGATACCCTGCCGGAGCTGGAACCCCTGCCGGCGGACGGCAGCGTGGCCAAGCTCTACCGACTTCCCGGCGCCCAGGGGCGGGTGGGGCTCATCAGCCCGGTCAGCGCGCACTTCTGCGCCAGCTGCAACCGCATCCGCATCACGGCGGACGGAAAGATCAAGCCCTGCCTCCACTCCCCGGACGAGCTGAGCATCAAGGGGCTGACGGAGGAGGAGATGGTGCAGGTGCTGCGCAGGGCCATCCTGGAAAAGCCCCAGTGGCACGGAGAACTCTCATACAAGGAGCGCAGCCACGCCAACCGGAACATGAACCAGATCGGCGGATAAAAGGAGGAGATCATATGAGCTACACAGCGGCAGTCATCACCGTAAGCGACAAGGCCTCCCGGGGTGAGCGAATCGACACCAGCGGCCCCGCGGTAAAAAAGATCCTGGAGGAGGCGGGCTTTGCGGTCGTCTATACCTCCGTGGTGCCGGACGAAGCAGCGCAGATCCAGGCGGAGCTGATCTCCTGCGCCGACGAAAAGCGGATCTCTCTCATCATGACCACCGGCGGCACCGGCTTCTCTCCCCGGGACGTGACCCCGGAGGCCACCCTTGCCGTCATTGAACGGGAGACCCGGGGCATCCCCGAGGCCATGCGCTGGGCAAGCCTGCAGATCACCCCCCGGGGCTGTCTGAGCCGGAGTGCCGCCGGTATCCGGGGCGGCAGCCTGATCGTGAACCTGCCCGGCAGCGAAAAGGCAGCCAGGGAAAATCTGCTGGCGGTCATGGAGGCAATCTCCCACGGGATGGACATGCTGGCCTCCCCCGGCTCCACCGATCACCGCCACGGCTGAGTGTGATAAAAACAAGAGAATGCGCGAACATTTCATTTGTTCGCGCATTCTCTTGTTTATTGGAGAAATCCCAGGTACTCGTCAAAGACGTTAAACAGCATGTCCCCGGAGCAAACCGGGAGCAGCCTGTCCGCCTTGCCGATGGGCACGAAATCGAAAAGCTCCCTTGTCCCGGTCAGCACAAGGACGGGTATGATCTCATAGCCCGGTCCGAAGACGATCTCCAGATAGGGCACATACTTGGCCGCCTGCTCCACTTCCTCCGGATCGACGGTCTTTTTCATCTTGAATTCCAGGGAAAAGACCCGATCCTCCGTGATGACCAGCACGTCCGCGTAAATGCGAACATGGCGGGAGCGCTTCAGCCGCAGCTCAAAGGCAAGCTGCCAGGTGAGGCAGCTCTCGCCGATCATATCCCGCAAGTCAAGAAACAGCGCCCGGATCTGTTCCCGGCAGTCCAGGAAAGAATGGGTCAGGCCCCGGGTATCGGAGAGGCTGCGGCCGATGTTCCGGCAGCCCTCCCGCATGGCTGCGAGCCACGCTTCCTCCGAAAGGGAGAGAAACTCCCCCGCTGTGGCAAAATACGCGGCAAATTCCTGCAGGCCAGTATGATCCGGGCTCTGCCGCACGATCCCGTGCCAGCGAAAGTCCCGATCCTGCCAGCAAAGCTCCTTCATCAGAGGAGAGGAATACAAAAGAGAATTGACCGTCCCGTGGTCCAGGTCCAGTTCTCTTGCGATCTCCCGGGCTTTCAGCCCGTCTCCCCGACAGATGACAGCGCAGACCGCTCTCGCAAGGCTGTTATCCTCCATGGATCCGCCGCTCATGCCTGCCCGCTCTCGTCCCCGGTGCCTTCCTCGGCCTTGGCCCTGGCGCGACGCTCTGCCGCCTGGCTCTGCCAGTTCTGGATCTCCTCCAGCAGCCAGGCAGAAAAACCTTTTTGGGATATGGCGTCGTAGTGTTCCCCCAGGATGGCCCGCTTGGGCAGGTCCCCCAGAGTCTTGCGGGTGACCTTGCTGGAAGTAAAGAGCTTCACCAGGATGGCCTCGAAGCCGCCCACGCCCCGCTCCTCGATCTCATCCAGAGTGGCGGCGCCGTCAGCGGCCAAAGCGTCAAACAGCTCTGTTACCAGGATGCCCCGATCCTCCTGGGAGATCCCGCCGATCCAGCGGTTCAGGACTTCGTTGATCCAGACGCTGCGGGGGTTGGGCCCCTCCGCCAGCAGGAGCTTGCCGTGATCGATGCCCCAGGTGTCCAGGCTGTGCTGCACAAAGCCGGAGGCGGAGGACTGGACGATGCGGCTGTCCGTGATTTGCGGCTCAAACAGCTTGCCCACCACGGAAAAGGCGGGGACGATCCTGGTGGTCCTGGCGTCGATGCGCCGGATGGCGCTGTCGTCCATCACTTCGGAGCAGATGCCCGGGCCGTCCAGCAGGTACAGGTGCTCCACCCGCTCCCAGGCGGTCTCCGGCAGGGTGCAGGCAGCATACAGGGCCAGATTGCCGCCCTTGGAGTGGCCGCCGATGTAGCAGGGCTTTCGGTGTTTCAGCGCTTTGGCGGCGTAGTCCGCCGCCAGACGCTGGGCCTCCGTGACCGTAAAGCCGATGCGGAAGTCCTCCTCCCAGCCGGCCAGCGAATCATCGGTGCCCCGGAAGGCCACAAAGTGAAAGTCCGGCGCGCAGAAGGTCACCGCCGCGAACTGCAGGGGCGGCTCCTGCCGGTAGAGGTCCACATAGCTGCGCATGATGAGCGTTCCGTAGCGCTCCGACCGCGCGGCGCACTCCAGGATCTCCCGGAAGCCACGGTCCCGTCCCACCAGCATGACGCGGACCTTGTCCTCCTCGATCAGGCGCAGGCTCTCCCGCAGGGGGATGCTTTTCCTTCTGCCCTGGAAGAGGGGCGTAAAATCGTAGTAGGAGAGCATGCAGAGCACCAGGGCGTCCGCCTCGTTCAGAGGCAAGCCCCGGAAGGGGACGTCTCCCATCCACTTGATGTAATCTACAAGATGATCCATGATTCTCTCTCCCTAATTGATCCCGCAGGCGGCCCGCAGCCGCACCCGGAGGGCACAGTAGCGCTTGCTGGGCCGGTAATTGTCCACCATGTGATAGGCGATGGCGTCGTCCCCCACCAGGATCAAAAGCTCCTTGGCCCGGGTCACGGCGGTGTAGAGCACGTCCCTTGTCATGAGCATGGGGGCGCTGTTGCCCAGGGCCAGGATCACAGCGCGGTATTCGCTGCCCTGGGCCTTGTGGACCGTCATGGCCCAGGCGTGCTCCAGCTCCAGCAGGGAGTCAAAGCCGTACTGGGCGATGCGCCCGTCAAAATCCACGGTCAGGTTTTCTTCCTCCAGGCTGATCTGCAGGATCCGGCCGATGTCTCCGTTGTAGATGCCCATGCCCACGTTGGTGTTGTTCTCGTTGTGCCAGAGGATGTCGTAGTTGTTCCGGATCTGCATGACCCGGTCCCCTTCCCGGAAGACCACATCGCCGAAGGCTTTTTCCTTTTTGTCCTTCGCGGCGGGATTCAAGGCCTCCTGCAGGCGCTTGTTGAGACTGGCGGTGCCAAGCTCCCCTTTCCTTGTGGGCGAGAGGACCTGGATCTCCGCAGCGGGGATGTGCATCTTCCCCGGCAGTCTCACGGCGCAGAGCTCCACCACCGTGTCCGCGGTGCTGCCGGCCTGCATCCGCTTCAGGCGGAAGAAATCCCCCGCGTTCTCGGAGAAGTCCGGATGCTCGCCGCGGTTGATCATGTGGGCGTTGCGCACGATGCGGCTGCCCTCGTTCTGCCGGAAGATCTCGGTCAGGCGGACGGTGGGGATCACGCCGCTGCGGATCAGGGCGGAGAATACGTTTCCCGGGCCCACGGAGGGCAGCTGGTCCGCGTCCCCCACCAGCACCAGACGGCAGGAGGGCGGCAGCGCCTTCAGCAGCGCGTCCATCAGCTGGATATCCACCATGGAGCACTCATCCAAAATCACGGCATCGCACGCCAGCCGGTCGTCCTCATTTTTGGTGAAGGCCACATGTTCCCCGTCTTCTTCAAACTTGGCGCCCAGCAGACGGTGCACCGTGGCCGCTTCCTGGCCGGTCAGCTCCGTCATGCGCTTGGCAGCGCGGCCGGTGGGTGCGGTGAGCAGAGTCCGGATCCCCAGGCGCTCGAACATGGCGAGGATGGCCCGAATAGAGGTGGTCTTGCCCGTACCGGGTCCGCCGGTGATGACCACCACCTGGTTGTTCAACGCGAGGTTCAGGGTCTGCCGCTGCATGGCGGCATAGCGGATCCCCTGGCTCTCCTCCAGCTTCTGGATGATGCTCTCCAGGTCCACCTTCTCCCGGAAGGCGCCCCGGGTCATTTTTGCCAGACGCAGCGCGGTGTCGGCTTCCACCTCGTAGAGCTCCGGCAGATAACAGGCATTGCAGCCGGCGATCTCCTCAAAGTGCAGGAGGCCTGCTCCGATCAGCTCTTCGATGCTCTCCTCCACCCGCTCCGGCTCTACCCGGATCAGCTCCGAGGTCACGGCACAGAGCTTTTCCCGGGGAATGAAGCAGTGTCCGTTTCCCAGGTTATGCCGCAGCTCGAAGAGGACCGCGGCGTTTACGCGGCTCCGGTTCTCCTCGTCCAGACCCATGTCCAGGGCCAGTCGGTCCGCCTCGTAGAAGCTGCCGCCGATATGGCTGGCCGCCAGGATGTAGGGGTCCTCCCGCAGCAGGTCCAGGGCCTTGTCTCCGTAGTACTTATAGAGCCGCATGGCCAGCACCGGCCGCAGCTCAAAGGAGCAGATAAACTCCATCAGCCGCCGCACGCCGGTCTGCTGCCGGAAGCGCTTGGACAGCTGTTTCGCCTTCTGCAGGCTCACGCCCTTGATGCTTGCCAGCTTCTCCGGCTCGTTTTCCAGGACGTCCAGGCTGCGATTGCCGAACTGACGCACGATGAGGGAGGCGGTAGCCGGGCCGATGCCCTGCACGGTGCCGGAGGCCAGATACTGATAAATCGCCGCCTCGTCGGTGGGCAGCATGCGCTGGGCAAACTCCGCCTTGAACTGCCTGCCGTGGACGCTGTGGGTGCTCCACGTGCCGCTTGCCAGCAGGGTCTCCCCCGGCGCGGCAAAGGGGATGGTGCCCACCACCGTCACGGTCTCGTCGTTTTCGCTGCGCAGCCGCAGGACCGTATAGCCGTTTTCTTCGTTTTTATAGATCACCGAGTCAACAGACCCGCTGAGCTCGGTCAATTCCCGTTCCTGGTCCATTCCGGCTCCTCCCGTGCTGCCTCTTCCAGCAGCGGCTTCAGAAACTGCCCCGTGTAGCTCTCCTCACAGGCGGCGCAGTCCTCCGGCGTACCGGCAAATACCAGGGTACCGCCGCCGTCGCCGCCCTCCGGGCCCAGGTCGATGATGTGATCCGCCACCTTGATGACGTCCAGGTTGTGCTCGATCACCACCACGGTGTTGCCAGCGTCGGTAAGGCGGTTCAGGATATCGATGAGCTTGTGCACGTCCGCGATGTGCAGGCCCGTGGTGGGCTCGTCCAGCACATAGACCGTGCTGCCCGTGCTGCGCTTGGAGAGCTCGGTGGCCAGCTTCACCCGCTGGGCCTCGCCGCCGGAGAGGGTGGTGCTGCTCTGTCCCAGCTTCACATAGCCCAGGCCCACATCGTAGAGGGTCTGGATCTTGTTCAGGATCTTCTGCTGGTTTGCAAAGAAGGAGCAGGCCTCCTCCACAGTCATATCCAGCACATCCGCAATGTTCTTGCCCTTGTAGCGCACTTCCAGGGTCTCCCGGTTGTAGCGCTTGCCGCCGCAGACGTCACAGGGGACGTAGACGTCCGGCAGAAAATGCATCTCGATCTTCACGAGGCCGTCGCCGGAGCAGGCCTCGCAGCGGCCGCCCTTCACATTGAAGGAGAAGCGTCCCTGCCCGTAGCCACGGAGTCTCGCGTCCTGGGTGGAGGCGAAAAGATCCCGGATATCGTTGAAGGCGCCGGTGTAGGTGGCGGGGTTGGAGCGGGGCGTGCGGCCGATGGGGCTTTGGTCCAGGGCGATGACCTTGTCCACCGCCTCCATGCCCTCGATGCCGGCGCACTTGCCCGGGCGCAGCTTGCTGCGGTTTTTCTCCACGGCAAGGGTCTTGTACAGGATCTCATTGATGAGGGAGGATTTGCCGCTGCCGGAGACGCCGGTGACGCAGATGAGCTTGCCCAGGGGGAGCTCCACATCGATGTTTTTCAGGTTGTTTTCCGCGGCTCCCCGGATGATCAGGGACTTGCCGTTACCCTTGCGCCGCTGACTGGGAATGGGAATGTGCTTCTTGCCGCTGAGATACTGGCCGGTGACGGATTCGGGCACGGCGCAGATATCCTCCAGGCTCCCCGCCGCCACGACTCTGCCGCCGTTGACGCCGGCGCCCGGGCCGATGTCCACCACGTAGTCCGCGGCCCGCATGGTCTCCTCATCGTGCTCCACCACGATGAGGGTATTGCCCAGATCCCGCAGCTGGCGCAGGGTGTTCAGCAGCTTGGCGTTATCCCGCTGGTGCAGGCCGATGCTGGGCTCGTCCAGGATATAGAGGACGCCCATAAGGCTGGAGCCGATCTGGGTGGCCAGACGGATTCGCTGGCTCTCGCCGCCGGAGAGAGTGGCCGCCATGCGGGAGAGGGTCAGGTAGCCCAAGCCCACGCTCTGCAGAAAGCTGAGACGGGAGCGGATCTCCTTCAGGATCTGGGCGGCGATCATGCTCTCCTTCTCGCTGAGCTCCAGCGCGTTTACAAAGTCCAGGCACTTCGTCACGGAGAGCTCCGTGAATTCCGCGATATTCAGCCCGCCCACCGTAACGGCCAGGGCGGATTTTTTGAGCCTTCTGCCGCCGCACTCGGGGCAGGGCGTCTCGGACATGCACTCCTCGATATCCGCCCGCATGGAGGGGCTCTGGGTCTCGCGGTAGCGGCGCTCCAGATTGTTGATCACGCCCTCAAACTCCCGGCGGATGACGCCGAAGCCCTCCGCCTTCTCATAGCGCAGCTGCAGCGGCTCCCCCCGGGTGCCATACAGGATGGCGTCCAGGCCCTCCTGAGGGATGTCCTTGATGGGATCCGAAAGCTTGAAGTGATAGCGCTTGGCCAGCGCGTCAAAATACATCTTGGAGATGGTGTCTCCCCGCACATTGCCCCAGCCGCTGGCGGTGATGCCGCCGTCCAGGATGCTGAGATTAGGATTGGGGATGATGAGGGCGGGATCGATGAGCATCTGCATGCCGAGGCCCGTGCACTTGGGGCAGGCGCCGTGAGGATTGTTGAAGGAGAAGAGCCGGGGCGTCAGCTCCTCGATGGAGATACGATCATGAGTCCGCCGGCCAGGGAGAGCGCCGTCTCCGCAGAGTCGGTCAGGCGGCGGGAGATCTCCTTCTTGATCACCAGGCGGTCCACCACGATCTCGATATCGTGCTTCTTGTTCTTCTCCAGCTTGATCTCCTCGGCCAGATCATAGGCGATCCCGTCCACCAGTGCACGGACGTAGCCGGACTTTTTGGCGTCCTCCAGCACCTTTACATGCTCACCCTTCTTCCCCCGGATCACGGGGGCCAGGATCTGGATCCGGCTGCCCTCGGGCAGGGCCATGATCTGGTCCACGATCTGGTCGATGCTCTGCTGCCGGATCTCCCGCCCGCACTTGGGGCAGTGGGGTACGCCGATCCGCGCCCAGAGAAGACGCAGATAGTCATAGATCTCCGTCACGGTGCCCACGGTGGAGCGGGGATTCTTGGAGGTGGTCTTCTGGTCGATGGAGATGGCCGGAGAGAGGCCGTCGATATAATCCACGTCTGGCTTGTCCATCTGACCCAGGAACATTCTGGCATAGGAACTTAGACTCTCCACATAGCGCCGCTGTCCCTCGGCATAGATGGTGTCAAAGGCCAGGCTGGACTTGCCGCTGCCGGAAAGTCCTGTGACCACCACCAGCTTGTCCCGGGGGATGGACAGGTCGATGTTCTTCAGATTGTTCTCTCTTGCGCCCTTGATGGTGATAAATTCCTGCATGCTGTGCTCCTTGCCGCGGCCCATCTGCGGGCCGCAATCGAAAATGCGTCGGTTCGAAAATTAACTGTTTAATTATACTATTTTTCCTGCAGTATTTCAACAGAAATCGCAAAGCAATTTCCCGCTCTCTGTTCCCGCTCCTCGGCCCCGCACTTTCACAGTCGAAAGTAGATTTTCCTTGCTTTTACGCCGGCGTTGATGTACAATAGTTAAGCTGAAAATGATTCTTTCTCCAATAGCATCATTTTTGATCAGAAAAGAGGCACAGGTTTATGGACCAGGCAAAAACCGTTTCCGAGGTTGCGCTGGACGGTCACCATCTTACGCTGGAGGACTTTGTCGCAGTTGCCCGTTACGGGGCTCCTGTCAGACTCACCGAGGAGGCTTTGGCGGCGATCCGCCGTTCCCGGGACCTGGCGGAGAAGATCATGCAGGAGGATCGGGTGGCCTATGGGATCACCACAGGCTTCGGCGATTTTGCCAATGTGTCCGTCCCCGAAGAGATGAGCAGCCAGCTCTCCACCAATCTGATCCTCAGCCACTGCGTGGGCACCGGCGAGCCCTACAGTGAGGAAGAGGTCCGGGGCATGATGCTGCTGCGGGCCAACGCCCTCTGTGCCGGCGTCAGCGGTGTGCGCCCGGTGCTGGTCCAGCGCCTGGCGGAGCTTTTGAACCGGCATGTAACGCCCTGGGTCCCCCAGAAGGGCTCTCTCGGCGCTTCCGGCGACCTGGCGCCGCTCTCCCACATGGGCCTGGTGCTGCTGGGCCGGGGTCAGGCCTATTACCGGGGGGAACTGCTCCCCGGCGGCGAGGCCCTGCGCCGCGCCGGCATCCAGCCGCTGGACACCCTTGTCAGCAAGGAGGGTCTCGGCATCACCAACGGCACCTGCGCCATGACAAGCGTGGGCGCGCTCCATCTCTACGACACCATTGCCGCCGCAAAGATGGCGGATCTCATCGGTTCCCTCACGCTCACGGCCCTCACCGGCCAGCTGGATGCCTTCCAGGACCGGGTCCATCAGGTCCGCGGTCAGGTGGGCCAGATCCGGGTGGCAAAGAATCTGCGCCTCCTCACCGAAGGCTGCGAGATCCTGCAGAGGGCCCGGGGGGACCGGGTGCAGGACGCCTATGCCCTAAGATGCATGCCCCACGTCCACGGCGCCGTGCGGGACGCGCTGGAGTTCATCCGCTCCCGGGTGGAAATCGAACTGAACGCCGTGACAGACAATCCGCTCATGTTTCTGGAGGACGAGGCGGTCATCTCCGGCGGCAACTTCCACGGGGAGCCCATGGCCCTGCCCTTTGACTTTCTGGGCATCGCCTGCGCGGAGCTCGCCAGCATTTCCGAGCGCCGCATCGAGCGCATGGTGAACGCCGCCCTCTCCAACGGGCTCACGCCCTTCCTCACCACCGAGGCCGGGCTCAACAGCGGCTTCATGATCGTCCAGTATTCCGCCGCTTCCATGGCCTCGGAAAACAAGGTCCTGGCCCATCCCGCCAGTGTGGACTCCATCCCCTCCTCCGCCAACCAGGAGGATTTCGTCTCCATGGGTACCACCGCCGCCCGCAAGGCCGGCCAGATCCTGGAGAACACCCGCTCGGTCCTGGCCTATGAGCTGCTCACCGCCTGCCAGGCGGTGGATATCCGCCGCAGGCTCGGTACCCACGGGCAGGGCCTCTCCCCCGTCCATGAGGCGATCTTCTCCCATGTGCGGGAAAAAATCTCCTTCATGGAGCAGGACCGGGAGCTCTGGCCGGACATTCTGGAGATCGAGCGGATGGTCCGCACCGGCGAGCTGCTGGATATTGCGGAAGAGCTTGTCCCCGCGTTTGAATAAGACTTATTCCCATAAAAAAGAGCCGCCTGAAGGGCGGCCCTCGTAAGAAAGACTTTTCGTTTTCCGGAAATGGCATGATCTTCGGGTCATGCCATTTTTCCATTCCATTTCCCGTTCAGGATCGGGAGGCGCTTGACAAGTGACCTATCGTTCACTAAAATGGGAACACAGGTTCCCATATATCTTGAAGGAAGTTCATCCATGGCAAACAGTATCACGATTTTCAGAATAGCCGGCAGTATCGTTCTGCTTTTCTGTCCGGCCTTCTCTCCCGGCTTTTATGCGCTTTACATAGCTGCCGGCTTGTCTGATATGCTTGACGGACTCGTGGCGAGAAAAACAGATACAGCCAGCGAGCTTGGGGCAAGGCTGGATACGATTGCAGACTTTGTGTTTGTGGCTGTATGCCTGATCAAGCTGCTCCCGATCCTGCGTATTCCCACATGGCTGTATGCCTGGATCGGAATCATCGCTTTCATAAAGGCTGTAAATATCATTTCCGGTTTTGCCGTACAGAAGAGATTTGTGTCCGTCCATTCGCTTATGAACAAAGCGACAGGCGTTCTGCTGTTTCTGCTGCCGCTGACGATTCGGTTTCTCCCGCTGAAACACTCCGCGATCGTCGTGTGCGCGGCAGCAAGCTTCGCAGCCGTTCAGGAAGGCCATTTCATCCGAACGGGAAGAGCATAGCGGCTCGGAGTATAAGGAGCCGGATTGGGAGGAAAAGCGAACCATGAAATACAAAGGCACCCTTATCGTCGTAAAAGGCTGCAGGAAAGCTTTGAAGTTCTATCAGGACATGTTTGGATTCGAGTTGATTCGGGACAATGACGGCAATATGGAACTGTCCGATCATCTGTATCTCCAGGAAGAAAAATACTGGGAGCGGTTTACGGGGAGGCGCGTTATCCCGCAAAGCAATCATAGCGAGCTGTATTTTGAAGAGCCGGAGATCGAATGCTTCGTAAAGAAGCTGGAGAGGCTCTATCCTGACACGGTATTTGTCAATCGCCTGACGACGCACAGCTGGGGACAGCGGGTCGTCAGATTCTATGACCCGGACGGCAATCTCATTGAAGTCGGCACCCCCGTATAATCCGTGTATATCGTTATAATCAGGAGAATGAGATGAGCAAATATGAATCGTTATGGAATTGGATCAGGGAAAACGGTACGGATCGTTTTAAACTGACTTTTGATGAGATCGAGAGGATTGCCGGTTTCCCGATCGACCACTCTTTCCTGAACGCCAAGAAGGAACTCCTGCATTACGGATATCTGGTGGGAAAGATTTCACGCAAAGGAAAGACGGTGGATTTTGAAAAAGTGCAGGGGAAATCCTGATGTCAAAGGCTAACCGGAAACAGAGGTCAGAAGGAAAGAATCTATATGGGAATGCATTATCAATACAAGAGATTGGACAGCAACAATTTCACAGCTCATTCCTTGGATGCTTTTGTCCGTCACCAGACGGTTACAGCGTGCTGGAGAAAGATAGGCAAGGATTGGAAGCTTGTACCGAATGTCTATGAAGAAAACTGGTCGCAGGCGCAGTGCCGGGAAATCGCAGAAGACGTGGCGCATTCTATAAGCCTTGACCAGACAGGCTTTGGCGCGTTCGACGGCGAGCGGATCATTGGGTTTGCGACCGTCTCCCACCGTGTATTCGGAGCCGCGGCAAGATATGTGCAGCTGGTTTGTTTTCAGATCTCAGAGGAATACAGGCGTCAGGGCATCGGCAGGAGGCTCTTTTCCCTGGCCTGCGAAGAGGCCCGGCGGCTGGGCGCGGACAAACTGTATATTTCGGCGCATTCCTCAAAAGAGTCACAGGCGGCATACCGGGCACTTGGCTGCAGTTTTGCAGAAGAAATCAATGCGGAATTGGCTGCAGCGGAGCCCTTTGACGTCCAAATGGAATACAAATTATAGAGTATGATCATTTGAGAAAGGGAGATCACGAAATCATGCGTATCTATGTTGATTTTGACGATTGCCTGTGCGAGACAGGAAGGGCCCTCTCAAAGCTTGCGCTGGAAATGTTCCATAAGCATGTTCCTTATGACCGGATGCAGTATTTTGAGCTGGACAGGTCTTTTGATCTGGATGCGGAACAATACGAGCGGTTGATGCTTCGGGCGCACGAGCCGGAGATGCTGCTGTCATATGCTGCGACGCCGGGCGCTGCGGAGACCATAAACGAATGGATTTCCCGCGGGCACGAAGTGTCGATCATTACCGGCCGCCCGTCCAGCGTTTACGCGCCGTCCCGTATCTGGCTGGATGAGCATGGACTTCAGAACGTCAGACTGTACTGTCTCAACAAATACGGAAGGGATCATTTTATCAAAAACAGCAACAGCACCCTTGAACTGGAAGACTATTACAGGATGAAGTTTGATTACGCCGTTGAGGATTCTCCGAAGGCCTTCCGGTTTTTCGAGCACCTGCCGGAGTTGAAGGTCCTGGTGTTTGACAGACCCTGGAACCGAGAATGTGCTTTTCCCAACAGAAACTATCAAAGATGCGCCGATTGGGAGAGCATTCGCAGGATCGTTGCAGGTGCGTGAGAAAGAGACGGGCCATCAGAATTCAAGTGGAATGCGAGCTATGGGGTGAAGCAGCAATGTTTGATCTGGACAAATACCTGGCTGATCTGATCCTGAACTGTCGGTCAGCTTTCGGAGAGAGGCTGCTGTATATGGGGCTTCAGGGAAGCTGGCTGCGCGGAGAAGCGCATGAAAACAGCGATATCGACGTTATGGTGATCCTGGATGGGTTCTCCGTGCGGGATATGGATACATACCGTGGGATCCTGAAAGGGATCGGCTTCTACGAGAGATCCTGCGGTTTCATCTGCGGGAAAGACGAAATGAAGCGCTGGAATCCTCTGGAGCTATGCCAACTGCGCCAGACGACGAAAGACCTGGTCGGCGTACTGACGGATTATCTTCCGCCCGCGACGCGGGAAGACGAAATCAACTATGTCAAGCTGAGCCTGGGGAATCTGTATCACGAACTCTGCCACCGCTATATCCACGCAGACAGGGACAAGAACGCCGTCAGGTTTCGCGGCACCTGCAAAAGCGTGTTTTACCTGATCCAGAATCTGCATTTTCTGGAAAGCGGGCAATTCATCCTCAGCAGAAAGAATCTGAAGGAAGCGGTTACGGAGGAAGACCGGATCATTTTGGAAATGGAAGAGCTGCCGGACGGTTATGATTTTGATCCGGCTTTCTCTTCCCTGTTCACCTGGTGCCAAAGCGCTTTTGCACGCATCGAACGCCTTGGAGGAAAAGAGGATTAAGGAGACTCTGGACTATTATGGGATTTGCTATTCCGAAAAAAGGTATGCCCCAAAGGAAAGGATGTAAGCCTGCCAAAGTGCTGCATTGTTTATGTTGACGGCGGCTTTAAACTCTGGTATGAGGGAAGATATTACGGATCGGAAGCTGCAGAACAGTCCCAAATTGTCAGTTATCTGGAGATCGCTGTGCAACAGTCAAGGGAATAATCTTAGTGTGCAAGACAGGTGGGAGTCGTGGGATGTACATTATCAAAGCAGAAGCAGAACAGATAGAAAAAATCGTAGCTATGTCTGTCAGAGCTTTTGAAACAGATGTCAATGTCGGCGGAATAAAAGGCGATTGTCCCCCTGAATATGATTCGATCAAATGGCATCAACAGATGGCCCGGGAGGGGCATTTGTATCAGGCAATGATCGGAAACGATTTGGTCGGGGCTGCCATTGTATACATAGGCAGGATTTTTATTGATAGCATCTATCATAGAAAAGGTTACGGAATTCGCTTGATGGATTGCATAGAAAAGAATTTCCCGTGGGCTGCTGAGTTTCATCTGGATACCCCATGTTGGAATGAGCGGACAAATGCTTTTTACAAAAGATTAGGCTATCGCATCATAAAGAAAGAGGATGGATTCGTCTTTTACCGGAAAAGAAAAAACGAACCCATGGAGAAACTGACAGAGAATATGATCCGCTGGGCTGAAAGCAAACTTGGCAGCACAGAGTATGCCGGCTGGTGTCTTGCGTTTATCGAGGACGCACTTGAAATCAGCAATCAGATCGAAGTATTCGGCGGAGATTCCGCAAAGGAATCCTGCGAGCTGTACAAGGACGCGCTGCAGGGCGGAGTGCCGGAGCGAGGCGCGTTCGTATTCTATGACTGCCTGTGTCCGAGCGAAAACGGTCCGGTCAACTGGGGCCACTGCGGCATCAGTTTTGGGGACGGCCGTGTGATCCATGCGTGGGACAGGGTTCGAGTCGATGACTATCTGGCAATCGAAAAGATGACAGCGCTGACCGGAGATCATCCGAAATACCTGGGCTGGGTGGCGCTTGAACGCGTACTGAATCAAAAACCGGGAGTGTAATTTCAAAAAATCGGATTTGCGTACGGATACTTACGGTATAAGTCTTTTGATGACAAAGCGGTTTATGATAACAGCAGCTTGAGAGGGCGGAGGGAACGCTGTGCATTATGTGAAAGCAAAGGGGATCTTATCCTCTCAAAACGGAATGAATCTTTATCGGGGCTGCACGCATGGATGTATTTACTGCGATTCAAGAAGCAGCTGCTATCGGATGGATCACACTTTTGAGGATATCGAAGTCAAAGAAAACGCCCTTGCATTGCTGGAAGACGCGCTGCGCCGCAAGAGAAAACGCTGCATGATCGGGACAGGCTCCATGAGCGATCCGTACATCCCGCAGGAGCTGAAAACAGAATACACGCGAAAAGCATTGTTGATCATCGAGAAATACGGCTGCGGCGTCGCGCTGCAGACAAAGTCCGACCGTGTGCTCAGAGATCTGGATATCCTGAAACGTATCAATGAAAAGACCAAAGCCGTTGTTCAGATGACGCTGACAACAGCGGATGAAAGCCTGTGCAGGATCATCGAGCCGCATGTCTGCTCGACAAAAGAGAGGTTCGAGGCGCTGAAAACCTTGCGCGATAACGGTATTCCCACCGTCGTGTGGCTGTGTCCGATCCTGCCCTATATCAACGATACCCGCGAGAACATTGCGTCGATCCTTCGGATGTGTATAGAGGCTCAGGTGCGCGGCGTGATCTGCTTTGGAATGGGGATGACGCTTCGCGACGGCAGCCGTGAGTATTTCTATCGACAGCTTGACAGGCATTTCCCCGGCTTGAAGGAGCGCTATATCCGGGAATACGGAGACCGCTACGAGGTCCCCAGTCCGCGCGGCGATGAGCTGATGAGCTTGTTTCATCACACCTGCGAGCAAAGCGGGATCATGCACGATAACGACGAGATCTTCGCATACCTGCACCGCTTCGAAGAAAAGGAGCCGTTCGGACAGCTCAGCTTGTGGCAGCTTACGCGGAATGAATGACGATCGAAAAGGAAGGGCTTCAAGATGGAATATAGCAGCACAGTTACCCTGAAAGACGGCAGAGCCTGTATCCTGCGGAACGGGACGGCATCGAACGGGCAAGCGCTCCTCGATATCTTCAACCTCACCCATACGCAGACGGACTATCTGCTTACCTACCCTGAAGAGCATAGCTATACCGCCGAGGATGAGGCGGAGCTGCTGCGGAGAAAGACAGACAGCGTCGATGAGATCGAACTTCTCGCGGAGCTGGACGGAAAAGTTGTGGGCAGCGCCGGTATCGGCTGTGTCGGCCGAAAGGAAAAGATCCGACATCGCGCGGAGTTTGGCATCAGTGTGGATAAGGCGTACTGGGGGCTCGGCATCGGTAGGGCTTTGACACAGGCCTGCATCGCATGTGCAAAAAAAGCGGGCTATGCCCAGTTGGAACTGGAAGTCGTGGCAGAGAACAAAAGCGCCCTTGCCCTGTACAAGAGCGTGGGCTTCGCGGAATACGGCAGAAATCCCAAGGGCTTCCGCTCCCGCTTTACAGGCTGGCAGGAGGTCGTGCTCATGCGGCTGGAGCTTGAAAACAGAGAATACTTGGGAAAAACAGATGAATAGGGATGATTCTTTGCCCCGGTCTGTAAAAGGCCGGGGCTGTCGCCCATCTTGGTGAGGCCGTGAAATGATAAGGGCAGGACAGATCTGAGCAGGAAATGACAGGACGATTTTCGCTTCATCAGATACAATAATCCCATCAAGGAAAGGAGCGGCGGCCTATGGAGTGGCTTACCAGCATTCGTATGGCAATCGAGTATATGGAAGAGCATCTGACCGACGACATCAGTGCGCAGGATGTGGCAGATCGGGTGTACCTTTCTCCGTTCTTTCTTCAGAAAGGATTCTCTCTGATGACCGGATACGGTATCGGGGAGTATATCAGGAACCGCAGGCTGTACCAGGCGGCACGGGACCTGAAAGAGACGGATGAAAAGGTGATCGACATTGCATTTCGGTACTGCTATGAAACGCCGGAGAGCTTTACGAAAGCTTTCTCCCGTTTTCACGGTGTCACACCATCACAGGTCCGTGACGGAGCCGCCGGAAAAGTCTTTCTTCCCTTGAAGATCCAATTATCGGTACAAGGAGGCAGTCAAATGGATGTTAAAATAGCGCCCATGTTTCCGTTCAAGGTCATCGGTTTTCAGAAGGTTTTCGAGAATGAAACTGCTTATGCGGAAATACCGAAGTTCTGGAATGAGATCTGTGAGAAGTATGCTTACAGCGTTTATGCGGGAAATGCACCGGCGAATCCCTATGAGCAGGCCCTGGTGGACAACTGCATCGGGGAGTACGGCGTCTGCATCGACGATATCGGCGGAGGCAAATTCCGCTATCTGATCGCGGGCAAGTACACGGGCGGAGCTGTACCGGAGGGAATGGTGGTCTACGAGTTTCCAAGGAATGCGTGGGCCGTATTCAACTGCATCGGTCCGAACCCTCAGACGCTGCAGAGTGTGAACACCCGAATCTTCTCTGAATGGCTGCCCGGCAATCCGGATTATGAGCTGAGCGGAAATGCAACGCTTGAGTGGTATGACTGTGTAAACGGGGAAATGAAAGACCCGGATTATCACAGTGCGATCTGGGTGCCGGTGAAAAGAAAAAAGCAAGCATATTAACTATTACAGCGCTATACCGTAAAAAAGGAAGATGACCTGCACATGAAAGTGCAGATCATCTTCTCTTTTATGTTGTGGAAATATCAGAACAGACCGGAGATCACGCCGTTTTCGTCCACGTCGATCCGCTCGGCGGCGGGGACCTTGGGCAGGCCCGGCATGGTCATGATATCGCCGGTGAGAGCCACGATGAAGCCCGCGCCGGAGGCGACCTTCAGATTCCGCACCGTGACGGTGAAGCCCTTGGGGGCACCCAGGAGGGCGGGATCGTCGGAGAAGGAATACTGGGTCTTGGCCATGCAGATGGGCAGCTTGTCAAAGCCCAGCTCGGTGATCTGCTTGAGCTGCTTTTTGGCGTTGCCGTCCAACTCCACCCCGTCGGCGTGGTAGATACGCTTGCAGATATCCTCCAGCTTCTTTTCGATGGGCTGGTCCAGCTCATAGGTAAAGGAGAAGTTGTTGGGCTCCTCGCACAGGCGCACCACTTCCTCGGCCAGGGCCATGCCGCCCTCGCCGCCCTTGCCCCAGACTTCGCTGAGGGCAACGTTCACGCCCAGCTCTCTGCACTTGGCTTCCACCAGCTGCAGCTCCGCCTCGGTGTCCGTGGGGAAGCGGTTCACCGCCACCACGCAGGGGACGCCCCAGACGTTCTTCACATTGCTCACATGCTGCAGCAGGTTGGGCAGGCCCTTCTCCAGGGCCTCCAGGTTCTCGGCGCCAAGCTCGGTCTTGGGTACGCCGCCGTGATACTTGAGGGCGCGGACGGTTGCCACCACCACGATGGCGGAGGGATGGAGATTGGCCATGCGGCACTTGATGTCCACAAACTTCTCCGCGCCAAGGTCCGCGGCGAAGCCAGCCTCGGTGACGGTGTAGTCGCTGAGCTTCAGGGCCAGGCGGGTGGCCATGACGCTGTTGCAGCCGTGGGCGATGTTGGCAAAGGGACCGCCGTGCACGAAGGCGGGAGTCCCCTCCAGGGTCTGGACCAGATTGGGCTTGATGGCGTCCTTCAGCAGGGCCGTCATGGCGCCCTCGGCCTTCAGGTCGTGGGCGGTGACGGGCTTGCCGCCGTAGGTGTAGCCCACCACGATGCGGGCCAAACGTGCCTTCAGATCCATCAGGTCGGAGGCCAGGCACAGCACCGCCATGATCTCGCTGGCCACGGTGATCTCAAAGCCGTCCTCCCGGGGCACGCCCTGCATCCGGCCGCCCAGGCCGTCCACGATGTGGCGCAGCTGCCGGTCGTTCATGTCCACGGCACGTTTCCAGGTGATGGCCTTGGGGTCGATGCCCAGGCTGTTGCCCTGCTGGATGTGGTTGTCCAGCATGGCGGCCAGCAGGTTGTTGGCAGCGCCGATGGCATGGAAGTCGCCGGTGAAGTGGAGGTTGATGTCCTCCATGGGCACCACCTGGGCATAGCCGCCGCCGGCGGCGCCGCCCTTGATGCCGAACACGGGGCCCAGAGAGGGCTCCCGCAGGGCCACAACGGCGTTCTTGCCGATGCGGCGCAGACCGTCGGTGAGACCCACGGAAGTGGTAGTCTTTCCTTCTCCCGCGGGGGTGGGGGTGATGGCGGTCACCAGGATCAGCTTGCCGTCGGGACGGTCCGCAAGCTCCTTGAGGAGGCTGGGGTCCACTTTGGCTTTGTAATTGCCGTACTGCTCCAGGTACTGATCCTCGATCCCCGCGATGCGGGCGATCTCGGTAATTTTGCGCAAGCGGCAAGCCTGCGCGATTTCGATGTCACTCAAATAGGCCACGTAGCCGTCCTCCTTGTACTTTTCCTTTTTTGATGACGATTCTTGTCAGATTGCTTCCCATGCGGTAGCCGAGAGTGTCCAGATCCGGAGCGTCCCAGACCACAAGGTCCGCAAGCTTTCCTGTTTCAATGCTGCCGATGCTCTCCGCCCGGTGAATGGCGGCGGCAGCGTTCAGTGTCACGCCGGTGAGCATTTCCTCCGGCGTCATCCGGTAGCGCAGACAGCCCAGGTTCATCACGAACTGCAGATTCAGGCTGGGGCAGGAACCGGGGTTAAAGTCCGAGGCCAGCGCCACAGGCACTCCCGCGCGGACCATATCCCGCACCGGCGCGTAGGTGGAGCCCAGATAGAAGCTGGTGGCCGGCAGGCAGCAGGCAACGGTCCCTGCCGCCGCCATGGCTTCGATCCCCTCGCTTGGGCACACGATCAGGTGCTCGGCGGAGATGGCGCCCACTTCTTTTGTGAGCTGGGAACCGCCGATGGGCTCGATCTCATCCGCGTGGATCTTGGGGATCAGGCCATAGCGTCTGCCCGCCTCCAGGATGCGCCTGGATTCCTCCGCGGTGAACACGCCTCTTTCGCAGAACACGTCGCAGAATTCCGCCAGCTTCTCCTCCGCCACCTTGGGGATCGCTTCCTCGCACAGGAGCCGGAGATAGCCTTCCCGATCGTCCTTGTATTCCGGCGGCAGCGCGTGAGCGCCCAGGAAGGTGGCCGCCAGATCCATGGGGTGTTCCTCATCCAGCCGCCGGATCACCCGCAGCTGCTTCAGCTCCGTCTCCAGATCCAGTCCGTAGCCGCTCTTGGCCTCCGCGGTGGTGACGCCGAGCTCCAGCATCTCGTCCAGGGCGTCGCAGGCCTTGTCGAAGAGCTCGTCCTCCGTGGCCTCCCGGGTGGCCTTCACGGTGGAGAGGATGCCCCCTCCCGCCGCCAGGATCTCCAGATAGCTCACGCCGCGGAGCTTGAGCGCCAGTTCGTTCTGCCGCCAGCCGCCGAAAATCAGGTGGGTGTGGGCGTCCACCAGGCCCGGCGTGACCAGGCAGCCCGCCGCGTCGATGCGGCGTGCCTCCTCGATGGGGGGCTCCCCCGTTCCCACAGCGGCGATCCTGCCGTTTTCACAGAGGACCCAGGCGTCTTTCAGGAAACGGATGCGCCCCTGCGCCGCCCCGCCCCTGGCATGCCGCCCTTCCGGCGTCGCCAGCAGGCCGATGTTCGTAACAAGGATCCTGTTCATAGCTGTCCTCTCCGGCTTCTTACTTCTTCATGCCTTTTACGGCTTCTTCCACGATGGCGTCATCCGCCACGTAGGGCATGGTGATGTGGTCCTGTCCGGCGTACATCTTGTTGTACTCCGCCGCCGTGGTCATGGCGTGTTCGTTTCTCGCCCAGCTGCGGCGGGCAACGCCCACCATGGTGTCCCAGGGCATGGACATTTTCAGGATGCCGGCAAAGCACTGGGTGGCCATCTCCGCCATGATGTTGGAGCCGTCCTTGATGTTGGAGGTCTCCCGGAAGGGGGCGTCGGTGCCGCCGGTGTCGTGGTGGTCACGGCCCAGGATCACAGGGCCGATCTCGCCGTTGCGGACCATTTCATTGAACTTCAGCGCGATGTTCATGCGGCCCATGGCGTCCTGGTACAGGATGCGGCACTGGGTGCCCACCACCAGCTTGTTCTCCTGGGCGTCCCGGACCCAGACGTAGTTGTCGTAGTCCTGATAGCGCCGGTTGTGTTCTTTGATATACTCCGCGGCGGCCTTGTCGGTCTTCTCCAGATCCTTGGGGTCCCGGCTCAGGCAGCACCAGCGGAAGGGGCCGTAGCCGTAGTCGAAGAGGAGCTGTTGCCGTAATCGAAGAAATAGGTGCCCCGGTCGTGGAACTTCTCGATGAGCTCGATGTGGTGCTGCAGGGACTTGTCCACCAGCTTGCGGAAGTTCTCCGGGTCTGTGGCCAGCATCTCGGTGCGCTGCTCGAAGGAGAGTCCCTGGGGGCAGTAGCCGCCGTCGTAGGGCACATGGCAGGAGGTCTGGTCGCTCATCAGATCCACGTGGATATTCTGCTCCAGCAGATACTCAAGAAGATCCACCACGTTGCCGTGGTAGGCCACGGCGCAGCCCTTGCCGGCCTTCTGGTGCTCCAGAGCGATCTTCACGGCTACGGCCAGATCGTCCGTCCGGTGAGTCACCCAGCCCTGCTCAAAGCGGGTCTGGATGCGGCTGTCATCCACTTCGGCAATGATGGAGGCCACGCCCACGATAACGGCGGCCTTGCCCTGGGCGCCGCTCATGCCGCCGAGACCGGAGGAGACAAAGAGCTTGCCCGACAGGTTTCCGTCCTGGGGGATGCCCAGCTTCAGCCGGCCGGCGTTCAGCAGGGTGTTGAAGGTGCCGTGGACGATGGCGCCGACCATCAGGCCGTTGGAGAGGATGACCCGGGGCGCCAGCTTGTGGGAGTGGAAGAGGCCCAGGGGGTGGCCGGACATGACCACCAGGGTCTGCTCATCGGTCATCTCTTCCAGGTATTTCTTGATGAGTCGGTACTGCATCCAGTTCTGGCAGACCTGGCCGGTCTCGCCGTAGGTCACCAGCTCATAGGGATACAGGGCCACGTCAAAGTCCAGGTTGTTGTCGATCATGACCTGGATGGCTCTGCCCTCGATGCACTTGCCCTTGTACTGATCGATGGGCTTGCCGGAAAGCTTGCCCTCCGGGCGGAAGCGGTATCCGTAGATCCGTCCCTTCTCCTCCAGCTCCTGAGCAAATTCCTTTGCCATCTGAGCGTGGTGGTCCGGGTGGATGTAGCGCAGGGCGTTTTTGATGGCCAGAGCCTTGTCCGCCTCGGAGAGCTTGGATTCTCTTCTGGGGGCACGGCGGTAGCCGGGATCCATTTTCGGGTATTCCGGGAGTTCATAATCAAGCTTGATGGTCATGGCTTCGTCTGCCAGATTCATGGTGTCGATCTCCTTCCCTTCTGAACGTTTTCCGAAAACGAAAAACGCAAATCAGCATGCAGGCTGATGCCCAATTATTACTTATATCATTATTCCGTCCCCAGCGCAAGAGGAAGAGGGCGGAAAGGGCCAGAAAAGCACAAAGTCTCTGGACAGGAGGAACGCCTTGTGATAGACTTTTATAAGAAATCATATCCCCGCTTGAATATCAGGATTCGGAGGCATGGATCATGGCAAAGCTTGTGGAGTGTATCCCCAATTTTTCGGTGAGCCGGGAGAAGGACGAGCCCGTTTTTCAGGCTCTGGTGGACACGGCCAAGGCCGTTCCCGGCTGCACCCTCTTCGACGTGCAGAGCGACGGCAACCACAACCGCTGCGTTTTCACCCTCATCGGCTCCCCCGACGCCATCGAGGAGGCCGCCTTTCAGCTGGCCAAAAAGGCGGTGGAGACCATCGATATGACAAAGCACCAAGGGCAGCACCCCCGGATGGGCGCCGTGGACGTGATCCCCTTCGTTCCTCAGATGGACGTGAGCGTCCAGGACTGCGTGGAGATTTCCAAACGGGTCGCAAAGCGCTGCTGGGACGAGCTGGGTCTCCCCTCTTTTCTGTATGAGGATTCCGCCTCCCGCCAGGAACGGAAGAACCTGGCCGCCTGCCGCAAGGGGCAGTTCGAGGGCATGCCCGAAAAGCTGCTGCTGCCGGACTGGGCGCCGGATTTCGGCGAACGCAGGATCCACCCCACCGCCGGCATCACCGCCATCGGCGCGCGCATGCCGCTCATCGCCTTCAACGTGAACCTGGACACCGCTGACGTGGAGATCGCCAAAAAGATCGCCAAGGCGATCCGGGGTTCCTCCGGGGGCTTTCGCTCCTGCAAGGCCATCGGCATCATGCTGGAGGAGCGCAACATCGCCCAGGTCTCCATGAACATGGTGAATTTTGAAGACACGCCCCTCTACTTCGCCTATGAAATGATCCGCGCCCTGGCCGAGCGCTACGGCGTGCGCATCATCGGCAGCGAGATCGTGGGCCTCACCCCCGCCAAGGCCCTGATCGACTGCGCGGAGTTTTACCTGAAGATCGAGAACTTCAACTGCAAAAACCAGATCATGGAATACCACCTGATCGACATGGAATAAGGAGGATCGCCATGGATCTTGCCGAACTCTCTGTCCGGCGTTTCGCGGAAACCGTAGGCTCCGAGGCTCCCGCTCCCGGCGGCGGCTCCGTCGCCGCGCTGGAGGCCTCCCTGGGCGCGGCCCTCACCGCCATGGTGGCGAGCCTGACCCAGGGCAGGAAAAAGTACGCAGAATACGCGGAGAACGCCGCACTGGTGCAGCAAAAGGCCGGGGCGCTGCAGGATCGGCTCCTGGCGCTGATGGAAGAGGACAGCCGGGCCTTTCTGCAGGTGAGCGAGGCCTTTTCCCTCCCGAAGGACAGTGAGGAGCAGAAGGTTCTTCGCTCCGCCGCCATTCAGGAGGGGCTCAAGGCCTGCACCCGGACGCCCATGGAGATGATGCGTCTCTGCGAGGGAGCCATCTCCCTGGCCTTCGATTTTCTGGAAGCCGGCTTCAACCTGAGCTCCGCCAGCGACCTGGGCGTGGCTTTCCTCTCCCTGCAAAGCGCTATGCAGGGCGCCTGGCTCAACGTGCTCATCAATCTCTCCTCCATCAAGGATCCGGATTTTGTCCGGGAGTACCGGGAGCAGGGAGTGACGCTTCTGAATCGGGCTCTGCCCCTTGCAGAAAAGGGATACACAAAGGTCCTCACCCTGATTCAGGCCTGACACCAGTGATAAGGAGAAAAGCTATGAAAAAGCTCATATGCCTGCTTTTATCCGTTCTTCTACTTGGTTCGCTCTCTCTGCCTGCCTTCGCGCAGGGTACAGGCGGCGAGCCGCAGCTGATCGTCTCCACGGAAAACGCTATGCCCGGGGACGAGGTCGCCGTCAGCATCACGATCCAAAACAATCCCGGCATCGGCGTCATCAACCCAAAGTTCGTCTTCGACAGCAGCCGGCTGCAGTGGCTGGGCTACGAAGAGGGCGGCCTGAAGGGCTGGACGGTGACGGAAAAGGCCGGTGTTTGGCTCGGCAATTCGGACAGCAGTTTTAACGGCGTGATCCTGACACTGCGCTTCAAGGTGCTGGAAACCGCCCCGGAAGGGCTGGCCGAAGTCCGGCTCGTCTGCGGCGACGGGGACGCCTATAACTATGCCGAGGAGCTCATTCTCTTCCAGCTGATCAGCGGCGGTGTCCAGGTGGGCGAGCAGGCCCACCAGCACAGCCCCGGTCCCGAGACGAAGGAGAACGAAATCGCCCCCGGCTGCACCAGGGCGGGAAGCTACGACTCCGTGGTGAAGTGCCAGGACTGCGGCGCGGAGATCAGCCGCGTCACCGTTCCGATCCAGGCTACCGGGCATCAGTATAACGCCCCCAGATTCCAGTGGAACGAGGATCACAGCGAGGCGGCAGCCTACTTCATCTGTGTCGAGAAAGACGACGTCCAGGAGTTGGAGGCCGCAGTCAGCCACCGAACGGTCTCCGACGGTGAAGAATATACTGCCTCCGTGATCTTCCAGGGTCGGCAATACAGTGAAACCAGGCTCATCGCCGCAGATGGGTCCGAAAAAACCACCCTTCAGGACGCCGAGGTGCATGCCGCCGTGGAGGAAGTCTCCTTCCCCGCCGGGGCGGACAAGGCTCCCGAGGCGACTGTGGAAGTGTCTCCCGAGGCCGCGGCAGAGGCAACCGCCCCCGCGGAAACGCCCGTCACAGGCCGCAGCTTACCTGTTCTTCCCATCGTTCTGATCTGCTGCGCCCTTGCCGCGCTTGTGATCCTTCTGATCCGCAGATCCCGCGGCAGAAATGCGAAAAAGAAATAATCCCTCTCTCTTTGGATCTTAGAAAACATCTGTTGCAAGGTTCTTTTCAGCGTTCGGACGTATCAAAAGCAAATCGTTCCCCCTCCCACAGCAGGAGCGGATATCAGCCGCCCGCCCCAAGCCTTCCCCTCGAGGGGAAGGTGACACGAAGTGCCGGATGAGGTGGAAATCGTTCAAAACGAAAAGCAGCCGGTTTCCCATGAGATGCCCTCTCGTGAGAAACCGGCTGTCTGTATCGTTCAGCGCAGGAAGCCGTTGATGATCTGCTCCTCCGCCTGCTGCTCGGTGAGGCCCAGGGTCATGAGCTTGATGAGCTGGTCCCCGGCGATCTTGCCGATGGCGGCCTCGTGGACCAGCATGGCGTCCACGTTGTTGGCCTCCAGGGACGGGATGGCCAGGATCTTGCCCTGATCCATGATGATGGAGTCGCACTCGGTGTGGCCGCTGCAGGGGGCGTTTCCGGTGATGCGGGCGTTGAAGGTCTGGTGGGACTCATCCCGCGCCACGGAGCGGGAGACTACATCCGCCGTGGAGTCGGCGCCGTTCAGGTTCACCTGATAGCTGCTCACCGCGTTCTGGCTGCCGTGGGTCATGAGGCGCTCCTTCACCACGAGCCTTGCCCCGGCCTTCAGCTCCGCCAGAGTGGTGCGCTCGGTGGAGTCCACGCCCTTGATCTGCTCCATCTCCATCTCCACGCTGCTGCCCTCCTCCTGGTAGACCTCCGTCACCGGATTCAGGATGCGCTGTCCCCGGCCGTCGCCGGAGCCGTAGTGCTTTTCCACATACTTGATTTTGGCGTTCTTGCCCACGAAGAAGCGGTGCACGCCGTCGTGCTCGCTGTCCTGGCTGCCGCAGTTGTCGATGCCGCAGCCGGCCACGATGACCACGTCCGCGTCCTCGCCGATATAGAAGTCGTTGTACACCGTCTCCTTCAGGCCGCTCTGGGAGAGCACCACGGGGATGTGCACGCTCTCGTTTTTGGTGCCGGGCTTCACATGGATGTCGATGCCGCTGCCGTCTGCCTTAGAGACGATCTCGATGTTGGCGGTGCTGCTGCGGCCTGCAAGCTGGCCGTTGGCCCGGAAGTTGTAGGCGCCCTCGGGGACGGAGTGGAGATCGGCGATCTCCTCGATGAGGCGCTTCTGGATGGCGTCAAGCTGAACCATATGCTTCTCCTCCTTACTGCAGCTTCTGGCAGGCGCTGACCGGCGCGGTCTGGCCGATGAGTTTGGGCAGGATCTCCTCGGGAGTCCCCCGCTGCGAGATCCGCCCCTCCGCCAGGACCAGGATCTCATCCGCGATCTGCAGGATCCTCTCCTGGTGGGAGATGATGACGATGGAGCTGTCCCGGATCTCGCTGCGCATCTTCTCGAAGATCCGGATCAGGTTCTGGAAGCTCCAGAGATCGATGCCGGCCTCCGGCTCGTCAAAGACAGAGAGGCGGGTCTTTCGGGCCAGCAGGGTCGCGATCTCGATGCGCTTCAGCTCGCCGCCGGAGAGGGAGGAGTTGATCTCCCGATCGATATAGTCCCGGGCGCAGAGGCCAACCTCGGAGAGGTAGCTGCAGGCTTCGGAGACGGAGATGCGCTTTCCCGCGGCCAGACGCAGCAGGTCCTTCACCCGGATGCCCTTGAAGCGCACCGGCTGCTGGAAGGCAAAGCTGATGCCCTTTTTGGCTCTCTCGGTGATGTCCAGGGCGGTGATGTCCTCCCCGTCCAGCAAAATGCTGCCGGAGATGGGCCTCTCGATGCCCATGATGAGCCGGGCCAGGGTGGACTTGCCGCTGCCGTTGGGCCCGGTGATGACGGTGAATTTGCCGTCCTCGATGATCAGATTCAAATCGTGAATGATCTCTTTTTTGACGTCATCCTCGTTGACCGCAAAGCTCAGATTCCGGATCTCTAACATGGATCGTTCTCCTTATAGTCTCAGTTGTCCGCCCGGTTGTAGCCGTTCTTCATGCGCAGGCTCGCCTCGTGCAGGACCTTGTTCAGGGTCTTGGTGCTCTGCTCTTTGGCCATGGCGCAGAGCTCCTCATTGGCCTTTTGCAGGATGGAGGCGTCCTCCCCCGCCGCGATGCGGCCGTCATAGGTCCGCACGATCTGGCGGCCTTTGGTCACCACCGCGTCCTGATAGCGCTCGATCAGCTGGGCGGAGCTGTTGTAGCTGGCGTCCGCCAGGGCGCCGATCAGGCGGCTAGCCCAATAGAAGTTCTCCGTGGACGCGTCCAGGGTCACCTTGCTGAGATAGTCGGGCATCCTGGGGACGTTGGGATATACGGGCAGCAGCGCGTCGAAGGTGGTGGAGCCGAAGCAGATCCACTCCAGGCCCTTCACCGCCTCCGGCTTGTCCAGCCGGATCTGGCAGACGGAGGTCACACCGGTGCGGTTGATGCCGATGGAGCGGTACATGCCCCGCTTGCCGGTGTCCTGATTGGTGTAGGGGTTGTAGGGCGTGCCCTGATAGTGGGTGGAGAGCAGGTACTTCACGTCCTCCACCGCCACCTTCCGGTCCGGCACAAAGCTCCAGGGGATATTGTCGCTCTCCGGGCCAAACTCCGCGTCCGGCCCCTCCCAGCGGTGGGAGCGGGGCGTGAGATAGCGGCCCATGAACCAGGCCCGGGGAGTGTTGTAGATGTGGTCCATATCCCGGCGGGAGCCGAACACGTCCCGGGGATTGAAGGCGCCCATCTGGTTCAGGTCCAGGTGATTGTCCGCTATGAACTCCCGCAGATCCCGGGAGCAGAGGTGGCTTTCCTGCGCGCCGAAGGCGTCCTCCAGGTCGAAGGCGTCCATGCCGAACTGGTTGGGATTGACCACAACCACGTCGTCCGGCACACGGCGGGCCATCCAGTGGTGTCCGCCGATGGTCTCCATCCACCAGACCTCCTTCTCGTCGTTGAAGGCGATGCCGTTGGACTCATAGGTGCCGTATTTCTCCAGAAGCTCGGCCAGCCGCAGCACGCCCTCCCGGGCGGAGCGGATATAGGGCAGCACCAGCACCACGATATCCTCTTCCCCGATGCCGCCGGGGATCTCCTTTTCCCCCCGCTTTTCGGCCTTCTTCAGCTCCACCGGCGGATCCGCCGCCAACACCCGGGGATTGGAGGTAATGGTCTCGGTGGCGGTCATACCCACGTTTGCCGCGTTGATGCCCGTGGCGGCCCAGATGCCGTCCTTGGGGTCCACGCTGGGGCAGGCCGTATAGCGCAGGGGCTTATCGGGCAGCTCGATCTCCACATGGGAGATCACGCTTTTGTATTTTTTCTTCTGCTGCTTCGGCTCCATCACCACAAGCTTCTTGACGTCGAAATGCCCGTCGTCGGTACGGGCGATCATCGTGGAACCGTCGTTGCTGGCCTTGCAGCCAACCAGGATCGTCGTGCAGGACATACTGTATCTCTCCTTCTGCTTCCCTTTTTTCGCATGATAACAGGATAGCCGTTTTCAACCTTCCCGATTCTATCACAGCCCCCAGGATTTTACAAGCGTCTCCCGCAAGCCGTATGAGGGAGACGCATCGGTCCCCGATCTGTGTGCTTCCCACACTGTGGGAAGCACAGCTCCACCCCACCGTAGGGGCGGCCTTTGGCCGCCTCCTTTCGTCCGAGTGCCGTCAGGCGACCATAGGTCGCCCCTGCGATTTATCCGGTTCTCCACCCCGCCGCAGGGGGCGGGGACAGATCGCAAAAGAACGGAAAGGGGCCGTAGGGCTTGCGATAGCCGTGAATCCGTGTATTCTCCATCTTGAAACTTGTCGAAAATTATGGTAACATAACATGATTTGTTTTTCTGGAGGTTTTTATGACTACCATCAATTCCGTTGGAAAAGCCAAACAGATCGTGCGGGAGATCAGCAAGGCCATCGTCGGCAAGGACGAGGTGCTGATCAAGATCCTGCTTGCGGTGATCGCAGGCGGCCACATCCTGATGGAGGACATTCCCGGCGTGGGCAAGACCACCATGGCTGTGTCCCTCTCCAAGGCCCTGGGCCTGGACTACAACCGCGTCCAATTCACCCCGGACGTGCTGCCCTCCGACATCACCGGCTTTTCCATTTACGATAAGAACAGCGGCGAGATGCGCTATCAGAAGGGCGCCGTGCTCTGCAACCTCTTCCTGGCGGACGAGCTGAACCGCGCCACCAGCCGCACCCAGTCCGCGCTGCTCCAGGCCATGGAGGAGGGCGAGGTCACGGTGGACAACAAGACCTACCCGGTCCCCCAGCCCTTCGTGGTCATCGCCACCCAGAACCCCACCGGCGCCAAGGGCACCCAGATGCTGCCCGACTCCCAGATGGACCGCTTCATGCTGCGCCTCTCCATCGGCTATCCCGAGCATGAGGACGCCATCGAGATGATCCGCCGCAAACAGAGCGGCATGAGCCCCGAGGACGTGGAGCAGGTGGTGAGCCGGGACGAGATGATGCAGATCCGCAAGGAGGCCGACGGCGTCTTTATCAAGGACAGCGTCATCGAGTACATCGTTTCCCTCTGCGAGACCACCCGCAACGACCCCCGGATCCTCCAGGGCGCAAGCCCCCGGGCCTCCCTGGCCCTGACCTCTCTGGCCAAGGCCACCGCCTGGATCCAGGGCCGGGACTATGTCCTGCCCCGGGACGTGCGCTTTGTGTTCAGCGACTGCATTGAGCACCGCCTGATCTGGGCGCCGGAGCTTGCCCGTTCCGACGACCGTTTCCTCGTGCTGGAGGAGCTGTTCAACTCCGTTCCCGCCCCGGCCATCCGCTGATCATGCCGACCTTAGCCTTACTTCTTTATCTGCTGATCCTGGGCGCGCTGTGGCTGTTCCGCATGGCCTATGTGGGCTGGCTGGGCTCTTATCTCTTCGCCTGCGCCCTGGTGGTGCCGCCGGTGCTGCTGCTGATGAGCCTGCCCTCCATGCTGCGGCTCAAGCTGGAGCTGGAGGTCGCTCCCACTCTGACCCGGAACGCGGAAGGCAAGCTCACGGTCCGCTTTTTGAACCGTTCCCTGCTGCCGCTGCACCGGGTCTCCGTCTGGCTGGAGGTGGAAAACCGCTTCACCGGCGATGTGAAAAAGGACCGCTTCCACTATCAGGCTCTGGTCAGCAGCCGGGGGGAGCTCCCCCTGCCCACGGACTATTGCGGCCAGCTACATTGCCGGGTGGTCCGGGTGGAGGTCCGGGATCTGATGGGCTTTATCAAGCTCCTGCGCAAATGCCCGGAAGCCGTCACCTGCACGGTGCTTCCCGTGGCAAACGGCCCCGCCGTTCCGCCGGACTTTGATCTGGCCCTGGACACGGCGGAGCAGCTCAAGCCCAAATACGGCGGCGGCTATTCCGAGGAGCATGACCTGCGGGAGTACCGTCCCGGCGATACGGTGAACAGCATCCACTGGAAGCTCAGTTCCAAGACCGACGAGGTCATCGTCCGGGAGCCTCTCATCAACGCCAACCAGAACGTCTTTCTGGTCCTGGGCCGGATCGGCAAGGAGGACCGGGGTCTGGAGGTGCTGTACTGGATGTCCCTGGAGCTCTGCATGCGGGAGATCCCCCACACCATCGTGGCAGATTCATTGTACGACGTTACCAACGAGGCGGAGACCATCGACGCTCTCTGCACCGTGCTGGCAAACCCCATGGACAAGCCCTGCCCCTTTGACCCGGCGGGCGCCCGCGCCATCTTCATCGTCACCGACGGGGAGGTGAGCGTACCGTGAGCCGTCTGCTCAATCGTCTGGCCAATCTGTTTCTGCTTTGTCTCGGCATTTTCAGTCTGCTTGCCATCATCGCCGGCAGCTTCCAGTGCCGCTATGATCGCTCCCTTTGGGTGTGGATGCTGGTGCTCTGCGCCCTGCTCTGGGTAGCGAGTTCCTTCCGCCGCGGCTTCTGGATCGGGATGCCTGTCGCCGCAGCACTTTTGTTCCTGGCATACCGGTTTTACGGTCACAATCCGATGCTGCAGCTGCAGGATCTGATCGACCACATTTCCGGCGCCTTCTACACCCACATCCTGCATCCGGGAGACAGTTACCCCTATCTCAACGCGGCGAACTCCCATTCCCTGATCCTGCTGTTTCTGGGCTTTCTGCTGGCTGCTTATCTCAGCACAGCGCTTACTTCCCGCAGCATGCGCATCACCCTGGCCCTGCTGGAAACCGTCCCCATCTTCACGGCCTGCGCCATGGTCAACGGCGAAATGCCCGCCATCGCCAGTGCCGGGATGCTGCTGTTTTGGTTCCTGCTGCTTGTGGGCGGCGTGGGTTACAACCCGGAGGGGAACCTGGGGCGGACCGTTCTCTGCTGCGTGCTCCCCATCGCACTGCTTCTGGGCGGACTGCTGGTCCGCTTCGATCCTGCCAAATACGAATACACTCCCAGGGATTTCGATCTCTTTACCGGCAAGACCAAGGAGCAGCAGGCCTATACCGCTGACCCGGATCAGCCCAGCAGCACCAGCGCGCCGCGCTCCCAGTTCAAACCCTCCTGGGACAACAACGACAGCATGCAGCTGGAAACCGAGTTTGACGCGGAGCACGCGGACCTCCGTCTGCTTCAGGTCCGCGCCCAGACCTCCGGCCGCCTGTATCTGCGCGTCCAGTCCTTCGGCGATTATACCGGCACGGGCTGGCGTCCCGCCGAAGAGCTGAGCTCCGGCTCGTCGCTGCCCTTCACGGCTTTTGCCGCCGAGCTCTCCCCCCAGGGCGTGAAGCGGGATCTGGACATCCGCAGCTTCCTGGACCTGAGCGCACTCTGTATCCCCTACTACGCCGCGGTCTCTTCCGGTTCTGATGTCTCCGTCACGGCGGAGGACCAGAGCAGCTACCGCGTCAGCTACATCGACTACAAGGGCAGCATGGACACCCTGGTCCTCCCGGCGGAGGCCGCCGCTGCCGAAGTCAAGTACCGTTCCCACGCTCACAGCGTCTATACCCGTCTGCCGGAGGCCACCCGGGCCGCGGCGCTCCACCTCTGTGAGGACGCCGGCATCCGGGGCGACGATCCGAACCTGGTGCAGACCATTGCGGATTACGTCAGCCAAAGCGGCGAGTATGACCTGCAGACCGGGCCCTATCCCTCTACCGACTACGCCATCTATTTCCTCACCGAATCTCACCACGGCTACTGCATCCACTACGCCACGGCCGCGGCCGTGCTCTACCGCTCCTTCGGGATCCCCGCCCGGGTGACCGAGGGCTTCGCGGTGGAGACCCGCGGCGGCTTCTATACCGACGTGGTAGCGGGCGACGCCCACGCCTGGGTGGAGGTTTACCAGGACGGTCTGGGCTGGTTCCCCGTTGAGGTCACCGCCCGGGGCGGCCTGGCCACGTCCCTGCCGGACGCTACCCCCTCCCCCAGTCCCATGCCGGAGCCGGAGCAGCAGCCCTCTCCCAGTCCCGACCCCGCCTCGGGCATGGAAGAAAATGGCGGTGGCGGCGGGGGTCCCGGACCTTCTCCCACGCCGGAGCCGGATCCGGTCAACGAGCCCGGCAGCGGCTTTCCCTGGTGGCTGCTGCTGATCCTGCCGGCGCTGGTGCTGCTCTTCTTCCTGTGGTACGGCCTGGCCCGGGCGCGCTTTATCAGCCAGACCCAGCATGCTGACGGACGCCGGGCGGTCATCGCCTGCTGGCGCTATGCCAGACAGGCCGCGGCCTTCGGCAGCGAGATCCCGCCGGTGATCCAGCAGAAGGCGGAGAAAGTCACCTTCAGCCCCCACACCATTCAGCCTGAGGAGCTGGAACAGTGCAAGACGGAGCTGCAGAATCTGATCGACACGGTTTACCCAACCCTCGATCCCATCGGCAAAGTCCGCTTCCGCTTCTTCCGCGGGATGAAATAAACACAAAAACTCCGAAGAGATTTCTCTTCGGAGTTTTTTGTGTGGTATGCTGCCCGGTTGTTCAGGCGAAGGCCGCCGGCAGGTCCACCCCGGCCAGATTGGCAAGCATCCGGGTAAAGCCGTTGTCATAGCGATACAGGAAGCGCCGGACCTGGGCGTTGTAATCGCTGGCGTCGATCCGGGCATTGGCGGTGTGGATGCTCTCCAGGCAGGCGCTGAGCGCGGAGGCGTCCTCCGTGCCGAGGCTGGCAGCGAGGAGCTTCCGCTCCGCGCTGTCCAGCTCGCTGCGCAGCGCAGCATAGCTTTTGTAAAGCTCCGCGGCGTTGGCGTCACGGCGGCTCAGGCTGTTCAAAACATTCTCCGCCGCCACATGCAGGGCCCCGGCGTCGATGCCGTTTGCCTCTGCCAGCTTCGCAAGACTCAGTCCGTCCTCTCCCAGTTGGGAAAGTGACTGGGCAATGCTGCCCTCGCCGTAGAAGCTCCCGGCAAGCTCACTGCACCTGGCCCCCAGCTTCCAGCGGGTGTTCAGCAGCGTGGAGCCAAAGATCACCAGCACGCAGAGCGTCCATGCCACCCAGCGTTTTTGAAAAAACTTCATGCTTGTCTCCCGTCAGGCTGCTCTCAGCCCTTCATCTCCAGCAGCTTCTGCTTCAGGGCGCCTTCCAGACGGCCCAGCTCCTCCTCGGCCTGGGCGCGGCGGACGCGGCCCTGGTCCTGGATCTCCCGGACCTCGTTCAGGGTAGCAATCAGCTCTTCGTTGGTCTTGCGCAGGGTCTCCAGATCCACGATGCCCCGCTCGGACTCCTTGGCGATGGCGACGCTGCCCTGATGCAGGGTCTGAGCGTTCTTCTGCAGCAGTTCGTTGGTGACGTTGGTAACCTCCCGCTGGGCCTTCATGGCCTGCTCGGAGTGGTAGAGTGACATGGCCATGACCATCTGGTTCTTCCACAGGGGGATGGTGTTCACGATGGAGGTACGGATCTTTTCGGCCATGAGGCTGTCGTTATTCTGCACCATGCGGATCTGGGGCGCCATCTGCACGGAGATCATGCGGGTCAGCTCCAGGTCATGGATCTTCTTCTCGAAGCGGCCGATCATGTTGGCAAAGTCGTTGGCGGCCTGGGCATCCTCGGGCAGGCCGGAGTCGTTGGCCTTCTTCACATACTCGGGCAGCTCCACCTGACGCAGATGCTCGATCTTCAACTTGCCGGCCAGGATGTACATGGTCAGTTCCTTCATGTACTCCTCATTCTTCTCATACATCTTGTCCATCATGGTGATGTCCTTGAGAAGGGTGACCTCGTGCTTTTCCAGGGACTCCACGATCTTGTCCACGTTGACCTCGGCCTTGTCGTACTGGGCCTTGAGGGAGGCCAGACTCTGCTGGCTCTTCTTGAAGAGGCCGAGGAAGCCCTTCTTCTCTTCGGAATCGAAGTTCAGGCCCTTCAGCTCCACCACCAGATCGCCCAGCATGTTGCCCACTTCGCCCAGATCCTTGGTGCGGACCGTGGCCAGGGCGGCGTCAGAGAACTCGGATATGTTCTTCTGGGCGCTGCTGCCGTAGTTCATGATCTGCTCGGTATTCAGCACGTCGATCTTTTCGGAAAACTCACGCACGGCGGCCTGCTCCGCTTCGGAGAGGCTGCTGAGCTCCAGCTTTTCGGCAGGGGCCAGTTCTTCTTCCTTCTTCTCCTCTTCGGGGGCGGGGGCCTCTTCCACGGCGGCCGCGGTGGCGTTGGGATCCAGGGTCAGGAAGGGGATCTTGCTTTCTTCACTCATGGTGCATGTTCCTTTCTATTCGAATATAGGTATAAACAAAATCTTGGGTCCGGCGCTTACAGGTGCAGGGTGATGCCGGAGGAAGCGGCCGCGGTGCCGCCCTCGGAAGCGGTCTGCTCCGCGGGCTTCACCTCAAAGTCCTTGCCGCCGGCCAGGCCCTCCCGGGCCAGCATGGTGTTCATCACCTGGATATCCGTTTCGATGTCCAGGGCCTGGTTGGCGAAGAGGGAATCCAGCATCTTCTTGTAGGCGGCGATGGCGTCGTCCAGCATGGCGTCGATGCTCTTCATGGTCTTGTCCAGATTTTCCCCTTCAATGCCCTGGGCGCTCATCCGGTCATAGGCGTTCAGCAGCTTGATGGTGGTGGGCAGATAATAGTTCATGAACTTTTTGATCTGGGGCACGTCGGAGGGATCGGCGATGGCGTCCTGGGTGATCTTGTCCGTAACGCGCATCAGTTCGTTGATCTTGCTCTTGACCTCCGGCTCCTTGATGGACATATAAAGTCTGCCCATCTCGCTGAGAGCGCGGTTGCCCTCCTCCACGATGGGGTCCACCTCCGGGCCGTAGCTCTTCTTCTCCACCTTGTTCTGCTGCTGCACCCGCTGGGAGGTATACTGGGGCTTCTGCTGCTGGGCGGTGCGCTGGGAGGTGTACTGGGGCTTGGCCTGGGCAGCTTCCACCCGGGCCTTGCGCAGCTCCTCCTGCTCCCGCTGCTGCTCCCGCTTTCCGCTGGCCTTGCCCAGGAAATAGGTCAGCACGCCGCCAAGGCCCAGGCTGACCAGAAAGGTCGCCGGCAGGAACATGGGCATAAAGGCAGACAGGAACAGCCAGGACAGAATGAAGGTATAGATAGGTCTCACGCCGGAGCGATAGTTTCTTCTTCTCGCCATGGTCATACTCCTCCATGTTTTATCGAACTATTCTATCTCGAAATCTTCTTATCGTCAAGAGTATTGCTTTTTTAATATGAGTTGGTGTATAATAGCCCGTCAAAACGCGGTGAACTGAGCCGCCCTGCTCTCAATGGAGGTCTCACCATGATCAAGATCGCACCTTCGATCCTTTCCGCGGATTTTGCCCGTCTGGGGCAGGAGGTGGAGGATATCCGCGCCGCCGGTGCGGACTATGTCCACTTTGACGTGATGGACGGGGCATTTGTTCCCAACATCTCCATGGGGATCCCGGTGCTGGCCTCCCTGCGCAAAGCCACCGACATGTTCCTGGACACGCACCTGATGGTGGATCGTCCCGTCCGCTATGTGGAGCAGTTCTGCAAGGCCGGGGCGGATCTGGTGAACGTGCATGTGGAGGCGGACACCCCGGAGAATATCTCCGCCGCGCTGGAAAAGGTGCGTGCCCTGGGCGTGAAGACCGGCGTCACCCTGAAGCCCGGCACCCCGGCAGAGGCCGCGCTCCCCTGGCTGGATCAGGTGGATCTGGTGCTGGTGATGACGGTGGAGCCCGGCTTCGGCGGCCAGCGCTTTATGGCGGATATGCTGCCCAAGATCCGGACCCTCCGCGGCTGGATCCAGGAGCGGGGCCTCAGCTGCGAGCTGGAGGTGGACGGCGGTGTGGACGCTGAAACCGCGCCCCTCTGCATCGACGCCGGCGCAAACGTCCTGGTGGCCGGCAGCGCCGTTTTCCGCAAGGCGGACCGGGCAGCGGCCATCCGCGCCATCCGCGGGCTTTGAGCGCGGAGTGCTTCTTTCTCAATCATCCGGATCATTTTGGAGGGCCTTATGTCTTTCTTTCCTGCCTCTCTCGAAAACCTGATCGATAAGTTTGCCTCGCTGCCCGGGATCGGCCGGAAGAGCGCCCAGCGGCTTGCCTTTCATATCCTCTCCCTGCCGGAGAGCGAAGCCCTCTCCTTTGCCGACGCGGTGGTGGACGCCCGCAAGAGCGTGCATTGCTGCCGTATCTGCCAGAATCTGACGGAGGGCGAGATCTGCGCCATCTGCGCCAGCGACCGGCGGGATCACGGAACCATCTGCGTGGTGTCCGAGCCCCGGGACGTACTGAGCATCGAGCGGGGTCACGAGTATCAGGGCACCTATCACGTGCTGCACGGCGCCCTCTCCCCCATGAGCCACGTGGGGCCGGAGGATATCCGCATCAAGGAGCTGCTGCACCGGGTCGCGGAGGAGGACGTGGATGAGGTCATCATGGCAACGAATCCCGACACGGAGGGAGAAGCCACCGCCATGTACATTTCCCGCCTGCTCAAGCCCTTTGACGTAAAGGTCACCCGTCTGGCCTACGGCATCCCGGTGGGCTCCAATCTGGAGTTTGCCGACGACGCCACTTTGAACCGCGCCCTGGAGGGGCGCACGGAGATGTGAATCAGATCGGCCCGATCCGGGTATACTGTTTCATCCCCTATTTCATTACATAGCAATTTTACCCTAAGAATGGAGTTACAATGGTACAAAAACTGAAAATCATTCCCCTTGGCGGTCTCGGTGAGATCGGAAAGAACATGACCGTGCTGGAGTACGGCAACGACAGCATCGTTGTGGACTGCGGCATGGGCTTCCCCGATGAAGACATGTACGGTATCGACGTGGTCTTGCCGGACATCAGCTATCTCAAAAACAACGCCTCCCGCATCCGCGGCATCATCCTGACCCACGGACACGAGGACCATATCGGCGCCGTGCCCTATGTGCTGCGGGAGCTGGACGTTCCCATTTACACCACGCCTCTCACAGCGGCGCTGGTGGAGCTGAAGCTGGAGGAGCACGACCTGCTCCGCAATTCCCAGATCTTCACGAAGAAGGCCGGAAGCACATTCCGCCTGGGCGCCTTCACCATCGAATTCATCCATGTGAACCACTCGATCCCCGATTCCGTGGCTCTGGCCATCAAGACCCCCCTGGGCACCGTGATCCACACCGGAGACTACAAGATCGACGTGACCCCCATTTCCGGCGGCATGATCGACCTGACCCGCTTCGGCGAGCTGGGCAACGAGGGCGTGCTGGCCCTGATGATGGATTCCACCAATGTGGAAAAGCCCGGCCATTCCGATTCCGAGCGGAAGGTGGGCGCCAGCTTTGAGCGGCTCTTTGTTGGCTGCAAAAAGCGCATCATCATCACCACCTTTGCCTCCAACGTCCACCGTCTCCAGCAGATCATCGACGTGGCGGCCAAGTACAAGCGCAAGGTGGCCATCACCGGGCGCAGCATGGAAAACGTGCTGCGGGTCTCCACGGAGCTGGGCTACATGAACATCCCGCAGAACGTGATGGTGGACCTGGACCATGTGAATAAGCTGCCCCGGGACCAGGTGGTCATCATCTCCACCGGCAGCCAGGGCGAGGCCATGTCCGCCCTGTACCGGATGGCTTTTTCCGAGCACAAGCAGATCCGGGTGGACGGAGAGGACCGGATCATCATCTCCGCCTCCGCCATTCCCGGCAACGAGAACACCATCAGCCGGGTCATTGACGAGCTGTTCCACAAGGGCGCCGAGGTCATCTACGACCGGCACACCGATCTGCATGTCTCCGGCCACGCCTCCCAGGAAGAGCACAAGATGATGCTGGCCCTGATCCGGCCCAAGTACTTCATCCCCGTCCACGGCGAGTATCGCATGCTGGTCAAGCACGCGGAGCTGGGCAAAGAGATGGGCGTGGGGCCGAAGAACGTGGTGGTCGCCGAAAACGGCAGCGTGATCGAGATCACCAAGAAGGGCATCAAGTGCGAGGACAGCGTCCCCGCCGGCGCTGTGCTGCTGGACGGCAGCGGCGGCATCGGTGAGGTGGGCACCGTGGTCATGCGGGACCGGCGGAAACTGGCCGAGGACGGCATGATCGTGGTGGTCCTCCCCTATTCCTCCTACGATCACCGCCTGCTGGCGGATCCCGAGATCATCACCCGCGGCTTCGTCTACGTCAAAGAGGCCGAGGAGATGATGGAGGAGCTCAAGCGCGTGACCTTGGAATCCGTTGACGCCTGCGAGGCCCAGCGCATCCGCGACTGGACCACCATCAAGGCCCGGGTGAAGAGCAATCTCTCCGGCTATCTGTTCAAGACCACCAAGCGCAGTCCCATGATCCTGCCGGTGATCTCCGAGGTATGATATGAACATCCAGATCTTTGGCAAAAGCAAATGCTTTGATACCAAAAAGGCCGAGCGCTGGTTCAAGGAGCGCCGGATCAAGTATCAGTATATCGACCTGCTGCGCTACGGCATGAGCCGGGGCGAGCTGAACGCGGTGAAAAACGCGGTGGGACTGGAAAACCTGGTGAACAAGAACGACCAGGACTATCCCCTGTTTCAGTATCTTGCCTCCACCGAGGCCAAGATGGACAAGCTCTTCGAGATCCCGGAGCTGATCCAGAGCCCGGTGGTACGAAACGGCAAGCAGGCCACGGTGGGCTACTGCCCGGAGATTTGGAAAACCTGGGAATAAAGTTTTGAGTTTTGAGACTTGAGACTTACGTAAAAGAGCAGGATCCTGTGAAGGTTTCACAGGATCCTGCTCTTTCCTTTTTCGGTTCTGCTTCTCAGGGGCGCTTGAGCCGTTCTGCCAGCGCTTCGTCCCCCTGGGCCAGCATGGTCTTATATTCCGTGTAGATCACCTTTCCCGGCATGGAGCCGGAGGGCTTGCGCACGTGGCGCACCATGGTGTAATCCACCGGGATCTTGCCGCCCTCCTTGCCCTGGGAGTAGGTCACGGCCAGGGCCGCCGCCTGCTCCAGCGCGGTTTCGCCGGGCTCCTGCCCCTCGCAGCGCAGGATCACATGGCTGCCGTGGACCTTCTGGGTGTGCAGCCACCAGTCGGTGCGCCGGGCGATGCGGGTGGTCAGTTCGTCGTTCTGGCTGTTGTTCCGGCCCACCAGCACCTCAAAGCCGTCGTCGGTCACGAAGCGCAGCGGCGCCTGGGCCTTGCCCTTGTCCTTCTCCTTCGCCCTGCTCTTCTTGAGATAGCCGGTTTCCGCGAGCTCCCTGCGGATCTCGCCCAGGTCCCGCTCGGTCTGGGCCCGGTCCAGCTCCTCCAGCACGCTGTTCAGATAGTCCAGCTGCTGCTCCCCTTTTTCAATGAGCTCCGTGAGATGCAGCCTCGCGCCCTTGAGCTTGTTGTATTCCTTGAAGAGGGCCGCCGCGTTCTGCTGGGGCGTTTTCAGCGCGTCCAGCGGGATGCTGATCTCCGGGCAATCGGACTCATAGTAGTTCTGGCAAACCAGGACCCTGTCGCCTTTTTTCAGGCGATAGAGGTTTGCTGTGATGAGCTCCGCCTGCCGACGCACCGTCTCCCGGTCCTCGGTCCGCTTCAGCTCTTCCTTTTGATTCAGGAGCTTCCTGGCCAGGCGGTCCCTGGCGGTGCGGATGCTGCGGGTCAGCTCATGGCTCCTTCTGCGGCGCAGCTCCGCCTGATCCCGCTGGGTATAAAAAGCGTCCAGCAGCTCGGAAAAGCTGGGATAGACCTGGCAGACGGTTTCCCTCCCGTACTGGGAAACGGACATAAAGCTGAAGTCCTGGGCTTTCCCCTCCCGCAGCAGCAGGGTGGGCTGCCATTCCTCCGCTTTCACCGTCTCCCGCAGGGCCTCCAACTGCTGGGGCAGGGTGCTCCAGTCCCCGGCGCAGCGGTGGGCAAGCTCCCGGCAGATCAGGGGCGACAGGCCGGAGTAGCGGTCCAGCAGCCACTTGTCCATGGGGGTCTCCCGGGCCTCCGGCAGCTCCCGCAGCCGCTCCTCCCCGATTTCGAAAAAGGGCAGCTTGCTCTCCTGTCTGGGCGGCAGGCGGTAAAAGCAGCCCGGCAGCATCCGCCGCAGGGCGTCTCCCGCGAAGTCCGCCCGGCGCATGCAGTCGATGATGCGGCCGTCCTCCCCCACCAGGCTCACATTGGCGCTGCGGCCGATCATCTCCACGATCAGCTGCTTCCGGGCGCTGACGCCCAGCTCGTCATGAGTCTCCAGTTCCAGGATCAGCATCCGCTCCCAGTCCGGCTGGCGAACGGAGAGGATCCTGGCCCCAACCAGGTGCTTGCGCAGCAGCATGCAGAACATGGGCGCCTCTTTGGGGTTTTCATAGGAAGCTCGGGTCACGTGGATCCTGGCGCTTCCTGTCCCGGCGCTGAGCAGCAGGCACAGGTTCTCGCCCTTTGCCCGCACCGAGAGCAGCAGCAAATCCCGTTCCGGCTGCTGCACCTTGTCGATCCGCCCGCCCTCCAACCGGTCCTTCAATTCCCCGGCCAGAGCGGCAATACATACAGCGTCCAGCGGCATTATGATTCCTCCGTAATGGCAGAAAACAGTTCGTCGATCCTCTCCAGCCTGCCCTGCAGGTAGAGCCAGCCGAAGAGCGCCTCCAGACCGGTGGCCGCGTGGTAATCCGCCAGTTGGGCGTTGTGGGGAACGGAGTTCACATGGGTGTTCCGCCCCCGCTTATAGAGGGCCAGCTCCTCTTCCGTGAGCAGCGGCAGCAGCTTTTCCGCGGCCCTGGCCTGGGCCTCCGCCCGGACCCGGGCAACCGTGAGCCTGTGCAGCTCCTGCACATCGGTATGGCCCTGGCGGCAGAGCTCCGTTCTGGTCAGCAGCTCATAGACCCCGTCGCCCACATGGGCCAGGCCCAGCATGCTGATGCGCTGGAC